>JBMTZD010000081.1:0-7525 GCA_049455235.1 Steroidobacteraceae bacterium
GTCTGGCTGCAGGCGGCAAGTTATACGCCGCGACGAGCACGGGCGGATTCGCGCGACACGCCGCATCGGCTCTGGCCGCCATTCTTTGGCACGAACTGCTGATCATCGCAACGGTCGTCATCGTCGCCATCGGCTCATACGGCAGTTCCAACGATCTGGCGTTACTGGTGCTGCTACTGCTCTGGTTGATGCGAAGCAGCGCCAAGCTCAATCTTTTTCTGGGCGTACGCAATCTCGGTGAGGGATTTTTCCCGCCGCACTTGCAACACCTGCTCGGCTTCATGCGACAACGTCGCATGAACCCCTTGATGCCAGTGTCGCTACTGCTAGCCGGTGCGATCGGCTGGCATTTTGGCAACGTCGCGTTGACGGTAAGCTCCACGCACGAAGCCGCGGCGGCAACCATCATCGCCACCCTCGCCGTGTTGGCCTTGTTCGAGCACCTGCTCATGATTCTTCCGGTGCCCGCCGAAACCCTGTGGCGCTGGAGTCTCGCCAACCGCCGTTCGTCACCCTGACTTCATGCACGCGCTCCGGGAGCATTCATGAGATCGCCGATCACTCACTCCCTCCTCGAAGGAATCGATGAGCCGGCGCAGTTACGCGCCCTACCGGCTACCGCGCTCGGCACCGTAGCCGACGAATTGCGGACCTTCTTACTCGAGTCGGTCGCTCGCTCAGGCGGCCATCTGGCGTCGGGCCTCGGTACCGTGGAACTGTCGATCGCACTCCACTATTGCCTCGACACACCGCACGACGAAGTGGTCTGGGATGTGGGCCATCAATGTTATCCGCACAAGATTCTCACTGGCCGACGTACGGCCTTGAGCAATATTCGCAAGCGTCAGGGCATCTCGGGGTTCCTGAAACGCGACGAGAGCCGCTTTGACGCCTTCGGCGCAGGTCACTCGAGCACTTCCATCAGTGCCGCCCTCGGCATGGCCTGCGCAGCCAAACAATTAGGTACCCGGAAGCGCGCTGTGGCCGTCATCGGCGATGGCGCCCTGACTGCAGGTTTAGCGTTCGAGGCACTCGATCATGCCGGTGGGGTCGGCGCGGATCTGCTCGTGATTCTCAACGACAATGGCATGTCGATCTCTGAAAACGTCGGCGCTTTGTCGCAACGACTGACTAACTCCGAGCGTGAACCGGCCGCAGATGCCCGCGGTTTCTTTGGCGCTCTCGGATTCGACTATCACGGCCCAATCGACGGCCATGATCTCCCCAAGCTGTTGCAGTGTCTGCACGATCTGCGTGATCAGACAGGGCCACGCTTGCTGCATGTGCTCACCTGCAAGGGCAAAGGTTACGAGCCTGCCGAAGCCGATCCCATCAAATATCACGGCGTCACACCCTTTGACACCGAAACCGGAATCATCGGCGGTAAGCCAGCACCGATGACCTACACGCAGATCTTCGGCGACACCATTTGCGATCTGGCGGCCGAGGATTCGCGCATCGCAGTCGTGACGCCGGCCATGCGCGAGGGGTCAGGATTGGTCGCTTTCGCTCGTCAATTCCCAGATCGTTACCACGATGTCGGCATCGCCGAACAGCATGCGGTCACGTTCGCAGCGGGTCTTGCGACGCAGGGACTGCGCCCCATCGTGGCCATTTACTCGACCTTTCTACAGCGCGCATTCGATCAGGTGGTGCATGATGTCTGCCTGCAGGGGCTGCCGGTCACCTTTGCGATCGATCGCGCCGGTCTCGTCGGTCCTGACGGCGCGACTCACAATGGCAGCTTGGATCTATCCTTTCTGCGTTGTGTACCGAATCTCACTATCATGGCCCCCGCCAGTGGCGCGGAACTGCGCGCGATGTTGCGCACGGCCGTAGAACTCGGCAGCCCGTGTGCGCTGCGCTACCCTCGCACTGCCGCTGTCGGTCTCGCAGCAGCAGATCAACCACTGCCGCGTGCCTTGCCACTCGGTCGTGGCGAGCTACTGCGACGCGGCTCGGGTATCGCCATGCTTGCATTCGGACCGATAGCCGATGCTGCTCACGAGGTCGCCGACATCATCGATGCGAGCGTCGCCAACATGCGCTACATCAAGCCACTGGATGAAGCGTTGATCCTCGAATTGATCTCGCAGCACGACGTATTGGTCACGCTCGAGGAAAATGCGATCGCCGGTGGCGCCGGCTCGGCAGTCGCTGAATTTCTGGCCTCGCAAGGCATTCAAACATCGGTTCTGCGTCTAGGCTTGCCGGACCAATCGATCGAGCACGGCACGCGCGAACAGTGCATGCACGATGCGGGACTTGATGTCGCCGGAATCTTTGACGCGATCGCCCGCCATTGCGCGCTGCTTGAGTCACAGCAGGTTCGACTCAAGCGCCCCTTGAGGTTGCGTGACAACGCCATGTTCAACGGAGTGCTGCGTCTCTTGACGCGAAGTCAACTTGGCTAGCCAGCCTGGCTCAGAGAGTCCGGTAATCGAAAACGAACCGTCTCGGCAAGTCCGGGCAACTCACGCACCGACGCTGCACCCAACTCGGTCAACTTCTCAGAGACCCGACGGACGAGATACTCGGGTGTCGATGCGCCAGCGGTGATGCCGACGCTACCGACACCTTCCAGCCAAATCGGCTGAACTTCGCGCTCATCCTCGACCAACCACGCGGGAACGCCACTATCGGCCGCCACTTCTTGCAGCCGATTGGAGTTCGAACTGTTATGGGCTCCGACGACAATGATCAGATCGACGCGCCGCGCCAACTGCTGTACGGCGCGCTGCCGATTCATCGTCGCGTAGCAAATGTCCTCAAGCCCTGGTCCGACGATATCCGGATAGCGCTCTTCCAGCGCAGCGATCAATTCTCGGGTGTCGTTCATCGACAACGTCGTCTGCGTCACATACGCGACCGGCGCGTCACGACTCATCGGTAGAGCTGCGATCTCTTCGAGTGTCCCAACAACCTGAACCGGTCCGTTGACCGATCCGCGAGTTCCCTCAACCTCCTCGTGCTCAGCGTGCCCCACCACCACGATGGTATAGCCGCGCTGCGAGTAACGTTGTGCCTGTAGATGAACCTTGGTGACAAGCGGACAGGTCGCGTCTATGACTTTCAGACCACGTGCACGTGCCGACTCCACTACAGCTGTCGAGACACCATGGGCGCTGAACACCGTGACAGCGCCTTCCGGAATATCCGCGATATCTTCGACGAACACGGCACCGCGTGCCGCCAGGTCGCCGACCACATGACCGTTATGGACGATCTCATGGAAGACGTAAACCGGCGCTCCGTACATTTCGAGTGCGCGCTCGGCGATTTCGATCGCCCGCGCCACCCCCGCGCAGAAGCCGCGGGGCTGGGCGAGCAATACATTCACCGGCGCGGTTCCTGAAGGGAACAACAGCTGACGGCGCCTCAGCGACCGCCACCCGACGACGAGGGTCGTGTACCCGCAGCGGCGACCGTTGCGGAACCGACATTCGGCGTTACCATCGGCGCGACGACGGACTTGGCCGGTGCTGGCGCTGCAGTACTCTGTGACTCGACGGGTGCTGCCGCTTCGGCCTCCACTGGCTTGCTGCCCTGCAATTCGGGGTAGGCCTTGGCCATGCTCTCGCCGAAGTACGGTTTGTAGGCACCTTGGTGACAGGTTTCACAGTTGATCTTGGCTACGTCGCCAAGTGGCCCCTTGCGGTGCGCCGGAAAGACATCGGTCAATGGCACCAAGTAGCTATTGTTCAAACTGCGCGCCATCTGGATGCCATGCCACGCAACCGCCCGTTGCGGTCGGCTCTGCTCCCAACTCGACCAGGCGCGAGTGTTGTGACAATAGGTGCAGTTCACGCCGAGCGAGTTGGACATGTGCACCATCAAAGAATAGGTCCACTCGGCCTGCTTGATCGACGCCCGATTACCGCTTGGCAAGGCCGTCGGACCTTCCACGCGAATAGGCGAATCGCCGAGCAGGTACGCAGAGTAAGGATCGTAGGGCAGGCTCGAATGACCAATAGTCGTGATGCCGAGCCCGGTGATCGCCGAGTTCTGACCTGCACGAGTTCCCACGAATGCATTCTCTCGTCCCGCGCCTGGATCGGTGAACCAGACCGCGGACGGTACTGGGCCGCCACGATGACAGGTGTGGCACGTCACGCCTGTATCTTTGACGTGGTCCTTCCAGTTGCTGTTGATGTCACGGGTCATCTTCAGCATGCTTCGCGCCACCTGATAGGTATATTTACCCTCATCGGCGTAGTTCTCGGCGTTGTGGCAATACGTGCAGTTCTTCTCTTCTGCCGGTGCAACCCACTCGGTCATCGAGAGCATCACGCGGGTGAATTCTCCGATCGACAGATCGGAGAGTACTTGCACGTTTTGGTAGATATCCTTGGCCAACGGACCGCTCGTGTCCGCTGGCGGTTGGATGCTCCCCACCTGATTTGCCGCAACCACCTTTTGCAGCAGTCGCGGATTGCGATTCTGCTCCATACCGGTACCGCGGTAACCGAGTTGTTCGGTCTGGATAGGCGGACGCTCACCGCAACCGGCGAGTACGCCGAGCGCGAACAGGACCGCTATCAATCTAATGTGCATTTTCATTGGGCAACTCCCGAAGTGAGCGCCGGGTCAGGCATTGGCTCAAACGTGGTCGGATAACTCGGCGCAACGCCGTGTTTCACCGCCCACAAGTACCAGTCGTCGACGACCGTGCCGGTGAGCAGGATGCCGATGCCGCCCGTCAGCGTACACAGCACAGCAAACCACCAAGCCCAGCGATGCACCGATTCCATCGTCGCGTTGAACCCCATGGTCCAACGCCAGAACAGTGCCGCGCGCTCGGACGCAGTACCGCGATCGAGCACTTGCTCGACCTCGCGCTCGCCGCCAAAACGACTAACAGCCATGATGGTTCCGGCGTGCATCGCGAAAAGTAACACCGATCCATATAGGAACACGATCGACAGGGCGTGGAACGGGTTGTAGAGCAGATTGCCGTAGCGCAACGAAAAAGCTGCCGTCCAATCGAGGTGCGCAAAGATGCCGTAGGGCACAGCCTCGGACCAGCTGCCCATCATGACCGGACGGATGAATCCGAGCACGAGGAACAGGAAGATGGCTGATGCAAACGCCCATGCCGTGTGCGTGCCCATCTTGAGCTTGCGCGCCAGGTTGTACGTACGCACCCACCAGAGCAAGACCGACATCGTCAGGAAAAAGCCCGCCATCAGATGCCATCCACCGTCGCTGAGTGGCGGCAACCGCAGACCATATTGGGGAGCAGGTGGTTCCAGTGCCAGCCAGAACAGCTGTCGAATGAACTGCAGGGGATTCCAGTTCACCGAGGCCAACATGTTCAGGCCGACGATCTCGAAAGCGATGATGAAACAGAGGATGGAAGCTACACCGGTGCTACCGAGGTAGAACGGTCCGATCTGCGCATCGCCGATCTTGCCAAGCCAGTAATTGGCGCTCGCCTTGACACCGCGCACCCATACACCGCGCGGATTATGTGGAACACCAGGATAGTGCGGCGCAGAAACCTGCACACGCGTAAAGATGTTTTGATATTCAGCCATGTGTGCGCACCTCAAGTCCAAATCGGGAGGTTGAGCCACCAGGCCCACCAGTCGGTCCAACTACGCGTCCAGAACGGACCACTGATCACGATGCATATCGCACTCCAGACACCGGCGTTGATCGAAATCAACAAGCCGAAGCGGTGGATACCCAAGGTTCCGATCGAGTAGCCGATGTTGTCGCGGAAGAAGGTGTTTTCGTGCTCGGCTCCCTTCACCACCTCACCCTTCTGCGGATTGAGCGCTGACAACACGAGTGAACCGTGCAGCGCGAGCGCCAACACCGTGGTGAAGAAGAACGTGACGGCCACCATGTGTGCGGGGTTGTAGTGGAAGTGCAGATACTGGTAAGCGACGTTCGACACCCAGTCGAGGTGACTGTAGATGCCGTACGGAAAGGCGTGACCCCAAGCTCCGAGCAGTACGGGACGCACGACCTGCAATGTCACATATGCGAGAATCGCGCTACCGAACGCGATGGGTACGTGAAAACCCATGCCGAGCTTTCTGCAGATCTCGACCTCTCGCAAGGCCCACGAAACAAAAGCGCCGATCGCACAAATGGTGACGATCTGCCAGATACCACCTTCGTGCAACGGCGCGAGTCCCAGACCATAACTTAGATCTGGTGGAGCGATGCTGATCTGCCACAAGTTCCAGGTCGGCCCGATGGCCGCCCCATAAACCAGCAGAGCCGTGCCGAGCAGTGCGAAAAATGCTGCGGTAACACCAAAGAATCCGACGTAGAAGGCGCCAATCCAGAAATCGAATAAATCGCCACCGACCAGAGTTCCGCCCCTGATCCGATATTTCTTCTCAAAATTTAGCATTGCCATGACTGTTCCCCGTCAATCGCTGCGGAAAGGCCGCTTTGTATGCTTTTACCCGCTCGTGTCGGGCGACGAATCCGGCGTCTCTCGACACCCGATTCGCCGCCGTTCACTTTTCCAATCAGTTCGGCAGCGGAGCGTTGTGCTGCGCGTTGCTGGCCGTGGCCGGAGCCGCCGCCAAGCAAGAACCGCTACCGTGACCGTCGAGCCAGCACGAATACTTGGTGCTCAATTGCACGAAGTGATTCGTCGCTACGATCGAAGCGACAGCGATACCGCCGACGATGATCACCTTGCGGGGATCCATAACCATCCAAATTCGCCACATAAAATTTCTCCTGAAAATTAGCTATGGATGATCAGAACCAGGGGACCCAGTTCCAGATCAAGTAGTGCGCGGCCACGGAGACCCCGAACCACATCCAAGTGCTCAACCAGAAGAACCGGTTGATGGCGCGCGCCTCATCCGGTGTGGCTCCCGAAATGCTCTTTCCTTCAGCCATTTTTTTATTTCCTCCTTCACAACGTTGCTATCCGCGCCTTCCCGCGCGGCAGGGATTGTCGGCTGCAACCCGGGTTGCAACCTGCGACCACCACCAAAGCGGTGGCCGCCCGACAATAAGTTCCCCCTTTGAACGACTCGAGGTCGTTGGCATGACTGTCCATTTCATGCTGCACGCCCCGCAGCGAGCTCCGCCCGCGCGCGTGCAACGCGGGCCGCCGTGACACGCTCCTCTCCCGCTGCACGCGCAGCGATCTCGGCGAGATCGCGCAGACGTTTAGCGGCAGAGATGCGCACCAGATAGGGTTCATTGACCACGTACTCATCGAGCAGGCGCAACGCCTCCTCGTCCCACACACTGGCTTCGCGCGCCTGGCGCGCCGGTGTCGGGTCGACTTTATCCATGTCCGTGGCAAGTGGCAGGATGTGAAACAACGCGTCGAATAACGCATTGCAAACTTCCTGCACCAAATAAGTTGCCCCGGCATAGCCCATGAAAGGGGTTCCCGTATGGCGACGAATGATCGCGCCAGGGAAAGATGCCGGGATGTACATTGCGCGAGGTCCGAGCTCGGCCAGGTACATACGCTCGTTATAACTGCCGAATAACACGAGGGGGGTTTTCTCGCGTACCGCTTGACGTACGGCCGCGTTGT
>JBMTZD010000082.1:0-7476 GCA_049455235.1 Steroidobacteraceae bacterium
AGCGGAAGCGACGATCCTGAGGCGACTCGATTTTGGCTTCGAGCGACCAGTCACGATATTTATCGACTGCCGAACTCGCGCCGGTGGCCATCGCCTGGATGCCATTCACATTAGCACCGATGATGTTCATCGAAGAGTGATCGCTATCGGAGCCCGTCTTGCGATCATCACTACGATTGCCGGCATTGAGGCTGAAGGTGTAACCGGAACCGTTGATGTCCCAGCTCAGCGATGCAAGCAACAGATCGAGGTCGCGATGCACGCCCGAGAAGGCCACACCTTGACGGGTGTCGTATACGCCGTTTGGCGTTGAAGGAACGACGTAGTTGACGTTCGGGATACCCGGCACTTGAACGATCGGCTGGGTAACCGGCGCGTCGTTCAAATAAATCGGCCGCTGCACAATCTCACCGCAGAAATACTGGTTCTTATTAGTCGAACCCGTAGCGCGGTAAGAACCGAGCGAGCGCGTGCCCGGCGCGCAGTTGTTGAATTCGGGCGACTGGTAGAACAACGCGCGCGTCCCGTCACGATCGCGGTTGTGTGCAGCACGCAAACGCAGCTCGACATTCTCAGTTGGCTGGAAATTGAGCGTTGCGCCGAAGGAGACGCTGTTTTCATCGCCGATGGTTTTACCGGTCAACTCGTTTTTCCATTGACCGTCGAAATCCATGTAGCGAGCCGAGAGACTGCCGGTCAAGGTGTCGGACAAGCGACCGCTCAAGCGACCACTGATTTGACGCTCGTCACCATCAGCCGATCCGCTGACCGTGCCCTTCATTTCGTCGCCCGGACGGCGGGTGATGAAGTTGATCGCGCCCGCATAGGTGTTACGACCGTAGAGCGCACTCTGCGGACCACGAATGACTTCGACACGCTCGACTTCGGCCATATCCAAAGTCTGAATATCACCGGGGTAGTAGACGCCGTCGACGAAGTAGGCGACGCCGGTTTCTACCGTGGCGTTCGTACCCGCGAGCACGCTCGCAAGACCACGCACGACGGGACGTTCGTTAGAACGACCGAAAGATTTTGAGAACACGAGACCCGGTGCGAACTTCGCCAAGTCGTCGATGGTATTGACCTGACGATTGGAGATGTCGGCGGCCGTCAACGCCGTCACGGCGAGAGGCACTTCCTGCAGCGACTCTTCGCGCTTACGCGCGGTCACCACGATCTCTTCAAGAGCAGGACCTGCAGTCGCAGACTCCGATTGTGCAAAACCGGCTTGACCCGCAAGCGCACCGGCGCCCATGGACAACAATGCCGCAAGCGGCACTTTCTTCAGACTCATGTTGTACTCCCCGTTTGCGTCGCCCTAGGGACGGATATCCGTTAGGCAACTAGTAATTCGTCCTTCTTGTATAACTTTATCCCACAATTTTTCGACGATGTAACCCCCCACGCCACAGTGTCGTAGCCTCACCACAATGAGGTTATTTCATTTATTTAGAATGAGTCTGATTCGCTAAATTAGCCGATCACCCCCGCAACTGATCGATGATGGCGGGGTTCTCCAAGGTGCTGACGTCCTGCGTGATCGGCTCACCGCGCGCGATCGCTCGTAACAAACGACGCATGATCTTGCCGGAGCGCGTTTTGGGCAGATTGTCGGCAAAGCGAATGTCGTCGGGTTTGGCGATCGCACCCAATTGTTCGGTTACCCAGTCACGTAATTCTTTCTCGAACGCGCGCGTGTCGCCCGATGGCCTCTCGCCGCGACAAACGACGAACGCGAAAACGGATTCGCCCTTGATTTCGTGCTGTCGTCCGACAACCGCCGCCTCGGCGATTCGCGGGTGAGCAACGAGTGCCGATTCGATTTCCATCGTACCCAAGCGATGACCGGCGACGTTCAAGACATCATCGATACGACCCATGATCCAGAAGTAACCCTCTGCGTCTCGATGCGCGCTATCGCCGGCGACGTAGTAACGATTTTGGAACTTCGACCAATACGTATCGAGGTAGCGCTGGTTATCACCCCAAATGGTGCGCAGCATCGAAGGCCACGGCTCTCGAATGACGAGATAGCCACCCGCATCTGGCGTCGTGACGCTACGACCCTCGTCATCGACGATATCGGCCTCGATGCCAGGCAAGGGTTGCGTGCAAGATCCGGGCTTGGTGGCAGTCACCCCGGGCAAAGGTGAAATCAAAATGGCACCCGTCTCGGTCTGCCACCAGGTATCGACGATCGGACATCGTTCTCGACCGATCACGCGGTGATACCACATCCAAGCTTCCGGATTGATCGGTTCACCAACGCTGCCGAGCAAACGCAGTCGCGACAAATCGTACTGCGCAGGAATATCGTCACCGAGCTTCATCAGCGCGCGAATAGCCGTCGGTGCGGTATAGAAAATGGTGACGCCGTGTTGCTCGCAAATGCGCCAGAAGCGTCCGCCATCAGGAAACGTCGGCGCGCCTTCGTACATGACGATGGTTGCCCCCGCCGCGAGCGGCCCGTAAGCGACGTAGCTATGCCCGGTGATCCAACCCACATCAGCGGTACACCAAAAGACATCGGATGCTTGCAGATCGAAGACCCAAAGATTGGTCAGCTTAGCGCCAAGCAGGTATCCCGCACTCGAGTGTTGAATCCCTTTGGGCTTACCGGTCGAGCCCGATGTATACAGCAGAAACAGCGGATGCTCCGCGTCCACCCATCGCGGCGCACACTCGGTCGACATCCCGTCGACAAGCTCGTGCCACCAGTGATCTCGCCCCGACTTCATCGGCACTGCGGCGCCGGTGCGTCGAAAAACGATGACGTCACGCACGCTCGGACACCCTTCAGCGAGTGCTTTATCCGTCGCCGCTTTCAACTCGACGACGTTGCCACCACGTCGCCCGCCATCGGCGGTGATGACGCAAACGGCGCCTGCATCTTCGATGCGATCTTTGAGTGATACCGAAGAAAAACCACCAAACACAACCGAATGTATCGCACCAATACGCGCACACGCCTGCATCGCAATCACCGCTTCGGGAACGAGCGGCATATAGATCACCACACGATCACCGCTGGCGATCCCGCGGGCCAACAAGGCGTTGGAAAAACGGCAGACCTCAGCGTGCAATTGGCGATAGGTCAGCGTGCGTATATCGCCGGGTTCGCCCTCGAAGATGATCGCCGTCTTGTCGGCATCTCGCTCAAGATGCACGTCGAGACAATTCCACGAGACGTTCAGATAGCCATCCGTGAACCAACGAAAGTTTGGTGCCTGCGATCGATCGAGGGTCACCGTGAAGGGCTTTTGCCAAACCAAGTGGGTGCGCGCGAGTTGCGTCCAATAGCCCTCAGGATCGCGACCCGCCATTTCACGCAGACGGGTCAACTCGTCCGGACCAATGCGTGCTAATTCAACGAAAGCCGGATCGGGCTCGAAGCATCGCTTCTCGATCAACACCGATTCGATGTTCTTCTGCATGCCGCCTCCAACCACTGTCGATTTATACGTAAGGATCTACCGATAAGCGCTTGAATCGCTTGTGCAGCCAAAGATATTGCGACGGTATCCGACGAATCTCGGCTTCGATCAGCTCGTGATGCAAACGTGCATCTGCCACGCTGTCGCCCGAGGGAATACCTGTGAGCGCCGGATCGATACGAACCCGATAGCCGGTGCTGCCGGGCAAGCGCTCGACGAAATACGGCATCACTACGGCGCCGGTGAGTTCTGCCAAACGCGAGGTAGCCGTATTGGTTGCTACCGGATGACCAAAGAAAAGGACCTCCTCGGCGCCTTTGCCACGGAACGCCTGATCGGGCGCATACCATACGACGCCGCCTCGCTTGAGTACGCGCACCATGCTGCGAATATCATCGCTCGCAATCATGCCAGCCGAGACGGCGCCACGATAACGACGAAAGAATTCGGTGAGCAGCAAATTCTTAGACGGTTTGTAGACGGCGTGAACCTCGCGAACGGCGGTCGCCAGTCGCGCCCCGATTTCGAGCGTCGTGAAATGGGCTGCAAGCAAAATGACGCCGCGACCTTCGGCGCGATGACGATCGAGTTCCTCGAGCCCCTCGAACTCCGCCAGTGACAGCAAACGATCTCGATCAGCGAACCACGCAAGCGCCGTCTCGCAAAGCGTAATGCCCGAGTCGCGAAAATGCTCTTTAGCCACCCGTGCTCGTTGCTCCGAGGTCCAATCGGGAAAACACCAGCGAAGGTTTCGATCGACGACCGATTTCTGTGGGAGCGGCAGTCGATAAGCGAATTCGCCGACCTTAGCGCCGAATCGCAATAGCTTCGGATAGTCGCGACGCGCCAGTCGTCGCAACAACACCAACGCGCCCCAAAGTGGCCAATACGCTGGCAACAGAAACCGTAATCGCATCAAGAAGGTCTCGATGCCGAGTGCAGAGCCGAGAGCCGCTCGCTCTGACGACGCAGCATTGGCCCGAACTGATGCCGATCGAAGAACTCCTCGAGTGCCGCTCGATCCGGCGCCGCCGGCCGCAACTCTTCACGTGTCGCCTCAATGGGTGCATCGCGCACGATTTCGGTCAGACGGCGCGCCAAAAATGCCGCCTCACGGTGCGTTGACAATTTTTCCGGTAATTTTGCTGCACCACGGATCGGCAATCTCGCCACCATGTCGAGGTTATCGTAGAGCTCTTCTAGCGATACGAATTCTTTGAGAAGAGCAGCCGCCGTTTTAGGTCCGACACCAGGCACACCTTTGATGTTATCGACGGCATCGCCCGTCAAGGCGAGATAGTCGGCGTACCGCTCAGGCGCGACGCCGAAATGGGCTTCGATATCGTCATACTGCAGCCGAAGATTTTCGGTGTAGTTCCAATAGGTGTCGCCTTCGCAGATGAGCTGCGCGAGATCTTTATCGCGAGTGACGACGGTAGAGGCAATCCCCTCACGACGCAGCCGCGCATGCAAGGTGCCTATGATGTCATCGGCTTCGTACTCGCCGCTGCCGAAATTGGCGACCCCGAGATGACGACAAAACTCGCGACAGCCTTCGAACTGTAATTTCAGATCCGGTGGCGCCGGTTCGCGGTTGGCTTTGTAACTAGGATCAATCCGGTTTCTGAACGACGTGGTCAGGCTTTCGTCAAAAGCGACCGCTATATAAGCGGGCTTCGCTCGCTCGATGAGATCGCTTAAGAATCGCGCGAAGCCAAACACGGCATGAGCGGGATTCCCGTCACGATCGAGCATGTCGGGTGGCATGGAGTAGTAGGCACGGAATATGTAAACCGACGCGTCGACGAGATGAATCACGAAATATGGCCTTGAGAGAACGTCAGTCGACGCGGGTCAACTGAAGAATTGGCGGATGCGGCCGTGCAAGGGGCTGCTGCGCGGGAAATGGGCGAGCAGATATTCCATCTGGTCGAAAAGCACTCGACGCCCCTTCAAGAAAATGTATTCGGCGTAAGTGGGCGTGAATGGCACGGCGAGCAGCTGCATCTTGGCCTGCTCGGGCGTGCGCCAGGCCTTGAAGTTATTGCAACGACGGCAAGCCGTAACGACGTTGGTCCAGACATCGCGCCCGCCTTGGCTGAACGGTCGCACATGGTCTCGCGATAATTCGCGCGTCGAAAACCGCTGCCCGCAATACAGACAAAGATAAGCGTCGCGGCGAAACAAGGTCTGATTATTGAGCGGCGGGACGTAGTCCTGACGCAAATGCCCCGGATTGCCGCTCTGGCCTCGCGTGGCAATGATCGAGTTGACCTCGAGCACCGTACGCTGCCCCGTCAGGGCGTTGGTGCCTCCATACAGCCGGATGATCGGCGTGCCGCAAGTGTAGGCGACCTGTTCTTGGTGGTAGAGGCGCGCCGCTTCTCGGTAGTCGATCCATTCGAGCGGCATACCCGAGACATCGGTGCGCAGCACCGGCTGTTGCAGACTCACCCCTTCGGCGGGGCGGGCAACGATGCGCAGGTCCTCATGATCGGCAGCACTCATCGGTCCCTTAAGATAGGCAGTCCGGTGACGAGATTCAACGGTAAAAACGTGAACGTCGTATCATCCGGCCTGCCCGCTGAGACCCTGAGGTTCCCATGTCGTTGACCATCGGTATTCCCCGTGAGATCTACCCTGGCGAAAAGCGAGTCGCCGCCGTGCCGGATGTCGTCGAAAAGTGGCGCAAACTGGGATTTGCGGTCGCCATCGAGACGGGCGCAGGCGCTCTAGCCAACTTTGCCGATGACACCTACCTCGCTGCAGGCGCCACGGTCGCCAATAGCGTTGAAGCACTGTTCGCCGAGGCCGATGTCATCCTCAAGGTGCGCGCTCCCACGGCGACGGAAGTGGCCGCGATGCGCCCTGGTACCACCGTCATCAGCTTCGTCTGGCCCGCCCAAAACCCCGAATTGATGCAGGCGATGGCCGCGCGCGAGCTCACCGTGCTCGCGATGGATAGCGTGCCGCGCATTTCACGCGCACAAAAAATGGACGCCCTCTCGTCGATGGCCAACATCGCGGGCTATCGGGCCGTGATCGAGGCAGCCCATCATTTTGGGCGCTTCTTCACGGGCCAAATCACGGCCGCCGGCAAAGTGCCGCCCGCCAAAGTCTTCGTCATCGGCGCGGGCGTGGCGGGTCTTGCCGCACTCGGTGCCGCGGTGGGTTTGGGCGCCATCGTGCGCGCCAACGATACGCGGCCGGAAGTGGCCGATCAGGTCAAGTCGATGGGCGCCGAGTTCGTCCCAGTCGATTATCAAGAAGAAGGTAGCGGCGTCGGTGGTTATGCCAAAGTCATGAGCGAGGGATTCCAACTCGCTCAACGCGCGACCTTTGCCAAGCAAGCGGCCGACGTCGACATCATCATCACGACGGCGCTCATTCCGGGCAAGCCCGCACCGAAGTTGATCACCACGGAGATGGTCAAATCGATGCGTCCGGGCAGCGTGATCGTCGATCTGGCTGCCGAACAAGGTGGCAACTGCGAACTGACGGTTCCGGGCGAAGTGGTAGTTCGCGAGGGCGTGACCATCATCGGCTACACCGATCTGCCGAGCCGCCTCGCCAAACAAGCATCGACGCTGTACGCGACCAACCTGCTGCGCCTGATCGAAGAGCTCTGCAAAACCAAAGATGGCCGCATCGACGTCAACTTCGATGACGAGGTGATTCGTGGCGCCACGGTGATCAAGCAAGGTGAAATCACCTGGCCGCCCCCGCCGCCGCGCCTGTCGGTCGCGCCACCCGCAGCCAAAGCAGCGGCAGCTGCGCCCGCACCGGCCGCCAAAAAATCCTCTCACGGTCACGGTGGCGGTGGCGAGCCGATGTCGGGCAAAGCCCTCGCTGGCGTGTTCGGCGTTGGCGCTCTGCTCTTCTGGTTGGTCGGCGCCTACGCTCCACCTTCGTTCGTCGCGCACTTCACGGTGTTCGTACTCGCCTGCTTTATCGGCTACATGGTCATCTGGAACGTGGCACCTTCACTACACACGCCGCTGATGAGCGTGACCAACGCCATCTCGAGCATCATCGCCGTCGG
>JBMTZD010000083.1:0-7362 GCA_049455235.1 Steroidobacteraceae bacterium
CGCGAGCGCGAGCAGGCGGAGGCGTCACGTTCGCGTCCAACCCCGGCGCCGGCCGCACCGGCTCCCGCCGCCACGAGTGATCGTGACCGCCGCACGAAATACGGGCGCGAAGAGTTACACGTTAGTACCGACGCCAGTTCGCGCCTGAAGAAGAAAAAGAAGGTACGCGAGCGACGCAGTGCCGTGGGTGTCGAAACCCGTCACGCGTTTGAGCTGCCGACAGCGCCGGTGGTACGCGAAGTCACCGTCGGCGAGACGATTACGCCGCAGGAACTCGCACAAAAGATGGCCGTCAAGGCGACCGAAGTCATCAAAGTCATGATGAATATGGGCGTGATGGCAACGATCAATCAGCCGATCGATCAAGACACGGCGATGCTCGTCGTCGAAGAAATGGGTCACAAGGCCAAGGTCCTGCAAGAGAACCAGATCGAAACGGATCTGCAGGGTGCCGAGAGCGAACTCGAGTTGTTGCCAAGGCCGCCTGTGGTGACGGTCATGGGTCACGTCGATCACGGTAAGACGTCCTTGCTCGACTACATCCGCAAGGCCAAGGTTGCCGCAGGTGAGGCCGGTGGCATTACGCAGCACATCGGTGCGTATCAGGTGCAGACGCCTAAGGGAACGGTGACGTTCCTCGATACTCCGGGTCACGCTGCGTTTACGGCCATGCGTGCACGCGGCGCCAAGGCGACTGACGTCGTCATTCTCGTAGTTGCGGCTGACGATGGCGTGATGCCGCAGACCATCGAAGCAATTCAGCATGCTCGCGCAGCGGGCGTTCCGATCGTGGTGGCGGTCAACAAAATAGACAAGCCGTCAGCCGACCCGGATCGCGTACGAACCGAGCTCTCGAAGCAGGAGGTCATCCCCGAAGAGTGGGGGGGCGAGAACATGTTCGTGAACGTGTCGGCACACACGGGTGCTGGCATCGATCAACTGCTCGAAGCCATTTTGCTGCAAGCAGAAGTGCTCGAACTCAATGCGCCCGCGGCGGGGCTTGCCTCAGGTCTCATCATCGAAGCGAGCGTCGAGAAAGGTCGTGGTGCCGTGGCAACGGTGCTCGTGAAGCGCGGCACGTTGCGCACGGGCGATCCGATCATCGCCGGTCAAGAGTTTGGCCGCGTTCGCGCCATGTTCGACGAAAAGGGTAAGTCGGTGAACGAGGCTAAGCCCTCGATGCCGGTACTCGTGCTTGGTCTATCGGGTGCGCCGAATGCCGGCGATGAAATGCTGGCGGTCGAGAGCGAGCGCAAGGCCCGTGAGGTCGCGCTGTATCGTCAGGGCAAGTTCCGCGACGTGAAGCTCGCGAAGCAGGCTGCTGCGGTTGGCGATGTGTTCTCCCAGATGACCGAAGAGAAGGCCGGCGTCATCAGCGTCGTCATCAAGACGGACGTGCAGGGCAGCGCCGAAGCGCTGCGTGATGCGCTCACAAAGCTCTCGACGGACGAGGTCACGGTCAAAGTGGTGGCCAGTGGCGTTGGTGGTATCACCGCATCGGACGTGCAACTGGCGGCGGCATCGAAGGCGCTGGTGCTCGGTTTCAACGTGCGCGCCGATGGTGCGGCTCGTGAGGCCGTCAAAGAAACCGGTGTCGATATTCGTTACTTCTCGATCATTTACGAAGCCATCGACGATATCAAACAGCGTATGAGTGGCTTGCTCGCACCGGAGATCAAAGAACAGATCGTCGGTACGGCCCAGGTTCGCGACGTGTTTCGCTCGAGCAAGTTTGGTGTGGTTGCCGGCTGCCTCGTTATCGAGGGTTCGGTCAAACGCAATAACCCGATCCGTGTCCTGCGCGACAACGTCGTCATCTTCGAGGGTGCGCTCGAGTCGCTGCGGCGTTTCAAGGACGACGTCAGCGAAGTGCGAGCAGGCACCGAGTGCGGTATCGGCGTGAAGAACTATCAGGACGTCCGTGTGGGCGACCAGATCGAGTGCTTCGCCCGAGTCGAGGTGGCCCGCGCGATCGAGTGATCGCGTCGGGACTTCCGCCTCTCTTGTCATGGCTGGCAAGGCACGACAGCAGCGTATCGGCGCGGAAATTCAACGCGTTCTTTCCGAGTTGATTTCTCGCGAGGTCAAAGACCCGCGAGTGGGTCTGGTGACGCTGACGGCCGTGAAGCTCTCGCCCGATGCGAGCGTGGCGCAGGTGTATTTCGTTCCTTTCGGGGATCGTCACCCGGCTGACGAAGTCGGCGCGGGTCTTGAGCGTGCGGCTGGCTTTCTGCGCGGTGAGGTGGGTCGTCGTCTCGGTTTGCGGCACGCGCCCCGACTCGAATTCGTCTTCGATTCGAGCATTGGCGAGGCGATCCGTCTCACATCCTTGATTGATCGCGCGGTTCGCGACGATCAACAGAAAGACGAGCCCGCTTGACGAGTTCGTCGATCGACGGCGTGTTGCTGCTCGACAAGCCGATCGGGATGTCCTCGACGGCGGCAGGGCAGCGTGTGCGACGATTGCTGGGTATCGACAAGGTCGGGCATGTTGGCAGCCTCGACCCGCTTGCAAGCGGTATGCTGCCGCTCTGTCTAGGCGAGGCTACTAAGCTCGCAGGCGAAATCCTCGAAGGCGATAAGGTCTATCGATTCTCCATCTCCCTGGGTTCGGCAACCTCCACGGGGGACCGCGAAGGGGGGATCATCGAGTCGCAACCGGTACCACTGCTCGACGATGCCCAGATCGAGCAAGTTCTGCAGCAGTTTGTCGGCGAGTCGCTCCAGACGCCGCCGATGTACTCCGCCATCAAGCAAGATGGCCAGCCCCTCTACCGGCTCGCTCGTGCCGGCAAAACGGTCGAACGTCAGCCGCGGCGGATTCGGATCGAGCGCCTTGAGTTACTGGGGCGGCCCGATCCGACGACGCTCGATTGTCGGGTGACCTGCGGAAAGGGTACCTACGTGCGCGTTCTTGCCGAGGATATCGCTCGCGCACTTGGCACCGTGGGGCACGTGAGTGTGCTTCGGCGGGAGCGCGTGGCGCCGTTCGAGTCCGCACAGATGTTGGATCTGGCTGCCGTTGAGGAGCGCGCGCGAGTCGGGTTGCCGTTGAACCTCGTTGGTCTCTCCGAGGCCGTGGCCCATCTGCCGCTGGTTCGCTTGGACGAGGTCGCGGCGCGCCGTATCGGGCAGGGGCAGGAGGTCGTGATGCCGGGTATCGCCGCCCAAATGGATCAGCTGTTGCGCCTCGAGGATGGTGCCGGGCGGTTTCTCGGTCTTGGCCGCGTGGCGGGGGTGGGGCGGATCGCTGCCAAACGACTTGTGAGGCAGGGGTCGCATGAGTAGAATGCGCCCCCTTAAACTGAGTCGTAACTATCAAGATTCAAAGGATTTTTCATAATGCCTCTGAGCCAAGAGAAAAAGAGCGGAGTGATGTCGGAGTTCCGCCGCGGTCCGTCGGATACCGGATCGCCTGAAGTACAGATTGCCTTGCTGTCGGAGCGCATCAGCGGTCTCGGCCAGCATTTCGCCTCGCACGCGGGTGATCATTCCTCGCGTCGCGGCCTCGTGAAGCTCGTCAACCAGCGTCGCAAGTTGCTCGACTACCTGAAGGCCAGCAAGCCGGCCAAGTATCAGGAAATCGTTGAGCGCCTAGGGCTGCGTCGTTAAGCAGTCCGCAGCGAAGGCCGCGCCGAATGAGCGCGGCCTTTTTGCTTCCGTCGTCTATTTCGCGAGGGTTACTCCGTGACCGTTTTTAAAAAATCTTTTCAGTATGGTTCCCACACTCTGACGCTCGAGACGGGCGAGATGGCCCGACAGGCCTCTGCCGCTGTCGTCGCGTCGCTCGGCGATACCGTCGTACTTTGTACTGCAGTGGCTGCCAAGCAGGCGGCTCCAGGTCGTGACTTCTTCCCGCTCACGGTCAACTACCAAGAGAAGACCTACGCCGCAGGTCGTATCCCAGGCGGCTTTTTCAAGCGTGAAGGTCGTCCGACTGAGAAGGAGACGCTCACCTCGCGTCTGATCGATCGTCCGATTCGTCCGCTGTTCCCGGATGGCTTCTACAACGAAGTGCAGGTGGTGGCGACGGTCGTGTCGCTCGATCCGGAAATCGATGCCGACATCCCGGCCATGATTGGTGCCTCGGCTGCGCTTGCGCTGTCGGGCGTTCCGTTCAATGGCCCGATCGGCGCGGCCCGAGTGGGCTATCAGGATGGCAAGTATTTGCTAAACCCGACCGCCAAAGAAGTGAAGGCGTCGGCGTTGAATCTCGTCGTCGCTGGCACCAAAGATGGCGTGATGATGGTCGAGTCCGAAGCGAACTGCCTCTCCGAAGAGGTCATGTTGGGTTCGGTGGTGTTCGGTCATGAACAAATGCAGGTCGCCATCCAGGCGATCAACGAGCTCGTCAAAGAATGCGGCAAGCCGCGTTGGGAGTGGAAGCCGAGCGCAGCCACGGCCGAGCTCGAGAAGGCCGTTGCCGAGGTCGCGCACGCGCCGCTCGCTGAGGCTTATCGCATCATCGAGAAGCAGTCGCGTTATGCGCGCGTCGGCGAGATCAAGAAATCGGTGACCGAACAGCTCACCGCTGGTGAGTCGCCGAAGTTCACGGCGGATCAGGTCGATGATCAACTCTTCAAGCTCGAGAGCAAGATTGTTCGTGAGCGCATCTTGAACGGTGAGCCGCGTATCGATGGCCGTGACTCCACGACGGTTCGTCCGATCACCATCAAAGTGGGCGTGTTGCCGCGTACGCACGGTTCGGCACTCTTTACTCGCGGTGAGACGCAGGCGCTTGTCGTGACGACGCTCGGCACGGGACGCGATGCCCAGATCATCGACGCGCTCGAGGGTGAGCGTCGCGAGCCGTTCATGTTGCACTACAACTTCCCGCCGTTCTCGGTCGGTGAGACCGGCATGATGTCGGGCCCGAAGCGTCGCGAAATCGGTCACGGCAACCTCGCACGTCGTGGCGTGCAGGCCGTGATGCCGGATATGGAGAAGTTCCCCTACGTGATCCGCGTGGTATCGGAAATTCTTGAATCCAACGGCTCCTCGTCGATGGCTTCGGTGTGCGGTGCCTCGCTGGCGATGATGGATGCGGGCGTGCCGCTGAAGGCGCCGGTTGCGGGCGTGGCCATGGGCCTCGTGCTCGAAGGTGGTCGATACAAGGTCATCACCGACATCTTGGGCGACGAGGATCACCTCGGCGACATGGATTTCAAGGTGGCCGGCACCGCGAGCGGCGTGACGACGCTGCAGATGGACATCAAGGTCGAGGGCATCACGCCTGAAATCATGAAGGTTGCGCTCGAGCAGGCGAAGGCCGGTCGACTGCACATCCTCGGCGAGATGAACAAAGTGCTCTCGGCGCCGCGTGAAGGCATGTCCGAGTGGGCGCCGTCGATCATCACGATCAAGATCGATCCGGAGAAGATCCGCGACGTCATCGGCAAGGGCGGCGCCGTCATCCGCCAGATCACCGAAGAGACCGGTACCACCATCGATATCGAAAACGATGGCACGGTAAAGATCGCCTCGGTGAACGGCACGGCCGGACGCGAAGCGAAGGCTCGTATCGAGCTCATCACGGCGGAAGTCGAGGTGGGTCGCGTGTACGAAGGTCGCGTCGCGCGTTTGATGGACTTCGGCGCCTTCGTGACGATTCTTCCGGGTCGCGATGGCCTCGTGCACATCTCGCAGATCTCCAACGAGCGTGTTGAGCGTGTCTCGGACAAGCTCAATGAGGGCGATCTGGTGAAGGTGAAGGTCCTCGAGGTCGATCGCCAGGGTCGTGTACGCCTCTCGATGAAGGACGTCGAGGAGCGCTAGTCCTCTATCGCGATCTCGGTGAGTCCGGCGAATCGAGTCGGATCCCAGCTCAATGCAGCCCGATGAAGCAATTCGTCGGGCTGTGTCGTTTCAGGCGACGAAAAGTCTTGTCGCAACCAACGCAAGGTTTGTCTCAGCGCGGAGCGTAGGTCCGACTCGCTCACCGGTGCCGCACGACGCGACTTGGCGAGCTTGCTGCCGTCCGCCTCTGTGATCACGGGCAGATGCAGATAGTTGACCGAGGGTAGTCCGAGCGCCTGTTGCAGCGCTAGCTGCCACGCCGTGCTTGGCAGTAGGTCGGCGCCACGAACGACGTCCGTCACGCCTTGCAGTGCGTCGTCGATCACCACGGCAAGCTGATATGAAATGATGCCGTCGCGGCGTCGCACAACGACATCGCGATGTAAGACGGGATCAAACGCAATGACGCCGAGGCTGCGGTCTTGCGTCGTCACAGCGGAGAGCGACGTCAGGTCGACTCTGAGTGCCGACTCGCGCGGGTCTAGATCCAGGTTGCGACAATCACGCAGGCAGCAGGGCTCTCCTTCAGCAGAGAGCTCGCGCCGCGTGCAGCGGCAGCGAAACAGCAGGTTTGAGGCGCGCAGTTGCTCGATGGCTTGCTCGTAGAGATCCAGCCGCTGCGATTGCAGAATCGGTTCTCGCGAAGGACGCAAACCGAAGCGTGCAAGATCGGGTTCAAACGATTGGCGCCATTGGTCGCGACTGCGCGCCGAGTCGATATCTTCGATTCGTAATAGCCAATCACCGTGCTGATGGACGGCATCGAGCCAACTCCCAACGGCTGCAAGCAAAGAGCCCGCGTGCAACGGGCCCGTGGGAGAGGGGGCAAAACGACCGACGTAACGCTGCGCTGTAGCGCGGTGCGTCAAGATCTAGCGATAGCGATCGTCGCGATCGCCGTACTGTTTTTCACGACGCTCGCGGCGCTCCTGAGCTTCGATGCTCAGCGTGGCCACGGGGCGCGCTTCGAGACGCTTGATGCCAATCTCTTCGCCCGTCTCGAGACAGTAGCCGTATGAGCCGTCGTCGATACGCTTTAGCGCTTCTTCAATCTTACGGATCAATTTGCGCTCACGATCTCGCGTGCGCAACTCGAGACTGAATTCTTCTTCTTGCGTGGCGCGATCGTTCGGATCGGGGAAGTTCGCAGCTTCGTCTTTCATGTGCGAAACCGTACGGTCGACTTCCACCATGAGATCGCGCTTCCAGCTCTCGAGAATCTGCCGGAAGTGATCGAGCTGCTCGCGGCTCATGTACTGCTCGCCACGCTTGACGATGTAGGGCTGTACGTTGCGCGGACCGGCGAGCAGGTTGTTGTCTTCGTCATCCGCATCCGTCTGTACCGGCATGACCGGACGCGGATTACGCTGCACGAACGTGGCCGTGATCCCAGTGGGTTTGGCCTTCTCAGTAGCGGCTTTAGCGGGTGCGCTAGCGGCTGCCTCCGGCTTAACGGCCAAGGTTTTGATGGGTGCGGCCGAATTATCGGCTTTGCCGGTTTTCTTCTTGGGCAATGGTTTGCTCGCTGATTTCACTGTCTTCGCGACTTTCGCCGCGGGCTTTTTT
>JBMTZD010000084.1:0-7334 GCA_049455235.1 Steroidobacteraceae bacterium
GCTGCCCTCGCTCCCGTTCCGGCACTCAAACCGACAGCAGCTGTGTTCGAGCTAGACAGACTGAGCTTATTCAATTTAGATACGCTCGCCAATTCAGCTGCCGTATCCTTTAACGTGGAAAGAGCGCTTTTCAATAAAGCAGTATTTGAGATCGCAGTCTCTGCCTTGGTCTTTTCCCGATCAATGAGCGCTTGTCGCGGCTCTTTGATGGCGTTAACTAAATCAACCGTCAGCTGCTTTGTATCAAGATCCGCAGCACCGAGTGTTTTTATGACGTTAGTTTCTGTCATACGACGAAGCTTGATGGATTAACGAATGGAATCGAGCAACGATAACTGACTCAGACGCCCCAGCAAGGATTGCGAGGCCTGCATCAACAGTTCTTGCTTCTGTAATTGTGCGAGCGCTTTCGCAAAATCCAATTCCTTAAGATCTGCGAGCGACGCCTGCGCTCGAATCGCAGTCTCCTGAGACTGTCTCTCGCTGATCTCAAGTCTCTGCTGAGTCGCTCCGGTTTTAGCGATTGCAAGCCCAATATTATTTGAGAGAGCCTCGACATCACGCAGTCCTTGCTGACGACCCTCAACCGAACCGATACGAAGGGCATTCTCGTAATCGCTCAAGATTGAGAACATGTCGACCGCCTGTCCATCCCTTGGAATACTTTTCCAAGCGCTAACACCAGGAACAGCGGCATCCTCATAACTCGCGTCGTTCACGCGTATACGTAACGGACTAGTTGAACCTACGTATGTCACGCTGCCATCGGCATTCAAAACATAAGGGATTTCACCCGAACGAGCACCGCCGAATACATAGCGATCGTCTGCATCGCGCATATTCGCCAAATCCACTAGAGAACGCTTGATACCAGCGACTTCCTCCGCCAAAGTCTCAAGCACAGCCTGCGGCTGGGGGTCGTTAGCACCGCGAAAAGCGATCTCCTTTAAGCGATCCATGACTTCCGCAGCAATTTCGAGCGCTCGAGCCTGCGCATCGACGCCGACCTTGACGCGCGTAACCGCCTTGGTATCGGCTTCGAGAGTCTTCAACCGGCTCTCAACCGCCTGAACACGACCAATGATATCAGCCGCGTCCGATGGCGTTGCGTAGTTATTGCCCGTTGCGATCTGACTCTGAAGTTGCGCCATATCCGCGGCGTTGTTGACAAGCTTATCGGTCAACCCTTGGAAGATCATGGATGTCGAAACGCGCATGGCTACTTTATCCCTACAAACGCTGCAATAACGAATCGAAAAGACGATTAGCGACCTGAATCACTTGGGCGTTCGCCTGATACGCCTGCTGATATCTCAATAGATCAGCTAGTTCCTCATCGAGGTTGACTCCGGAGATCTGTTCGCGACCTGCTTGCGCATGATCGAAGACCACTTGTTGAGCGTCCTTAGCGATTTCCGCCTGTACAGTGAGCGCACCAACCCGGTTGACCAGATTCTCGTACTCCTGTTGCACCGTCTGCTTTGACGCCAACATCGCGCGATTACCCTGTAGGTTCGCAAGGGCAGCAGCAATACGATTATCGCCAAGTGGCTCATCTGTCGGCTGGATCGTGTATTCGTCCAAGTCAGCTGGAATACCACTGAGAGACATCGTCCAGTTACCGTACTGAATCGCACGCATCCTCGTATCAAAAACACCGGCGGCAACTTCCGTATTAGTGGCGATATCCACCAGTGAGTAGTTACCACTCTCAAATCGAATCTTATATTCGCGAGAGTCTGGCGCTAAGTTCGTGGCGTCGCCGCCAGCTTCATATGAACCAGAGAGATAGACCGACCCCGCTAAACCCTGGTTATTGACTCCGAACACCAGCAGGTCTTCTGCCAATGCATCGCTCATCACAAAGCCACTGCGCAAGCCGAGACTACGCAATAAGCTTGTCGACTCGGTTGCAGGCACACCGACGCTGAGGTCCGAAGCATTAAAGTATGTCTGCTCTGTGAGTCCTACGTTGTTACTGCCGATTACGATCGGCTCACCGGCTGCGCCCTCGCTGTTTGTAATAACTAATGCGCCCGCGGATGAAACGGAGGCGGTGATACCTGATTCAGTCGCGTTGATGGAATCGCGAAGAAATTGTGCGGACGTTCGTCCTGCCAACTGTGCAGCCGACACCGTAAAGGCGACGCCACCGATTGTGATCGACGATGTGTCGTTCAGGTTCTCTGACGGAACGACGACCTCATGATAAGACTTGAAAATCAACTTGCCATCGTTCGTCGTCTCAGCGCCCGCGTTTGTAGTGCCTTTGTGTTCATTGATGGCAGATGCGAGGCCACTCAGCGTGACGGGCGTCGGAACCGTGATAGAGACGGTCTCGCCATTAATTTGCAGATCGATGGTGTCACCGGGCGCAAAGCCCGCGAGATCGACAGCACCGCCGAAAATCGTAGCTGGCGTTACGACACGATTACCATCAATATCTAATTGCGATCCAGACGCCTGACTGACACCGAAAACAAAACTCTGATCGAGATAACCGTCTGTACCGGACTTGTTCAAGTAATCATTAGAATAGGTCGCATTTGCATAAAACCCATTTGCTACGCGAACGACGCTGGCCGCCATCGCCGGCCCACCGAGCTGACGCCCATCTCGTGTGAAGATAGCAAGCTCGCCGCCAGCCGCCGAAGTGCTGAGTACCACTTGGGAGTAGCCTGCAGGTATTACGGCAATAGGGGTCGTACTGGCGGTGACCAGTGTATCTTCGCGAAGGGGAACGTTGCGAGTAAAGGTTTGCTCACCAAGGGGAACCGACTTAGGTAACAGGTCACTAATCGAGCGGAACGCTTCTGCAGTACGCGGCTCACTCAGTTGAATGTCTGCAGAGCTCGTCCCAAAGTTACGCAGTGCCGCTTTGGTAACCAACTTAGCAGCACTGGCGACCTCTGCACCTTCTTTGATTAGAGTACGAAAAGTCGTCGCTGGATGACTTTCTGGTGAAATGCGGTAGGTGTCTCCGTCTCGGGGCGTTCCTTGAATCGAAAACTTCAAGCCACCGAGAACAAGGTTGTTAGCTCCTTGAACACTACTGCCCGTCTTGAGATCGCGCAGTGTCCAAACATTTCTGGATGCGTCAAAGCGCATCTCGTAGCTGCTCGCATCGACTGTATTCGAATCGACAACCTCAACACCAAGACGCGAATTTCCCGCGTTAGCTCGACCATCGACGATAAAATCTGGGCCGACGTAAAAAACGTCTTGTCCTGGCCGTCCGAGCGCATCCAATCCTTGGCGATGCAGTTTATTGACCTCCCGCCCGAACGCGAGCGCCAGCTCATCCAACTTGTCTGCGGTCGGGCCTAAAGCCTGCCCACGAAAGTTAACTAAGCCTCCAAGAGTGCCGGTTCGCACGTTGGCTAGAACAACGGGCTGACTAGCCGCATCGAGCACGAATTCAGCCTTACCAAAATCGTAAGGATCAAAGCTTACTGTCATCGTACGAGCACGATCGTTCTCGACGAGAGCAACGCCGGAGGCACTTTCACCGGCAAAAACCGTTGCCGCACCGCTAGGCCCTAACTCGACCGTGACACCAAGTCGCTCCGAGAGAGACTTCAGGGCGGCATCACGCCGATCCAGTAGCTGCATCGGCTGCTCGCTATCCGATGCACGCTTAACTAATTGGATATTAAGCGATGCAATTTCATCCAGAAGAGTGTTGATTTCGCCAACGGCTTGATCAACTTGAGTTCGCGTCGTGCCATCTAGAGTCTCGATGTCAGTGCCCAAGCCGCGGAATCTCGCTGAAAGACCCTCAGCAGCGGCTAAGAAGCCCGCTCGACTTCCAGGCGACGCCGGCGCCGCCTCTAGATCGCGTGCGGCATCAAAGAATGCCTGAAAGGCACCATGCAAGCCCGCTTCTGAGCTGCCGATAGAGTCCTGAAGGCTTTGAAGCTCTTTCAGCAAGGCCTCTTCTCCCTTCAAAGAGGAACTCGCGCGCTGTAAATTTTCCTCAGCAAATCGATCGTAGAGTCGTTGGACTTCGGTAAAGCGTACGCCGTTGCCGAGACTCACTCGCGATAAATTATCTTGCCCGGCAGACTCGAGCACCGCTCTTTGACGGACATAACCTTCAGTCTGCAAATTCGCGATATTGTTACTGGTAGTCGCCAGCGCACGTTGATATGCGCCAAGGCCCGACACACCAATACTGACAAGATCAACCATCTCAGCGCTCCTTCAGCTCGAAGCTGCGCTGCTTCAGGATGGTTACTGTCGGCGTCGGATTCGCAACATCCACCGTCTGTCCGTTGTGTCTGGCGAGTTGCGCCTCGATGAACGGAGCGATGCCGATCCCACCGGCCTTCGCCATGCCGATCGCAATCTGCTGATCGAACATCTGCTCATAGGTTTCCATCGCCTCGGAACCCAGGAGTTCGCTACGCGCAACCGTCTTGCGCATCTCTTTCAGCATCAAGTTAATGAACAACGACTCAAACTGCTGCGACACCGACGACTGCGCTTCCGTCGGGCGCTGCTCGGCCTGCGCACGTAGGCCTGCGAGCGATCCGAAGTCATACCAGTTCGATGTCGATTTCAGTTCCATGATTGCTACCGTTTGATCGTTAAATGACGATCAACTCCGCTTGCAATGCACCGGCACGCTGCAACGCCTCTAGGATCGAGATAAGCGCTGTCGGTGAGGCCCCAATTTCGTTCACCGCATTGACGATTTGTCGCAGCTCTGCACCCGGCTTGAACAGAACCATGTTCTTGTTCTCCTCGGTCACCGTAATCTGAGCGTTCTGTACCGGCGTCGTCGCGGCTCCGGGCGGCGCGAACGGCCCTGGCTGGCTGACTTCGTTGGTCGCGTCTACCGTGACAGAAATATCACCCTGACTGACTGCTGCTGCTTTGACAATCACGTTACGACTAATGACGACAGTACCGGTACGCGAGTTCACAACCACCCGAGCCGGCGGCTCTGCCGCATCCACGTCGAGCTCTTCTAAAAGGCCGACGAAAGCCACGCGAGCATCCGGAGCCATCGGCGCACGCACTTTAATTGAGACCGCGTCGACGGCTGCAGCTGTGCCGTCGCCAAATTCGTTGTTGATGGCTTGCATCACGCGCGCACTTGTCGCGAAATCCGACGCCGTCAAATTCAAGGTCACGAACTCGCCCACATTGAGCGGCCCTTCGACCTCTCGCTCAACGAGCGCGCCGCCGGGGATTCGTGCCGATGTCGCTACACCCACCGCGACCGAGCTACCTGCCGCGTCGGCAGTAAAGCCAGAGGCCGCTAAGGGCCCCTGCGCAACGGCGTACGTTTGGCCATCCGGTCCGCGCATCCGAGTCATCAGCAACACACCACCGCGCAAGCTCTTCGCTTTAGCGATCGCTGCCACGTTCACATCGATTTTTTGACCGGGCTTGGCGAAGGCGGGAAGCTCTGCGGTCACCATCACCGCAGCGACATTCTCTACCTTAAAATCCTTCACTGAGGTCGGATCCAAGTCATAGCTCGACAAAGGACCGTCAACCGACGCACCCATCCGAGCGAGCGTCTCGCGCAACGTCTGGATAGTGAAGGAAATATCTTTACCATCACCCGTGCCTTGCAGGCCGACCACGAGACCATAGCCGAGCAGCTGGTTTGGCCGAGCCGCCGACAATGCAGCGATATCTTTAATTCTGGCTGCCTGCACCGGCGTTGAAATTACGGCCAGCATCGCGAGTGACATCGCGATCATCATCAGAACGAGCCGTAGAGAAGTTTTCATCCGTTGCACCTTTCAATATGATCGACTTAAAACGGCCAAATGCGCAGTAATGCTCGGTTCATCCAACCAGCGCGACTGATATCCGCCAACTCCCCTTTAGCAGCAAAGCTGATATCGGCATCTGCCAAGCGGCGCGAGCGAACGGTGTTATCCGGCTGAATATCGGACGGACGAACTAACCCCGTGAGTCTAATAATCTGGGCTCCACGCGTGAGTTCCATCCGCTTGTAGCCGCGAATCGCGAGCAACCCATTTGGCAGCACTTCGGTCACGACCGCCGTCACCTCGCCCGCGATTCGTCCTTGTTGAGCTGCGCCGCCCTCGCCCGATGAATCAATCGCACTCTCGCTCGGGTTGATGTCAACGGGCCACGGTAGGCCAGCATTACCGAATCGTCGGTTGATCTCGCCTAACGCACTCGGCGTTAACGCTGTGGTAGCCGAGTTGCGCGACGCGTTGCTCGAGGCTGAGGTCGAGGCAGACACTTGCTCATCGATCAAAATTGTCACGAGATCGCCTGGTCGCCGCGCCCGATCCTGACCTAAGAGACTATCTTGACCCGCACGCGAAAAAATCGATCCATCGGCCGACTCCTGGGTCGGAGCAGAGCTTGGCACATAGACACGCTCGGGCGGCAAGTCACGAACGCCGACTTCCGCACAGCCGGTCAGCGTGACGAGAAGCGCAACAACGATTCCACTAAGACGGATCATGGGGCATCACTCTTAGAGGTTGTTATTCGCGTACTGCAGCATGCTGTTGACCGAGTCGATGGCCTTCGAGTTGACCTCATAGGCTCGCTGCGTCTCGATCATGTTGACCATTTCCTCGACGACGTTCACGTTGGAACTCTCGAGAGCGCCTTGAATCAGCTGTCCGTTACCCTGCTGAGTCGGGATACCCACCTGCGGCGGACCACTCGAGCTCGTCTCACGGAAGAGGTTTTCACCAATCGCCTGCAAGCCCGATGGGTTCAGGAAGCGAGCAACCTGAATCTGACCGATCGTCTGCGCAGCGGCTTCACCAAAAGTTTGAATCGAGACGGTACCGTCAGCGCCGACCGTGATGGTCTGGGCATTCTGCGGAATCGCCAGTTCCGGTTGCAGCCGATAACCGCTCGAATTGACGAGCACGCCTTCAGCGGAAATCTTGAATCCACCGTCACGGCTGTAAGCTAACGTACCGTCTGGCTGAAGGATCTGGAAAAAACCTTCGCCGCTGATGGCGAGATCGAACGCATTCTGCGTCTGGATGATGTTGCCTTGTGCATGCAACTTTTCCGTAGAGACCACGCGTGTGCCGGTACCAAGCAACAAGCCGGTCGGAGCCGCGGTATCAGCCGAGGTCTGCGCACCACCCTGCTTGACGTTCTGATACAGGAGGTCTTCAAAGGTAGCGCGATCACGCTTGAACCCTGTCGTGTTGACGTTCGCGAGATTGTTCGCGATGACCGTCATGCGAGTCTGTTGGGCATCAAGCCCGGTCTTAGCAACCCACAATGCAGCTTCCATCGTCAGTCTCTCCGTCGATCGTTTACTGGTTCAAGCGCGCCAGAGACTGGCTACGCTCGGCGAGATCACTCGCCTG
>JBMTZD010000085.1:0-7058 GCA_049455235.1 Steroidobacteraceae bacterium
TCTGGCGAAGTCGATTGCTTTCCAAAGGAAGCGAACACTTCGAAGACATGGTCGTACGACTCGGTCCGTGGTCCATCGCTGCGCTGCTGGTCACTCTCGTCTTACTTTTTGGGTTTCAGGGCGAGGCGATTTTGGCTCAGCCGTTAGTGATTGCCTTACTTGCAGTCCCCATCTTGATTCAGGTCATTTTCAATGCAGGACTAGCGTATTGGCTCAACCGTCGTCTGGGTGAATCTCACGCGGTAGCTTGTCCATCGGCGTTGATCGGTGCGAGCAATTTTTTCGAACTTGCCGTCGCCGCCGCAATCGGACTTTTCGGTTTCAACTCTGGGGCGGCGCTGGCTACCGTGGTGGGTGTGCTGATCGAAGTGCCCGTAATGCTCTTGGTCGTGCGCGTCGTCAATAACACTCGCGGATGGTACGAGTCCGGTGCGTCGATGAAACGCGTTCGTAGCTAACTGTCGATAATGTTTCTCGCGCCTGTTTCTTAATTCCCGATCAGAGGGTTCAATTCGGGCGCCGCGATATCGCAAAGCACCAATTTTGATATCCGAAGTTGTGTTGATGATGAAGCCGCTCGTCTTCATGCCGGATCAAAAATCTCAGTTTTGCAACCAAGTTCTTCTAAAAATCAACGATTTTTTTTAGTTTTTGTACGAAACTCTACACTTCCACGGCACCTAGGGTGTTACAAGAATGAGTGATCAAATCTGCAGACGCACTTACTCGTCATAGAAAAATTAATGCCATAACCGGAAAGCTTTCCCCAGACGATTGGGCTAAATGGCGACCCTATTCCTCTCTCGTTCGCTTCGAAGCTAGGCAGTTCGACCTCTTTGATCGCCTTGGCGCGAATCAAGTCATCTTTCCAACGACATCAATATTTTCACTTTCTAGCGAATCACTATCTGGTGGGCTCGCGGAGTCGACCTTAACCGGAAATGAAGGGTTGGTCGGCTTATGTAGACTAACGAATACACCGCAGTTCGCCCTGAATTTCACGTTACAAACAGCGGGGTTTGGCATCGTGGTTTCAGCGGGCTTCCTCCAGCGAGAGATCGAAGTGTCATCAAGTTTTCGAAAATGTGTTCTGTACTATTCGAGTGCGATAGTCCGGTACGCCTCGCAGACCTGTTTTTGCTATCGCTACCACTCTGTTGAGCAGCAAGTGGTAAAGATGATTCTGCTCACGCTTCGCCGTACTGGGGGTTATGAAATAGAGATGACTCATGAAAAGATCGGATCGATTCTCGGAATTCGCAGAGAAGCGGCTTCTACAGCGATAGGGCATCTCTCACAGAGAAGGCTCGTTCAGCAAAGCAGGAGCCGGCTTGTTGTCCCAGATTTAAATAGTCTTGAGGCAGAGGCGTGCGAATGCTACAGCGCGATTTGCAGAATTCTGGGATACTCAAGACTCTGAGTTGACACTGAGAGCCTCTATTTATGTCGTCAGAGATCACAGTCATCAAGGAAGAAATTCGTCTTCTTCGAGAGGAGTTTTCTCAGCTTCGTGATCGACATCTTTTAGTCGATAAAAAATATTCAGAGACTCTTGAGTCTCTCAAGCTGCTAACTCAGCATTCAGCAGATGCGGCAAAAAGGGCGTGCCGTGCCGCTGAGATGGCCGCCGATTCCGCTACAAGATCAGCGGAAGTTGCCCGACTCTCCCTCGCGTCTCACGTTGTTATCGCAGCAGAAAATGCAGCGGAAGCTGCTGCGGCTTCTGCGCAAGCGGCCGTAGAAGCTGCGGCGGCGGCCTCCGCAGCATGCGCAGCCGCAGCAGAGGCTGCAGCCAGACAGGCTGAAGAAGTGGCATTACAGGCGGCAGCAGAAGCCGCACAAGCGACGCGACGAGCGACGCAAGCGGCTTCTGAGGCAGTAAAAATGGCGTCGATTGCGGCCGAGTCAATCCAGATCGCGCGCCGTAAGGAACCCAAGTAGTTCGCGACGCGCGGCACTAAGCGATGCTCAGTCTCCGACCGATCCGTATAGGCGTAGAGCCAGGCGATTTGGTAGCGCGGCCCATTGCGGTGCGCGTACTGCCCGATCATGGTCGCCCGGCCGAGATACTCTGCGCCCCCGGTTGCGGGTGATCCGAATGAGAAACGATCGGGTATCGCCGGTAACTCCGCTTTCCCACCCCAGACCTCCTCTAGCTCATACGGCCCACATGGTCGCACGACTCGGTCCGTGGTCGATCGCAGTGCTCTTGGTCACGTTCGTCTTACTTTTCGGATTTTAGGGCGAGGCGATTTTTTCGAACTTGCCGTCGCCGCCGCAATCGGACTTTTCGGTTTCAACTCTGGGGCGGCGCTGGCGACCGTGGTGGGTGTGCTAATCGAAGTGCCCGTAATGCTCTTCGTGGTGCGCGTCGTCAATAACACTCGCGGATGGTACGAGTCCGGCAGCCGAGCGTCGAGGCATCATCCTCGCGATCCGATGACCTACTCTCGTAACCCGCGTGGCTTGCCTCGTCGATAGTGCTGAAAAGTCTTGAATGCGAGAATGATGAGGAACACGAGTAAGACGGCGAACGCAGCCAAATGTTGAACGGCGACATCTCTCAAGAATTCAAACCACTCAGGGCGCAGTCGCCACGCCGCAAGCACCCCGAGGACCAGCGCGATGTGAATTCGGACGATGGTGCAGACACGACAATTCGAGCTGAAAAACGCCTTCACGGTGCTTGCTTGGTCTGCCGTCGCGGGGCGGACTTCACCAACCGCACGTATCGCTCCATCCCTGTGGTGTTACGCGCGAAAAGATGTCCCGTGAAGAAATTGACGGTCCAATAGCGTCCGATCGAAAGCGGTGCTTTGGAGTACGTCCAGAACGGGGCTGCAGGCGTATCAGGAAATAACATCTGATCAATTTTGGGTGGTGGGCAGTTGGCGCAGAGAAGCGTCTGCAATTCGTCGACGCTAGGTAACCGCCATTCGCCGCCCAGCTCTTTGCTGGCACTTGCAGCGGCCTGCTGCGCTTGATCCCAAGTCATCATTTTTGCCACTCCGATGCATCGAAAGCCGTTCCATCGTTGACCAACGGTACAGCGGAGCCATTCGAGGCCGGTTTTTTTATCGGTGATGGTGAATTGTCGGAGCTGGGTCGGCGTGGGGTCGGCACTTTTCGCCGATGCTCCGGCAAGCGTGAAACAAAATGCAGCAAGCAAAATGCCCCACCAACGCCCCTGGGTTACTACCCCTCTTTGTCCGTCTGGCGGATGTTTTTTCATGGTTTCCACCACAAGATTTTTCTCGACGAGCCGACTTACAAGACTCAGTTGCGCACGAAGCCAAAGTACCTGTCGCACTGAATCGAACTGTCGTGGATCATAGCGTTGCATGCTCTTAATGGTATAGACGAGGGGCTCTGAATAATGGATATCGCAACACTAGTCGGACTTTTAGGGGCGATCGGCATCATCATCTGGGCCATTTTGCTCGGAGGATCTCTCGGCGCCTTCGTAGATATTCCCTCCGTCGCAATCGTCATCGGCGGCACAGTGGCAGTCGTCATGTCCCGACATACCCTCCCGGAGTTCATTGGCCACCTCACCGCAGCGGTGAAGGCCTTTCTCCCTGGCACTCCGAAACTCGAACCCCTGGTTGAGCAGTTTCCAGAATTCGCTCAGATCGCAAAAAAAGAAGGCCTTCTCGCCCTCGAACCGAAGGCCGCAGAGTCCAGCGATAAATTCTTAAAAATGGGATTGATGATGCTCGTCGACGGTCTCGATGAGGGAACGATCTCCAGTCGTATCCGGACGGATATCGAAGCTCGCGAACGACGACACGGCGCCGTCATCGCCGCCTGGCAGGGGTGGATCGATGTCGCGCCAGCGATGGGAATGATCGGTACTCTGGTTGGTCTCGTGCAGATGCTCGGCAATATGTCGGACCCGAAAGCCATCGGCCCGGCGATGGCTGTCGCTCTGCTGACGACATTGTACGGCGCGTTCATCGCCAACGTTGTTGCCGGACCGATCACCAACAAACTGAAGATTTACCATAACGAAGAAGCGGTGTACTGCGAGGCTGTGTTGACCGGCCTCCAAGGCATTGCACGTGGCGAAAATCCGCGAAATATCAGCGACTCGATACTCGCTCTTCTTCCGCCGGCGACTCAAAAGAAACTAGCTAAAGCCTAGCGATCTGAGTCATGAGCGTCATAGCAAGTGAGGTGACCCCGGCCGACGATGCCGCGGGTGAAGACGAAATCAGTAGCAGCGCGGTACGCGCGAAACCTGCTGCTGCCGACGCGCCACCACCCAAGAAATGCCCTGAGTGTCCTGCTGGTGCACCTGGTTGGATGGCGACTTTCGCGGACATGGCAACGCTCTTGCTGTGCTTTTTCGTGCTGATTTTGTCCTTCGCCGAGATGAACGTGCCGAAGTTCAAGCAGATTTCGGGAAGCATGAACAATGCATTTGGCGTTCAGCGCGATATTCCGGTGGTCGAGCAACCGAAAGGAACGACGATTCTGTCTCTGAATTTCTCTCCATCGCCGACGATGGCGCTCGTGGACAATTTGAAACAGGAGACGACGGATACGACCCAGCAAGAGATCGAAGTTCGCGAGAAAGATCAGGACTTGCGTACTGAGGCCGTGTACGAGGCCGCCGGACGTCGCCCGGTCGACTCCGAGCGACCCGGCGCGCAAGGCGGCAGCGCCCCGGACTCGGTAGAGCAGGACGCCGCGAAACTTCAACAGGTACTCGCTACGGAAATCGCCTCTGGCGTGGCGAGCGTAAAAGCCACTTCGACCCGAGTGACGGTCGAATTCAATGCCAAGGAAAACGCCCCCCGCGCCGAGCGTATCGCCGCAGCGCAGGCGATCGCAGCAGGCGTCAAGAAAGTGAGCGAGGTCTCAGATCAGCTACAGAGCGAAGTGGCCGTTACGGGTGCCACGCAAGCCTTGATCGCATCGATGGACTCGAAAAGCGCGGCGGGTCAAGCCGAGGGAAATTCGGGTAAAGGCGCCGGTAATGCAGAAAAAGTCGAAGCGGCGGCAAAAGCGTTCGAAGCGGCCTTCTCGGGCGAAATCAAGCAAGGATTGGTCAAGGTAGAACGGAAAGACGGTGCCGTCACCGTGAAGATCGGCTCCGGTGGCGCCTTCGCCACAGGAGACGCTGCATTGACTCCGCTCGCCACCCAGATCATCGAAAAAATTGGTGATGTGGCGAACTCGACGAGCGCGCGGGTCATCATCGGCGGCCACACCGATAACGTACCAATCAGAACGGTCAAATATCGGGACAATTGGGACCTCTCGGCTGCACGCGCGGTGTCCGTAGTGAGAGAGCTGGTCACGGCACGACGTTTTGATCCAGCACGGATCGAGGCTCAGGGCTTTGCCGATACCAAACCGGTTGCAGCGAACGACTCGCCACAAAACCGAGCACTCAATCGACGGATTGAAATCGAGGTTCGGCTTCCGGAGGGCTGACGATGCAGATCCTGACCTATTCGGACGGCAAACTCGGCGTCGCGATCATCCCTGATCGACTACGACGATTGCTCAATACCGAGCCCGAGAAGCTCGAGGAAAATACTTCCTTGCTCGCAGATTATCATTCCGCGACCTCGACCTCAGTTCCGCTGCAACTGCCTCATGACCGGCTTTCGATTTTCTCAATGCCCGCTCATGGTTCACGACCCGAATACCTTGTTCGTTTTCAGAGAGGACGGTTGTCTTGGTCTGTCCTGGTGCTCGGGATCGACAGCTTGATGGACTTCGACAAACGCTACATTCAATCGTTTGTACAAAATCTCGTGGCGACAACGTCGCAAGACCTCTATCCAATCAAAGAAAGTCTGGATTCGCTCGCCAACCCGTCGGGCTGATTACTTCAGCAGTACTCTCAGCGCTGCTTTTTCCGCATCGGGAAGATTAAGTCGGTCGATTTCCGCAATCGCGGTATCAACCGGCAACATATGCAACGCCTCGCGTAGCTCTCGAACTCTCTCGGAAGCCTTGTAAACGGTGTGAGCCGTCGTCATCTCCGTGGCGTAGCGAGCCATCGCCCGCTGCTTTAAGAGCTCGAACTGCTCCTCCGTAAGGTGCAGTCGAATTCGTTCTTCCTCTAGAGCGCGCGACTCACTCTCGGTCAACACACCATCCGCAAAAGCATCTTCGACAGCTTTAAGCATCTGCTCACGCTGCTGATGTAACTGATCGGAAAACGCTGATCCCAGAATACCTGCCGGGAGCGCCACGATACCGATACCGAGAATGGCGAGAAACATGGTGAACGCCTGTCCGATAGGCGTCACCGGCGAGATATCACCGTAACCGACGCTCGCCAAGGTGATGACGGCCCAGTACATGGCGCGTGGCATGGTGTCGAATTTTTCGGGCTGTGCCGCATGCTCGAATTCATAGACGATGGCGCCCGATAAGATAGTGATCAGCACGGTGATGAACATCGCTGCCGAAAACGCTCTTTTCTCGCGGCTTAGCACCATGCTGAAGGTGGTCAGCGCCGTGTTGTAACGCGTGAGCTTGAGAACTCGGAGCACTCGCAGTATCCGAATGAATCGCAGATCGACGGCAAAAATAAACTGCAGGTAGTACGGCAGAATGGCGATCAGATCGATGAGACTGCCAGGGGTTTTCATGAAGTGCAGACGGCTTGCGACTCCCGAACGGGTCGGATCCCGCTCGGGCGCAGCGTAGAGACGTAACAGATATTCGACAGTAAAGACAGTAATCGACACCGTATCGAACCAATAGAATTCTAATTTGAGCGGCTCATGAACGGCCGGTATCGTTTCGAGAAATACCGCAGCCACACTCGCAATGATGAATATAATGAAGATCAGATCGAGCTGATGATGGAGTCGGCCCGATGTCGGTGTGTCATTCATCAGAGCGTCGACTTTCTGGCGCAGCGTACGGCCGGCGTTCATCTTCTTGAACTCGATGACGGCCGGAACGAAATCACGAAGCAGCTTCAGGAGTCGCAGCAAGCGTAGAGCGCGCAGCGCACGTAAATCGAGCCCGATGATTCCGAGAAGATGTAACCAGTACGGCGCGATGACCAAAAGATCGATCAGCGCGAA
>JBMTZD010000086.1:0-6957 GCA_049455235.1 Steroidobacteraceae bacterium
TGCTTGAATCGCTATCGAGATCGACACCGGTACGCTCGCAGAAGTCGGCAACGTCGGCCACCTCGAAGGCCACATCGATCGCCGGAGAAGTCTTCTCTTCGTACTCCACCTCGGCCTCGGCTAACGCCGAGCGACAATCGAGACACCAGTGCACGGGCTTAGCGCCCTTGTAGAGATGTCCGTTGCGGACGATACGACCAAAGGCGCGTAATTGCTGCGCCTCGTAGGCTGGATCCATGGTGCGATAGGGTCGATCCCAATCGCCCATCACACCGAGGCGCTTGAAGTCGATGCGCTGCTGCTCGATCTGCTCGGCCGCAAACTCGCGGCAAGCCTTACGGAAAGCGTTGACGTCGAGCTTTTGACCCGGGCGCCCATGCTTCTTTTCAACGGCAAGCTCGATCGGCAGGCCGTGGCAATCCCAACCAGGGATGTACGGCGCATCGTAACCATCAAGGCTGCGCGATTTGACGATGATATCTTTGAGGATCTTGTTGACCGCGTGACCGATGTGGATCGTACCGTTGGCATACGGCGGGCCATCGTGCAGCACGAAGCGCGGACGCCCTGCCGCAATACGCCGCAGCTCCCCGTAGACATCCTCGCTCTCGAAACGCGCGAGCATCTGCGGTTCGCGCTGCGCAAGATCGGCCTTCATGGGGAAGTCCGTCTGCGGCAGATTGATGGTGTTCTTGTAATCGATCACGTTACGTCGTCCTCAAAGAAAATCTCGCGCTCGACTCTCATCGATACGCATCTGCGCCACGAGTGCATCGAGGCTCTCGAAGCGCTCTTCGTTGCGCAAGTGCGCAACGAACTCAATCTCGAGTTCCCGGCCGTAGAGATCGCCCGAAAAATCGAAAACGAAGGTTTCGAGCAAAGGCTCCACACCATCGACGGTCGGGCGCGTCCCGAGACTCGCTACGCCCCCCATCACGCCACTCGTGATCCCATGCACCCGAACGGCGTAAATACCACCGAGCGGGAGCTTGCGCCGCCGAACCCGAATGTTAGCTGTCGGAAAGCCGAGTTGCCGCCCGAGTTTCGCGCCGGGCACCACGCGGCCTCGAATCGAATAGGGCCGACCGAGCAGCGCCCTCACCTGTTCGAATCGGCCGGCCGCGAGCGCGTCACGGATCACGGTGCTACTCACTCGCTCACCCTCAGCGGAGACGGGCTCGATCACCTCGACCGCAAAGCCATGACGGCGCCCTGCCTCGACGAGAAAGCTCGCATCGGCCTGCCCTGATTTACCAAAACGAAAGTCGTGGCCGACAACGAGACCATGGACGGCAAGATCTCGCGTGAGAATCTGGACAAACTCTTCGCCGGTGAGCGAGCGCAGTCGATCGTTGAAACGCAGCACGATGAGCGAATGGAGCCCGCTCGACTCGAGCAAGCGCCATCGCTCACGAAAGTTGGTCAATCGAGCCGGCGGATTAGCTGCTTGCAGAAATTCTCGCGGCATCGGCTCGAAGGTGAGCATGGCTGAGGGCACGGCGAGGCGATTCGCCCACTCCAAGGTACGCGCGATTAACACTTGATGACCTCGATGCAATCCATCGAAGCTTCCCAAGGTGACGATGCCGCCACGATGCGAAGCGGGAAGATCAGTAGTTCCGCGTAAAAGTTCCATGCTCAACTGATCACTACAACCGAAGTGAATGCGGCCGCAGACCGAGGGCTAACAGTGCAAGCGCATAGGCGACAAAACCCGCGATGACGCAGAGCGACAGCTGCCACATTCGCGTGAAAGCCGAAGCTTCGAGCCAATCACCGAAGAGCGATACCAACGCGATCAAACCCGCAGCCATCACGATATTGGCCGCGATCACGCGCCAAATCAGACCGCCCCACCCTGGCAACGGTCGATAGACGCCCTCTCGGCGCAGGCCGCGCCAGAGCAAGGTCGCGTTGATCGCCGCCGAAATACAGGTCGAGGTCGCCAGTAAAACGAACGGCGTTCCGAAACCGGCATAGTGTGCGGGCAACACGACCGCGACGTTAATGCCCATGTTGATGCCAAGCGCGATCAAGCCCACACGCACGGGGGTGCGCGTGTCTTGTCTTGCGAAATAGCCGGGCGCGAGAACTTTGACGAGACTGAAGCCGATCAGACCCCAGGAGTAGGCCATCAAACCGTACTGCGTCATCAGGACATCGTTGGCCGTAAAGGCACCGTAGCCGAAGATGGTGGCCGTGATGGGTCCGGCAAGCACGAGCAGTCCCACTGAGGCCGGCACGACGATCAGCACCACAAGACGTAGTGCCCAATCGAGCGTCGTCGAGAATCGTTCACCATCGCCTTTGGCATGGTGCGCAGAGAGCCCGGGAAGAATCACCGTGGCCAACGCAATACTGAAAACACCGAGCGCAAACTCCATCAAACGATCGGCGTAGTACAGCCACGCGATGCTGCCGGTGACGAGAAACGAGGCGATCAGCGTATCGAGCAGCAAACTCACCTGGGCCATCGACGAACCGAAAATACCGGGCAACATCAATTTGCCGATACGCCGCACACCCTCGGCAGCGGGTCGCCATCGCGGCCAAGACAATAAATTGAGTCGTGCGACTGCGGGTAATTGGAAGATCAGCTGTGCCGCACCCGAAACGAATACACCGATCGCGAGCGCCACCCCAGGATTACTCGAATTCGCGGCAACGACGAGCGCAAAAAAAATCATCACGAGATTCATGATGACCTGCGTGAACGCCGGCACGGCGAAACGGCCGTAACTGTTGAGCACACCGCTGAACAGCGCAGTCAAAGAAACAAAGAAGATGTACGGGAAGGTCCAACGTAGCATCTCAACGGCTAACTCGTACTTACCCTCGGCCTGTGTAAAGCCGGGCGCGAAAAGCAGGATGATCAGCGGGGCTGCGATCACCCCGACCAGCGATACGACGAACAGCACCGCACCCAGCGTGCCCGTGACGTCACCGACGAGCTCCTTGACGGCCGCCGGCTCTCGCCGAACCTTATATTCGGAGATCACCGGCACGAACGACTGAGAAAACGCCCCTTCCGCGAAGAGCCGACGCAAGAAGTTCGGGATCTTGAAGGCAACCAGGAAGGCATCCATCAGCGTCCCGGCCCCGAAGGCCTGTGAATAGACCATATCGCGCAGCAAACCGGTCACTCGGGAGAGCAAAGTGGTCAACCCGACGACGGAGGTGTTCTTGAAGATCGCGCGACTCATGACGGAAGGCGGACTATACCGGAGCCAGACCCCGGAAAACGTTGACAATTGGGAGGGTCACCGTGAAAATACGCGCCTTTTTTCAGACCCTTAGAGCACATAGCAGTGGCCAACACCAAGTCCGCAGAGAAAGCCGCCCGTCAAGCCGTCAAGCACCGCGCCCGCAACATCGCGTTGCGTTCGCGTTCGCGTTCGGCCATTCGCAAGGCCATCGACACGATCGCCGGCGGTAAGAAGGACGAAGCCACCCTGGCCTATCGCGAAGCGGCCTCGACCGTCGACTCGCTGGTCAACAAGGGTCTTGTCCACAAGAACAAGGCCTCGCGTCATAAGGCGCGTCTGGCTGCTCGGCTGAAGAAGCTGAAATAAGCCTTTCGGCCGATCTGTCTCGGCCGTCTCAGACTGAGAACAACCGGCCCTACGGCCGGTTTTTCTTTTGAGGCTCGAACGGCATACCCGGAACCCATTCGTCGCTTGCGACATCGAGCTCAGCTTCGCCGGGTGAAGACGATCGCGCCATCAGGCCCGCTGCTTGCCGCACGGCGACCCGCGCCTGATCACGCGCCTCGACCTCCAACATCAGGGGCAATCGCGCCTCGCTGTGCGACACATCGCGCCAGTCGGTACCTTCGGGCCACGGATCGAGCGCGCCCACGAGCGCCCAGAGCATATTGAGTGATTTCATCAGCCCGCGTCGACGCAGCTCGAGATAAGCCTCGAGTGCACCACGCTCACGGAGCGCTTCGACCGAATGAATACCGATCTCACCGAGCAGAGCCTCGGCACGAGGACCCAAGTTGCGTAAATCGCGCAGACGGAGCCGCAGTTTGCCTGCGGCAATACGACGACGAACCTTGCTGTTGCGCTCAGTCACGCGGGACGGGAGCGCTCTCCTCGAGGAAGCGCATGACTGCCTCGGTCAACTCGCGCGTCCCGGTGTTGGTGGCACCGGAGATCAGGAACCAAGGACCCTTGTGACGTAACGAGCGCACGATGGCCTTCGCGCGCTTTTCGGCTTCATCAGGCGGCAACAGATCGCTCTTGTTGATCACCAGCCAACGCGGCTTGAGGGCGAGATCCTTCGAGAATTTTTTGAGCTCGGCCACGATCGAACGAGCATCCTTCACCGGATCCGCATCGGGATCGAGAGGCGCCATATCGACCAGATGCAGTAAGACGCGCGTACGCTGTAAGTGCTTCAGGAAACGAATGCCAAGCCCCGCTCCCTCGGCAGCACCCTCAATCAAACCCGGGATATCAGCCATCACGAAACTGCGATGTTCGCCGCAGTAGACGACGCCCAAGTTGGGATGCAGCGTGGTGAAAGGGTAATCGGCCACCTTCGGACGAGCGGACGAGACGGCCCGAATGAGCGTAGATTTACCCGCATTCGGTAAGCCGAGCAGACCCACATCGGCAAGAACCTTGAGCTCGAGCTCGAGCAGGCGCTTCTCGCCCGGCAGACCCGTTCCAAACTGACGCGGCGCACGATTGGTGCTCGTCTTAAAACGCGCGTTGCCCCAACCGCCCTTGCCACCGCGCGCCACGAGCAGCGTATCGCCTTCTTTGACGAGATCACCCAGCTGTTCGCCCGTCTCGCTATCGCGCACGATCGTGCCGATGGGCACGGGAACGTAAAGGTCTTCACCGCCTTTGCCGAAGCAATCGTTACCGCTACCCGCCTCGCCCGATTGCGCCTTAAAGGTGCGCTCGACACGAAAGTCAGCGAGCGTGTTGATACCCTCGGCCGCCTTCAAATAAACGCTGCCGCCAAGGCCGCCGTCGCCGCCGTCGGGTCCGCCGAAAGGCATGAACTTTTCACGACGGAAACTCAGGCAGCCGCGGCCGCCATTACCCGCCTGAACTCGAAGTCGCGCCTCATCAACGAATTTCATGGGAACACTCTAACCAAACAAAAACCCCGGCACGAGGCCGGGGTTCGAGAATCATCGAACGGACAACGCTCAATCAGCGAGCACGTCGACGTACATCTTTTGGGCAGCGCCGCGGCGCTTGAACGCGACCTTGCCGTTCTTCAGCGCGAACAACGTGTGATCCGTGCCAATGCCAACATTCGCACCCGGGCGGTACTGCGTGCCGCGCTGACGGATGATGATGTTGCCGGCCGCCACGGCTTCGCCGCCGAAAGCCTTCACGCCGAGACGTTTGCTGTGTGACTCGCGGCCGTTCTTGGTACTGCCGCCTGCCTTTTTATGTGCCATGGTTCTTCAGCTCCGAATGGATCAACCGGCGTTGATGCCAGTGACCTTGATTTCCGTGAACAACTGACGGTGGTTCTTCATGCGCAAGTAGTGCTTGCGACGACGAAACTTGACGATGCTCACCTTGTCGCCCTGACCGTGACGCTGCACGGTGGCCGAGACGACGGCGCCAGCCAACTTCGGCGTGCCGACTTTGACCGAATCACCCGCTCCAACGAGCAGGACTTCGTCGAACTTCACTTCCGCACCCGGCTCAGCCGCGAGCTTCTCGACGCGCAGCACACTGCCTTCTTGGACCCGATACTGCTTGCCGCCCGTGGCGATAACCGCGTACATGTAGACCTCCGGAAAAGGTCGCGCATTCTACTTGCCACCCCCCGGTCGGTCAAACCTCTTTTTGGCCTCGAGCGGCTAATCCATTCAAAGGCTTAGGCTAGCGCATCGGCGCGGGGTTATGGCTATACCCCTCCTGCTCGGCTACCATCCCGCCCCGTGAACAGCTTGGCGCAAGTCCGGGACCTAGTTCGCCCTGATCTTGGGGCCGTTGATGTCGTCATCCGCGCCAGCATGAAAAGCTCCGTCGATCTCGTTGATCAGATCGCTGAGCACATTATCTCGGGTGGCGGGAAGCGCATGCGTCCGCTCATCGTGCTGTTAGCGGCCCGAGCCTGCGGCTACCGCGGCTCAGGTCACATCGACGCAGCCGCCTTCATCGAATTCATCCACACTGCAACTTTATTGCACGACGATGTCGTCGACGGCTCGTCGCGTCGTCGCGGCAGAGCCACGGCGAATGCCATTTTCGGTAACCAGGCGAGCGTGCTCGTCGGCGATTTCGTCTATTCGCGCGCCTTTCAAATGATGGCGGCGATCGGCTCGCAGCGGGTGATGGAGATCATGTCCGAGGCGACCAATGTCATCGCCGAAGGGGAAGTGCTGCAGTTGATGAATGCGGGTGATCCCGACACGACTCAGCAGCGCTATTTAGAAGTGGTGTATCGCAAGACCGCCAAGCTCTTCGAAGCCGGCGCCGAGGGTGCCGCGGTTATCGCCTCGGCAAGCCCGAGCCAACAGCGCGCACTCGGTGACTATGGCCGGCATCTCGGCACGGCCTATCAGTTGATCGACGATGTCCTCGACTACCGCTCGAACCCCGAGGAGCTCGGCAAGAACCTCGGCGATGACCTCGCCGAAGGCAAGCCGACACTGCCGTTGATCCAGGCGCTCAAGCGTGCGCCGGATGCGAACGTTCGAGCGGTGATCCGCGGCGCTATCGAGAATGGCGGCCTTGAGCAGCTCGAGGTCATCGTGGCCGCAATTGAATCGACTGGGGCACTTGAGTACACTCGCGCCCTCGCTCAGGACGAGGCCGACAAGGCGTTAACAGCGTTGCATGCGCTGCCCGAATCGCCACATAAACAAGGTCTCGCCGCCCTCGCCCGTTTCGCGGTCGAGCGCAGCTCCTGAAGTCGACTGGATCGGGATGTAGCTCAGCCTGGTAGAGCACTACGTTCGGGACGTAGGAGTCGGAG
>JBMTZD010000087.1:0-6826 GCA_049455235.1 Steroidobacteraceae bacterium
ACGAGGTGCCGAAGGTTCTCGGCTTCATCGGTGGCACCAAAGAAAAGCCCGCACCGATCACGGATCGCGAAGCGAACCAGATCCTGCGTCGCGTCGAAGAGGGTGTCGAGAAGCCGCGGCCGAAGGTCATCTTCGAGCCGGGTGAAGTCGTGCGGGTCACCGATGGTCCGTTTAACGATTTCAGCGGAGTCGTCGAGAATGTGAACTACGAGAAGAATCGCCTGCAGGTTGCAGTGCAGATCCTCGGTCGTTCGACGCCGGTGGAGTTGGATTTCTCGCAGGTCGAAAAGGCCTGATGTTTTTTTGATGCTCGTCCTCGAAAGAGGGTGAGCGAGTGGATCGATGCGCGAAGGATCGCGTGTCGTAACGGCAAGGAAGCGCATGGGGAGCTCACGCTGGAGCGTGGGCGTTGGAACCCAGGAGAGTAACGATGGCCAAGAAAGTCCAAGGCTACGTCAAGCTGCAGGTGCCTGCAGGCTCGGCGAACCCCTCACCGCCCATCGGCCCGGCATTGGGTCAGCAGGGCGTGAACATCATGGAGTTCTGTAAGCAGTTCAATGCTGCTACGCAGAAGCTCGAGAAGGGGCTGCCCATTCCGGTAGTGATCACGGTCTACGCAGACCGCAGTTTCACTTTCATCATGAAGACGCCGCCTGCGGCGGTGCTGATTCGCAAAGCGATCGGCATCGAGAAGGGCAGCGGCACTCCCAACACCAACAAGGTCGGCAAGATCACTCGCGCTCAGCTCGAGGAAATCGCCAAGACCAAGACGCCGGATCTCACTGCAGCCGATCTCGACGCTGCGGTGCGCACGATTGCCGGTAGCGCCCGTTCGATGGGCGTCGACGTGGAAGGAGTCTGATCATGCCGTTCATCGCCAAACGTATGAAGCCCTGGAAGGACGCTCTCCCGCCGGGCAAAACTTATGCTGTTGATGAAGCGTTCAAGCTCGTCAAAGAATTCGCTAAGGCGAAGTTCAACGAGTCGGTCGACGCTGCCGTCAATCTCGGTATCGATGCTGCCAAGTCCGATCAGCAGGTTCGCGGTTCGACCGTGATGCCGCACGGTATCGGCAAGTCGGTGCGGGTCGCCGTGTTCACCTCGGGCAAGAATGCCGATGCGGCCAAAGCCGCAGGTGCCGACATCGTCGGCATGGAAGATCTCGCCGAGCAGGTGAAGGCCGGGAAGATGGATTTCGATGTCGTGATCGCGAGCCCCGATGCCATGCGTATCGTGGGTCAGCTCGGTCAGATCTTAGGTCCCCGCGGTCTCATGCCGAACCCGAAAGTGGGTACGGTGAGCCCGGACGTCGCCGGTGCCGTCAAGAACGCCAAGAGCGGTCAGGTGCGCTACCGCGTCGATAAGGCCGGTATCGTGCACTGCACGATCGGCAAGGTGAGCTTCGAGCCGCAGCAACTGCGCGAGAACCTCTTGGCGTTGCTTGCGGACCTGCAGAAGGCGAAGCCGGCAACGTCGAAGGGCGTCTATCTGAAGCGCGTGACGGTCTCCTCGACGATGGGACCGGGCGTGCAGATCGACCAGGCGTCGCTCGGAGTTTGATTTTTTGAATTGATGCGGGCTCGGTGATGCAAGTCACCGAGTTCCATCGAAGACCGCAGGCGAGTGGGTGGAAGCGTGAGCAACCAGCCCGTTCTTAATGAGATTGCCTGCGCAGGTGGTGTACCGCTCATACGAGGATCGTCCTCGTTTGAAGGTCGCCGTCCATAGGGTCCGGTGCGGGGCGTAAGTCTTGTACCGGTGTGTGATCTTCAGGAGAGGAGTAATCAACTAGTGCCTCTGAACCTAGAAGACAAGAAAGCGCTGGTGAAGGAAGTGGCGGAGATTGCGTCTTCGGCGCAATCGGTGGTCGCTGCCGAATACCGTGGAATCACGGTTTCGCAGATGACCGAGCTGCGTGCCAAGGCCCGTGCCCAAGGTGTGTACATGCGTGTTGTCAAAAACACGCTGGCACGCAAGGCATTGGTCGGCACTTCGTTCGAGGCGGTCGGTTCCCAATTGAAGGGTCCGCTCGTCCTGGCTTTCTCGAAGGACGACCCGGGCGCTGCGGCGCGCGTGGTGAAGGACTTCGCGAAGGCGAACGATAAGCTCGTCGCGACGCTCGTGTCCTTGGGTGGCGATGTGCTGCCCGGTAAGGATCTCGAGAAGGTCGCGTCGCTGCCGACGCGTGAACAGGCTCTGTCGATGCTGTTGGGTACGCTCAAAGCACCGATCGAGAAATTCGTTCGCACGGTGGCTGCGCCGCACACCAAGCTGGTCCGCACGGTCGCGGCTGTCCGCGACGCGAAGCAGGCCGCCAGCGCTTGAACTTGTTGCCTTTGAAACTACTTTGGAGTTACCACAATGGCTGTTAGCAAGGACGAAATCCTCGAAGCAATTTCCAACATGAGCATCATGCAGATCGTCGAACTGATCTCCGATATGGAGAACAAGTTCGGCGTGACGGCAGCTGCTCCGGTGGCCGTCGCGGCCGTCGCCGGTCCCGCCGCTGCTGCGGCTCCTGCTGAGGAGAAGACGGAATTCACCGTCATCCTCAAGGAATACCCGGCCGACAAGAAGGTGGGCGTCATCAAGGTTGTTCGCGAACTGACGGGCCTCGGCCTGAAGGAAGCGAAGGACCTCGTCGAGGCCGTTCCGGGCACGCTGAAGGAAGGGGTCAACAAGGCCGATTCCGACAGCATGAAGAAGAAGCTCGAAGAAGCCGGCGCGAAGGTCGAGATCAAGTAATCCCCGCCGCTCGCGTGGTGGGAATTACCTTCGTATCGCGAGATGCGTGGCAACCGGGGCTGAAAGGCCTCGGTTGCCTCGTCGTCTCCGTCTAGTTTGAAAGTGTGAGGTGACCGATGGCTTACTCCTTTACCGAGAAGAAGCGCATCCGCAAGAACTTTGGCAAGCAGGGTAGCGTCCTCGAAACGCCGTATCTGTTGGCCATCCAGCTCGATTCCTACCGTCAGTTCCTGCAGGCCGACAAGGTCGAGGAAACGCGTGAGGATGTCGGTCTGCATGCGGCGTTCAAGACTGTCTTCCCGATTTCGAGCTATTCGGGCAACGCGGTACTCGAGTACGTCAGCTACCGTCTCGGTGAGCCCGTGTTCGACGTCAAGGAGTGTCAGCTCCGCGGCCTGACGTACGCGGCGCCCTTGCGCGTCAAGGTCCGCCTCATCGTTTACGACAAGGAAGCTTCGGGTCCGAAGAAGCCTGTCAAAGATGTGCGCGAGCAAGAGGTGTACCTCGGTGAGCTCCCGCTGATGACCGATAACGGTACGTTCGTCGTGAACGGCACCGAGCGCGTCATCGTCTCGCAATTGCATCGCAGCCCGGGCGTGTTCTTCGATCACGACCGCGGCAAGTCGCACTCGTCGGGCAAGCTGCTGTTCAGCGCCCGCATCATTCCTTATCGTGGTTCGTGGCTCGATTTCGAATTCGATGCCAAGGACTGCGTGTTCGCGCGTATCGATCGTCGCCGCAAGTTGCCGGTGTCGATCATCCTGCGTGCGCTTGGTATGAACGAAGGTGAAATTCTCGACACCTTCTTCGACAAAAACACATTCTTCATCTCGAAAGATGAAACGGCTCTCGAGCTCGTGCCGGCGCGCCTGCGTGGCGAGACGGCAAGTTTCGAGATTCGTATCGGCGATCAAGTGGTCGTCGAAGAAGGCCGTCGCATCACGGCGCGTCACGTGCGCCAGCTCGAAGATGCGGGCGTCAGCAAGCTTGCTGTTCCGCGTGACTACATCTACGGCAAGGTTCTCGCTCACGATGTCGTGAACACCGACACCGGCGAGATCATTGCCAAAGCCAACGAAGTCATCACGGCCGCTTCGGCTGAAAAGATGATCGAGTCGGGCATCACCGAAGTTCGCACGCTGTACGTCAACGATCTGGATCGTGGTCCGTACGTCTCGGACACGCTGCGCATCGACCCGACGAAAAATCGTCTCGAGGCGCTGGTCGAGATCTACCGCATGATGCGTCCTGGTGAGCCGCCGACGCGTGATGCCGCTGAGAACCTCTTCTCGAATTTGTTCTTCAACGCCGAGCGCTACGACCTATCGGGCGTCGGTCGTATGAAGTTCAACCGTCGTGTTGGTCGCAAGGAGATCTTGGGTTCGAGCGTGCTCTCGAAGGAAGACATCCTCGATGTGCTGAAGGTGTTGATCGCCATCCGCAACGGTGATGGCACGGTCGATGACATCGATCACCTTGGCAATCGTCGCGTACGTTCGGTCGGTGAAATGGCCGAGAACGCATTCCGTGTCGGTCTCGTGCGCGTCGAGCGCGCGGTCAAGGAGCGCTTGAACATCGCTGAGAGCGAGCCGCTCATGCCGCAGGAGATGATCAACGCGAAGCCTGTGGCCGCGGCGGTCAAAGAATTCTTCGGCTCCTCGCAGCTCAGTCAGTTCATGGACCAGAACAACCCGCTCTCCGAAGTGACGCACAAGCGTCGCGTTTCGGCGTTGGGCCCAGGCGGTTTGACTCGTGAGCGTGCTGGCTTCGAAGTGCGCGACGTGCATCCGACTCACTACGGTCGCGTATGCCCGATCGAAACGCCGGAAGGTCCGAACATCGGTTTGATCAACTCTTTGTCGGTCTATGCTCGTACGAACCAATACGGCTTCCTCGAGACGCCGTATCGTCGCGTGGAAAACGGCCGCGTCACCGACAAGATCGATTTCTTGTCGGCGATCGAAGAGGGCGAGTTTGCGATCGCGCAGGCGAATGCGAACACGGACGGTTCGGGAAATCTTGGTGACGAGCTCGTCTCGTGCCGCTTCCAGAACGAATTCACGTTGATGCCGCGTGAGCGCATCAACTACATGGACGTGTCGCCGAAGCAGATCGTGTCGGTTGCGGCATCGCTCATCCCGTTCCTTGAGCACGACGACGCCAACCGCGCCCTCATGGGCTCGAACATGCAGCGTCAGGCCGTTCCCACTCTGCGCACCGAGGCGCCGCTCGTCGGCACCGGCATGGAGCGCCCTGTGGCGATCGACTCGGGCGTGACGGTCGTTGCCAAGCGCGGCGGCGTGGTCGACTCGGTCGACGCTTCGCGCATCGTGGTTCGTGTCAACGACGGCGAGACCACTTCGGCCGAGCCTGGCGTCGACATTTACAACCTCACGAAGTACACCCGCTCCAACCAGAACACCTGTATCAACCAGCGTCCGCTGGTGTCGGCGGGTGATGTGATCGCACGCGGCGACGTGCTGGCCGACGGTCCTTCGACCGATCTCGGCGAGCTCGCGCTCGGCCAGAACATGCTGGTCGCGTTCATGCCCTGGAACGGCTACAACTTCGAAGACTCGATCCTGATCTCCGAGCGCGTCGTGCAGGAAGATCGTTTCACGACGATCCACATCGAAGAGCTGACTTGCGTCGCTCGCGATACCAAGCTCGGCTCCGAAGAAATCACCGCTGATATCCCGAACGTGGGTGATCAGGCGCTGAACAAGCTCGACGAAGCCGGTATTGCCTTCATCGGTGCGGAAGTTCGCGCAGGCGACATCCTTGTCGGTAAGGTCACGCCCAAGGGTGAGACGCAGCTGACGCCGGAAGAGAAGTTGCTGCGCGCCATCTTTGGTGAGAAGGCGAGCGACGTGAAGGACACCTCCCTGCGCGTTCCGCCGGGTATGGATGGCACGGTCATCGACGTTCGCGTGTTCACGCGTGATGGCGTCGAGAAGGACGCTCGCGCTTTGTCGATCGAGAAGGCCGAGATCGAGCGCGTCCGCAAGGACTTCGGCGATCAACAGCGCATCCTCGAAGACGACATGTTCCAGCGCGTACGCGGCATGTTGATCGGCAAGGTTGCTGCCGGTGGTCCGGCGAAGCTCAAGTCGGGCACCAAGGTCACCGAGGAATATCTCGATGGCTTGCAGCGCGACCAGTGGTTCGAAATTCGTCTCGATGACGAAGAGGCGAACTCGCAACTCGAAGCGACGGCTGAGCGTCTGCGCGAACAGCGCAAGATGTTCGAAGCCAAGCTCGAGAACAAGAAAGGCAAGATCACCCAGGGCGATGATCTCTCGCCGGGCGTGCTGAAGATGGTGAAGGTCTACCTCGCCGTCAAACGCCGCGTCCAGCCGGGCGACAAGATGGCCGGCCGTCACGGTAACAAGGGCGTCATCTCGACCATCGTTCCGGTGGAAGACATGCCGTACCTCGAAGACGGTACGCCGGTCGACATCGTTCTGAACCCGCTCGGCGTGCCTTCGCGCATGAACGTGGGTCAGGTGCTCGAAACCCACTTGGGCTGGGCCGCTAAGGGCTTAGGCCTCAAGATCGGTCGCATGCTCGAGCAGCAGCAAGCCGTTGGCGAACTGCGTCAGTTCATCGGTCGCGTCTACAACGAGACCGGTGGCCAAGGCGAGCAGACCGATAGCTTCACCGATCAGGAAATCGTCACGCTCGCGAAGAATCTCTCGCGTGGTGTGCCGATTGCGACGCCGGTGTTCGACGGTGCTGCGGAGAGCGAGATCAAGCGTTTGCTCGCGCTCGCCGATCTGCCGCTGTCGGGTCAAACCTACCTGCATGATGGTCGAACCGGCGAGCGCTTCGAGCGCCCGGTCACGGTCGGCTACATGTACATGCTGAAGCTCAACCACCTCGTCGACGACAAGATGCACGCCCGCTCCACGGGACCGTACTCGCTCGTCACGCAGCAGCCGCTCGGCGGCAAGGCGCAGTTTGGTGGTCAGCGCTTCGGTGAGATGGAAGTGTGGGCGCTCGAGGCGTATGGCGCAGCGTACACGCTGCAAGAAATGCTGACGGTCAAGTCGGATGACGTGAACGGCCGCACGAAGATGTA
>JBMTZD010000088.1:0-6676 GCA_049455235.1 Steroidobacteraceae bacterium
TACGCCCCGAGGACAAGTTACGCACCCTGCAAAGCTTGCAGAACGAGGGGCGCCGCGTGCTCATGATCGGCGACGGCATCAACGACGGCCCCGTACTCGCAGCAGCCGATGTCTCGATGGCAATGGGACGTGGCTCGAGCATCGCCCACGCGGCAGGAGATTTACTCTTACTGCGCGAATCTCTTGTTTCTCTGCCGCTCGCTCGCGATGTCGCTACCCGTACTCTCGTCATCGTGCGACAAAATCTGCGCTGGGCGGTGATCTACAACTTGACCGCCTTACCGCTGGCAGCGATTGGCCTTATGCCTCCCTGGGTCGCCGCTCTTGGCATGTCGCTATCGTCTTTGTTGGTTGTCTTCAACGCGCGTCGTATCCTGCGCGCATCTCACGCTGTGGGCGGAGCCGCCTGATGTTGCAGAGCCTCTACCTGTTGATACCGTTGTCGATCGTATTGGTTGCCGTTGCCATCTGGGCGTTTTTTTGGGCAGTGAACCGGGGCCAGTTTGACGATATGGAAGAGCAGGCTCGGCTCGCGCTCGAGGAAGATCCTCCACTGAGCGATAACACGCCCAACGAAACAACAGCTAACGCGGACGCCAACTCACCCCGAGAGTGAGGCTCGTGTAGTCGGCAAACGTATAAACCTCGTCGTTGTCGGCACCGCCATCGAGATAACGCACCCCAGCATGCAGACGCCAACCCGGTGAGACTTCACGCGCGATACGCAGACCCGCATCGATGGCGTAGCCAGGACCGCCCGCTAAAGCATCGACATCCGCCTCGAGTCGCCAGCGCGACGAAACCGGTCGCTCCACCGCCACATGCAACAAAGGGACGAAACCCGTATCTTCCTTGCTTGCTTCCGTACCAGCCGACTTCAGACGGATGCTGGCATCGCGAATTTTCGCAGTCGCACCGACCTTCACAACCAGATCATCACGATCGATCCATCGATACCGCCAAGTCGCTCGCCAGGAGTTGAATTGGTAGCGAGCCGCGACGGAGCCCGACGCGAAACGCTGCCCTTGGAAGTCGATCGGAACCGCACTGATACCGGATCCAGAGAGCGACAGAGGCGCTGCCAGCAAGCGCCACTCCTGTTTTTCGCCGCTGCGCCAACTGAGCTGTAGCCGCGGAGCATTCGCCGTGCCCGAGCCCGTCAGTGCATCGAGCGAAAAACGCGTGCCATTGGCATCGTTTGGCACCTGAACCACATTACGCCCCTGCGAGGCACGCACCCATTCGAGATCGACTTGGAGATCGGAGGCGAAAACGACGGGACTGCCTATCGCGACCACTACAATGGCAGCCAAAAACCGGGGACTCGATGCTGTCATGTGGCACTCACCCTGTGCTTTGAAGTCCGAGAGCGATACCGCTCACACTGGCGAGCAGCGCCTCGAACAAATCTTGGTCCTCCCGGCCACTCTGGCGCCAGCGACGCAATAAATCAACCTGCATCAAGTTCATCGGATCGACATACGGATTACGTAATTGCAGGCCACGCTGTGCCGTGCGATCCCCATCAAGTAACTCGCGCTGATCTTTGATCGCCAATACGGCGGCGATCGCCAAACCGTGATCCTCGACAACCTGACCGAAGAAATCTGCTGAATCGTGATGCAAACTCAAATAATGCCTCGCGATCTCAAGATCGCTGCGAGCCAGCATGACTTCGATGTCATCAATCAAGCGGCGCAAAAACGGCCACGCGTGGTAACTCGACTGCACTTCCGCCAGACCAAAATCTTCGATGATCCCGCGTAAGCCCTGACCCGCACCGAGCCAACCCGGCAACATCATGCGATTCTGCGTCCAGGCGAATACCCACGGAACGGCACGCAAACCTGCCAGCCCTTCAAAACCTTCACGAACAATCGGCCGGCCGCCGATCTGCATACGTTCGATCACATCAATGGGCGTGACGTTACGGAACCAGGCATTCATCGCCGGCGTATCGGCAAAGAAGTTTTTATACAACTGCCCACTGACTTCACCCAAACGGGTCGCGATCGACAGGCCACGCTGTTCGATCAACTGAACGTCAGCCTCCAGCGCCGTTGCAGAGGCGATCGCCAAGGCACCGAAGGCTCGCTCAAGCGTACGCAGTGCGATCGGTCCAAGCCCATAATTTTGGGAGATGCCCTCGCCTTGCTCGGTGAGCCTCAAGCCACCTTTGATCGTTCGCGGCGGCATCGACGTCACCATCGTATCGATGCGACCACCACCACGCGCAATGCTACCGCCCCGCGCGTGCACCAGGATCGAGTGCTCCCCGGCACGTGTCAGAACGGCCTCAATCGCCTCTTGCGCTCGATATGCCGCGATTCGCGACGCGCAAACGCCCGCCTGCTTACCGCTCTCGGAGTAGCCGACGAATACCATTTGCCTACGATGCCGACCATCTAGGTGCTTACGATAAACCGGATCTGCCAGTGCGGCTTCAAGCGCAGCGCCCGCCCCGTCCAGTGCCTCCATGGAATCGAACATCGGTGCAATATCGATGGCCAGCGCGTTCGATCGCTTGTCGAATGCCTCCGCCCATTGCGCCAAAAGCAAAGGCGCGACGATGTCATCAGGACCCTGAACGCCGTTGACGATATAGGCACCGATCGCGTCGGGGCCAAAACGCCGGCGACATTGCAGCATCGCCTCGAAGACAGCCAAGCTGCGCTTGCCAACAGGATCCATCTCACAGCGCGGACTCGCATCGCGCGAGACCATCTCCACAAGACGAGCATGCCGACTTCGCGAGTCCAGCGTCACCCAATCGGGATCGTCCAGAGCCTGCGCGATCACACGATGATGCACCCGCGTGTGCTGACGAATATCGAGCGTCGCCAAATGAAATCCAAAAGTGGCGATTCGGCGCTGCAGTCGATTCACCGCAAAGAGCCCGGCGTGCCGACCGCGATTTTGAGCGAGGCTGTCCGCCATCAAATCCACATCGCGCTGAAACTGCTGAACCGACTCGTAGGCGCCGGAGACACCGTCATACGTGGCTCGCAAGCGCTCCGCGACCTGCGCGCAGAAAACACGATAAGGCATGCGATCGTGCCGCGCGGGTGCGCTCGAGCGCGCCGAGGGAATCAGAGTCAGGTATTCGTCGATGCGCTTCTGCAGCGATGAAGAAATACTGACCCGTCCACCACTTTGCGAGAGCAACTGACCCAGCGACTGCATCTCGAGGAAGTAGGCATTGACGATCGTGCGTTGCTGACGCGCGAGCGTTTCACGCAAGGTCTTAGCGTGAACGTCGGGATTACCATCCATGTCACCGCCGACCCAGCTGCCGAACTTCAGCATCGTGGGCAAAGAAATGGCTTCGGTTTCAATGCCGAAATTACGCGTCAGGGCCTCGGCGATCTCCTCGTAGAACCCGGGGACGACTCGATACAGAATCTCAGCCAAAAAAAACAGCACGTGCTCGCGCTCATCGGCAACGGTCAGTCGCTGCCTCGGATGATCTTCAGTCTGCCAGGCTGTGGTGATTTCGGTTCGAATGCGGCCGAGTGAGGCGCGCTGCTCATTAGGTGCGAGCGTCGGATTCAAACGATCGTAGAGCAAGGTCGCCAAGCGCTGTTGTTTGCGCAGAATGGTTCTTCGCGTCGACTCTGTTGGATGCGACATGAAGATCGGTTGAATTTGAACACCCGCAAGCAACTCGAGCACCTGCTCACGAGACACGCCGCGAGCCTTCAGCTTGCCGATCGCATCGCCGATGCCGCCTGGCTGTGGACGCTCGGCATCGTCTTGGAAATACGCACGACGCCGGCGGATACGATGCACCTGCTCGGCAAGATTCACCGATTGAAACCAACTAGAAAAAGCGCGCTCGAGATCGCGAGCCAGCACCGGTGCCCGATCGGTAACACGAGCATCGAGCTCCGCGGCAGCCGCTTGGTCGCCATTACGGCGCGCTATTGCCAGCGTTCGATCACGTTCGACGAGTTCGAAAAGCTCTACACCACCCTGCTCACGCAATACCTCGCCGACGAGCGAGCCCAACATGTGCACGTCGTCGCGCAATGCGGCGTGCTTTGGCGGGAACTCAATTTCCGTACGTTTCACCGCCGGGATTGTACTCCTCGTGGCGAGCGCAGCGCGCGACGGCGTACCGCAGCAGCCACGCCCATAAAAAAAGGCCGGGCAGCTTTCGCCACCCGGCCCTTTTCAACTCAAGCGTGAACGATCAGCGGAACGAGTAGCTGAAGTCCACACCGTACGACGAACCCGGTGCGTCGTGAATGAACGAACCACCGAACTCCGGCGCCGGGATCACTTCCGCCAAGTACTTCTTGTCGGCGATGTTGCGACCCCAAGCGGTGACGCCCCAAGTGCCGTTCGAGAAGCCCACGCGAGCATCAAGGGTGCTGAAGGCATCGCGCTTCTGCTTAGCGTACTCACCCTGCCCGAAGCCGAAGTAGGTGAACAGGTTCGGCACGAGGTTGCCCTGCACGGTGCTGAACCAGGTCTCACCGATGAAGGTGCCGTTGACGCGCGCGTTCATCGTCCAGTCGGATCCGCCGAGCGGAATCTTCAGGTCGATACCCGCATTACCGGTGTACTCCGGCGCGTACGGGATCTTGTTGCCAGCGGTGTACGGACGACCGTCATAGCGCTTGATCTCGCTATCGGCGGTGCCGTAACCGGCGAACACCGTGATGACGTCCGTCAAGCGCCAGCGAGCATCGAGCTCGATACCGCTGACTTCCGCCTCTTCCGCGTTCGTCACGACGCGAAGCAGACCGAAGGGACCGGCGAAGAAATTGAAGAACTGCAGATCGTCGATCTTGGTCTGATAGACCGCACCGTTGACGGCCAAAGAACCATCGAGCAGCGTTGCCTTGAAGCCCGCCTCGAAGGCCTTCGAGACTTCCTTCTCGTAATCGTCGCGCACATTGCTGATCGAACGATCCGAACCGTTGGCGTTACACGCCGGAACAGTCAGGAAGGTGCTGATTCCGATCTTGTCCCACTGCGTCGGGCCCGTGCAGAGGCCGCCGAAGTTTTGCTCGATCGTGGCATTGCTACCCGAGGAGTTGAAACCGCCCGAGCGGAAGCCGACGCCGTAGCTAGCGAAGAACGCCACGTCATCCGTTGCCTTCCAGTTGACCGAGAACTTCGGCTGCAACTGCGAGAAGGTCTTCGAACGTCCCGGGATGCCGGCGAGCGCCGGGTTGGCATCGTAAGCCGGGTTGATGAACTTGCCCGATCCACCGAAGCCCGGCGTTTGCGGACCGATCTTCGGCACGTTGTTCGACACCTCACGCTTCTCTTGGTCGTAACGCAGCGCGAGCGCGACTTCGAGACCGTCTTGGATGTCGTAGGCAAGCTGACCGAAGCCCGCGAGCACCGTGCTGTCGAAATCGTCGTCGTACAACAGGTCAGTCGGATTCGCGCTACCCGTGCGCACGAGACCCTGCTTCACGAAGCCCGCACCATTGTCCGAGCCCTGCGACACGATCACCTTACGCTGAATGTCCGCCATGTAGGCACCGGCCACCCAACGGAAAGCCTGATCACCAGGAGACGTCAAACGCACTTCGACGCTCGTGTCCTTCTGGTCACGCTGCTGGTACTGATAGCCATCGCAGGTGGTCGGACCGTAAGGCGGCAACAGACCCGGATAGAAGAACGGTGCCGGCAGCGGCGTGTCCTTGGTACGCGCCGCAAGCGAGCTCGTGCACGAGGCCGTGGCCGAGTAGAGGCCGAAGGCTGCGCTGGTGCCGTCGGTCAAGAAGTAGTTCGTCTGGTCGTTGAAAGCGGCAACGGCCGTCAACGTGCCCACGGCTACCGGATATTCCGCCTTGACCGACAGGTTGATGTTCTCTTGCTCATTCTGTGGAACGACGTTATTCAGGTACACGAAGTTGTGCTTGTTGGCATCTTCGTAGAACAACGCGCCGAAGCCACCCGCGGCCGCCTCTTGCAACGCAAACGAGGCATTGAAGTTGATCGCGCCCGCATCGAGCTTCGAGAACTTCGCTTTCGCGTCGATCGTGCCACCGCCTTCAAGGTCGGTGATCAAGCGAGCCGAGAGACCCGTCTCTTCGAAGAAGTCGACGCAGTCGTCGCACTTCAGAAACACGTTGTCCCACTGACCATCGGTCTTGCGGGTGTAGGCCGACACCGAAGCGCGAGTGCTCTCGCCAATCGGACCGCCCATGTAGGCGTTCAGCTTGTAGCTGTTGTACTGACCGTAGCCACCGCCGAGGTCGAACTCGAACGAATCAGAGGGCTTGCGAGTGGTGATGATCATCGCACCGGCCACGGCATTACGGCCGTAAAGCGCGCCTTGCGGTCCCTTCAACACTTCGATCTGCGAAACGTTGTTGAGCTCTTGGTTGAGTGCGTTCGGGTTGGTCTGAAGCACGCCATCGATGACGAGAGCAAAGTTCGTCTCGGCGTCACGACCCGTGTTGATACCGCGGATGGTGACCTGCAGATCACCGGCCTCGGCGGTTTGCACCTGCGCGACACCGGGGGTCAATGCGATGAAGTCCTGCGGACGCTCGATACCTGCTGCCTGAATTTCCGTGGCGGTAAAGGCCTGCACCGTCGCTGGCACGTCTTCGAGGCGCTCAGCGCGCTGACGAGCGGTGACGACGATTTCTTCGAGCTGCGCTTCCTGCGCGCCTGATTGTGCCGCAGCGATGGCAGCCACCACGCTCGC
>JBMTZD010000089.1:0-6570 GCA_049455235.1 Steroidobacteraceae bacterium
AGTCGCGACGCTCGTTCCAACGCGTCTCGTCCCACAACTCGAGACGGTTGCCTTGGCCGATCAACATCGCGTGTCGTTTGAGCCCCGCGTATTCGCGTAATTCAGGGGTCAGCAGCAGCCGACCCTGACCGTCGAGATCGATCTCGGTCGCATGACCCACCATCAGGCGCTGCAGGCGCCGTGAGCGCTCGTTGAGCGCCGGCAGGCCCATCAATTTGCGCTCGATTTGCTCCCAGTCGGGCAGCGGGTAGATCAATAAGCAGGGGTCGCGATCGACGGTGACGACGAGCTGACCCTCGCTGCGCTCGAGCGCGCGCTGACGCTGACGGGTGGGCAGCACCATCCGTCCCTTGTCATCGAGAGTGACCTTGCTCGCTCCGCGAAACATCCCGGCTTACGGGCGGATCAACGCCCATTTCTCCCCACTTTCCACCACTATCCGCCACTATAAAAACGGTCGGGGTGGGGTGTCAATGCCGGTGATTAAAAAATGTTTCGGCGGACCAATGACTTACGTGCTCCGGCGAACGCCTGGAAGACCCGAAAAGAATGGAATTCCCAAGGGTTTCAGATGCTTGGGAAAATACCCTAAGGGAGTTTGGGGGAAAAAGAGGGAGTCGGCCGATAAGCCGGGTTCTGTCGAGGGTGACCATTCCTCTGGGACACCCGTCACCGAGTGCCTCTAGCAGCCTACCCGGAAGTCACGCTCGGACACGGCGCTGCAGGTTTCCCTGCGACTTCCCTATTTGGCCTTGCTCCCGGTGGGGTTTGCCATGCCGTCCGTGTTACCACGTCCGCGGTGCGCTCTTACCGCACCATTTCACCCTTACCTGCACCACCCTTGCGAGCGGCACGTCGGCGGTATCTTTCTGTTGCACTTTCCGTGGGCTCGCGCCCCCCAGGCGTTACCTGGCACCGTGTCCGAAGGAGCCCGGACTTTCCTCCCCATTTCTTGCGAAATGCAGCGATCACCTGGCCGACTCCGGTGGGCACGATACGCGCCTGCTCCCCGCATCACAACGAGCGCGATGAATCCCCCAATTCCCGCAATCCGCAAACCGAGTGCACCCGCGCGCCCGTCACCGCCGTGCGGCGGCAAGCTTCACCGCAACCTCGTAGGCGGCATCCCGAGTGCAACCGGTCAAGTTCGCGGCCAGCGCGGCAGCCTTCGAGGCCGGCAAATACGCCAACGCCGCCGCGACCACGCGATCGATCTCTTCTGCATCCACGGAGGTATCTCGAGACTCGTCAGCAGCGCCTGCAACGACCAAGGTGATTTCGCCGCGCTGCCAATCCGGCTCTTTAGTGGCTCGCTCGGCGAGCGTCGCAAGCGTGCCGCGATAGACACTCTCATAAATCTTGGTGAGCTCGCGCGTCACGGCAGCCTCGCGCTCGGGACCCAACACAAGCGCCATGTCCGCGAGTGTCTCGCTGATTCGATGTGGCGCCTCGAAGAAGACCATCGCACGCGCTTCACGGATGAGCTGCGACAGACGCGCGCGCCTCTCGCCGCTGCGTGCGGGCAAAAACCCTTCGAAACAAAAACGCTCGGCGGGAATCGCTGCCACCGACAACGCCGCGGCGATCGCAGTCGGACCTGGGATGCCACGAACCGTGATGCCTGCGGCAGCGGCTCTGCGCACGAGGTCGAAGCCGGGATCGGAGAGCAGCGGCGTGCCCGCATCGCTCACGATCGCAATGATCGCTCCCTCTTGCAGGCGACGAATCAATTCATCACCGCGTGCGCGTTCGTTATGCGTGTGCAGCGACACCATCGGCTTTTGCAGTCCAAGCGCCGAGAGCAAGGCACCCGTTCGGCGCGTATCCTCCACGGCGAGCAGGTCCGCACTTGCGAGGCTATCGCGTGCTCGAGGCGACAAATCCGCCAGGTTGCCGATCGGCGTGGCAACGACCTCAAGTCGACCGAGCGGAACGTCGGTAGCGCTCGGGGCGCGTCCTTTGGTCGCACTGCTCGTCTCGGCCACTATAATCCCCTGAAGTTGCGTCATCGGCCCGACCATCCGGGCGCCGTTCGCATCCTGCCCCTGACCTTCGCGGTATTCAATGCATGATTTGCTCTCGCTCCCCGAATAGCCTGCCCATCTTGCTACTGTGCTTGCTCGGCGCGATCACGCTCGCCGCTTGCGGCCCGATCGAACGAGCACCGATCGCGAGCCCGGAGCGAGCCGCCCTACTCGCCGAGCGCGGTGATCATGCGGCGGCGGCGAGCGAGTACGAATCGTTGGCTGCCAACACACTGCCGAGCATTGCGAATACCTGGCGCTTGTTGGCCGTCGAACAATGGCTGCTCGCCGAACGTATCGAGCCGGCAGCGAACGCGCTCGCACTGCTCGTAGACCCGCTCGATCCCAAGCAAGTCTTCGAACGCGATCGCCTCTCCGTGCAACTGCTATGGCGCCGTGAGGGCGCTGCGAAAGCGTGGCAGAGCATGACGACGTTGACCGCACCGGATGTCACATCGCATCGCTCGGCCCGCGAACGTTTTTTCGAGTTGCGACAAAGCCTCGCCCTGGCCAACGGTCTACCTGTCGATAGCGTTCGCAGCGCACTCGAACGCGAGCGATTACAGGTTGACGCAGCCGCCACCGCTGCTTTGCGCACCGCGTTGTTAGCAGAGCTACGTACCGCCGTGGATAGCGGCTTGCGTATCGATCCGCGACTGGCGGGACGAGATGCCTTGATACGCGGCTGGCTCGAGGCCGCAAGCCTCGCTGCGCGCGCGGCGCGCGTGCCTGCGAGCGGAAACGCGGCGATTACCGCCGCTTGGCAACGCCGCTATCCAAACCACCCGGCTCGCACCGCCCTCGTCGCGACACATTTAGGCGCAGTGCAAGTCGAGAGCCTCAATGATCAGGCCGCGCCTGCCGCTGCCACCATCGCAACCGCTGCGCAAAGCCGCATGGCGCAGACGACGGACTCGGCACACATTGCCGTCTTACTGCCGCTCTCGGGTCGCCTCGCCGAAGCGGGACGCGAAGTGCGCGAGGGGCTCATCGCGGCTCACTTCGCGCATGGCGCCGAGGCCCCTACGCTGCGCTTCTACGACACGGCGCTCGCGAACGATGCGACGGCAATGCGTGTCTTGATCGATCGAGCGCAGGCAGCCGGCGCGCAATTTCTGATCGGACCGCTAGGCCGCGATGAAGTGGCTCTCTTGGCCACCACGGCGAATTCTTTGCCGCAATTACTTCTGAACCTGCTGCCGCCATCAGTGCCGACCACCGCCTCGATTTGGCAGTACGCCTTGTCACCCGAAGAAGAGGCGAAGCTCGCTGCAGAGCGCGCGCTGGCAGCCGATCAGCGCCGTGCGGTCATTTTGCTCCCAGCCGGCGAGTGGTCTGCGCGAGTTGGCGCTGCCTTCCGCTCAACTTTTGAAGCGGGCGGTGGTCGTATACTCGCTCAAGAATCGCTCGATGAAGGCGATGCACTCGCGATCGAAAAAGCACTGCGGCTCGATCAAAGTCGCGCCCGTCATCGCAGACTCCAATCGATCCTCGATGAAACACTGGTGTTTCAACCACGCCGACGCGGCGATGTCGATTTGCTCTTCACGCCTGGCTCGGCGCAGCAACTGCGCCAATTGCGTCCGCAACTCAAGTTCCATGGTGCAGGCGATATTCCAACCTACGTGACCGCCGACGCTTGGGACGGTAACAAGTCCGACGAGCTCGAAGGACTGCGCTTCGCAGACATGCCTTGGATGATTTCGCCATCATCAGGTGAGGCTATGCGGCTTGCGATGCAACTCGACAGCGCAGGCGATCAACCGAGCCGTCATGGTCGCCTGTTTGCCTTTGGCTACGACGCGTGGCTCTTACAAGCGTCGCTACGACAGCGTTTGGCGGTCGGGTCGGAAGATGCGCCGCTGCGGATCGATGGCGTCACGGGCGTTTTGTCGATCGATTCCGGCGGCGTCGTGCGACGCGAATTAACTCTCGCGCAAATCGAAGCCGGTGTGGCCACCGCCGCCAAACCCTGATCGCGCGAGTATCGGCCGCCACGCCGAGGATCGCGCCACGGCCCTGCTCGAATCGCAGGGCGCCGAGATACTTCTTCGCAACTTCCGCGCGCGCTGCGGCGAGCTCGATATCGTGGCCTTACACGCAGGCGTTGTACTCGTCGTTGAAGTGCGCCATCGGCAACGGGGTGAGTGGGGAGGTGCCGCGGCGAGCATCGATGCTCGCAAACGCGCGCGCATCCTGCGTACCACGCGACGATTGCTGCAGTGCCACCCCGAACTTAATCGACGACCACTGCGCTTCGATGTGATCGTCTGCGACGGCGGAACGCAGAGCGAGTTGAGCTGGATACGCCACGCCTTCGATGCAGCGGAGCGGTGATCGTCTCGCTTTGCTGCGAATTATTTGACGACTTTCAACGAGGGTCGACGCGGCGCGGGTGGTTTCGGCGGATCGCGCGTCGGACCACCCGATGCACCCTCATCGCCCGTCTCGCTAGCACCCGAACTGATCGTGGCCGAATCACCGAGAGTCGGCGGACCATCGCTCTCGGGTGGGAACACTAATCCCTCGCCTGTTTCACGCGCATAGATCGAATGCACGGCAATCACGGGGATGCGCAGCGATCGCGGCACGCCACCGAAGCGCGCCTGGAAAGCGATCCAATCGTTGGAGATGTCGAGATTGCGGGTCGCGTCGTAGCCGACATTGAGAACGATGCGACCTTCTCGGACAAATTCTTTGGGCACATCGACGCCGGTGACTCCGGCGTCGACCAGCACGTGCGGCGTGAGGCCACTGTCGGTCATCCACTGGTGCATGGCACGCAGCAGATAAGGTCGACGCGAGACCCGCACGCCGGTCACGGCGTTATTTCACGTCCTTCCAGTATTCCTTCTTGAGGAGATACGCGAAGCCCGTGAATACCAACAGGAACAGGATCACCCAAACACCCAGCGCCTGTCGCTTGGCCTTGGCGGGCTCACCCACGTACTCGAGGAAGTTCACGGTATCGCGAACGAAGTCATCGTAGGCTTCGGGCGACAATTGACCCGGCTCAACGAGTTCGAAGCTTTCCCAGTGGACGTGCTCGCCCTCGCTGAACTTCGCCGTCTGCACGCCCTGCAACGACGACAGCACGTGCGGCATCGCCGTTCCGGGCAGTGCGAGGTTGTTCGTGCCGTTGGTCGACTTCGGATCGGCATAGAACGTCTTGAGGAACTGGTAAACGTAGTCCGAACCCTTTGATCGCGTGATCAAAGACAGATCCGGCGGCGCCTTACCAAACCAAGCTTCACCATCCGCAGCCGACAGCGCCGTGGTGATGTAGTCGTTTTTCTTCGAGCCCGGCAGCACCAACAGTGACTCGAGTTGGGCTTCGGGGATCTTCAGATCTTCAGCCATGCGCGAGTAGCGCATGTACTTGATCGAGTGACAGCCGGCGCAGTAGCCCATGAAATTGGACGCACCGCGCTGCAGTGACGCGATGTTGGAGACATCGTTGCCAGCAGCCCACTGGGTCCAAGCACCACCGGGGCCGCTTGCAGCTTCAGCCGAGGAGCCGAACGCGAGCGTGAGGGCAAGAGCAGCCGAGAAGATGGAATGACGCATCGCCTTAACCATGGTACGTGACCCTCTCCGGAGCAGGCTTCGTCTTTTCGATCCGGGTGTACCAGGGCATCAGGATGAAGAAGGCGAAATAAATAGCGGTGAACACACGCGCCAAGATGACGTAGAGGTCATTGGCAGGTTGCAGACCGAGATAGCTCAACGCGATAAATGCGATCACGAATAGCGCAAGCGCGATCTTCGAGAGGATGCCCTTATAGCGGATCGACTTGACCGGCGAGCGATCGAGCCAAGGCAGGAAGAACAACACGACGATCGCGAGCAGCATGAGCAGCGCGCCCATCTGCTGATCGGGCACCGCACGCAACATGGCGTAGAACGCCGTGAAGTACCAAACCGGCGCGATGTGCTCGGGCGTCGAGAGCGCGTTCGCGGGCTCGAAGTGCGGATTCTCGAGGAAGAGACCACCGAAGGTCGGCACGAAGAAGAGCACGCCGCAGAAGAAGATCAGGAACACGCCCACACCGACCAAATCTTTGATCGTGTAATACGGGTGGAACGGAATGCCGTCGATCGGCTTGCCGTCAGCGCCGACGTTCTTCTTGATCTCAATGCCATCCGGGTTATTGGAGCCCGTCTGACGCAGCGCAACGAGGTGCATCAGGATCAGGAAGGCGATCGCGAACGGTACCGCGATGACGTGCAGTGCGAAGAAGCGATTCAACGTGGAGTCGGCGATGCCATAGTCACCACGGATCCACTCAACGATGGCCGGCCCCACGACCGGAATCGTGCCGAAGAGGTTCACGATCACCTGCGCACCCCAGTAGGACATGTTGCCCCACGGCAGCACGTAGCCCATGAAAGCTTCGGCCATCAGCGCGAGATACAACAGCATGCCAAGTATCCACAACAACTCGCGCGGTTCGCGATACGAGCCGTAGATCATGGCGCGGAACATATGCAGGTAAAGCATGATGAAGAAGAACGAGGCACCGGTGGAGTGCATGTAGCGGATAAG
>JBMTZD010000090.1:0-6241 GCA_049455235.1 Steroidobacteraceae bacterium
CCACCGAGTGGGCCGCGGTCAAATGACCGCGACCCACTGTTCGGATCGATATCCGTGCCTTACGGGATGGAGGTGCAGGACTTGCTGGTGGAACCGAAGTTCGCGGTGGCCGAGTTACAGGTCCAACCGGCGTACCACGTGTCGTTGGCATCCTTCACCGCACCGATATAGGTGGTGGTGTCGAAGCCCGCGTTGATCGTCTTCGGATCGGTCGCCGTGCGAGCAGTCTCGTTGGCACCATTGACGAAGACGTTCGTCAATGTATTGGTGAAGGTCGAGGTGTTGTTGTTGCCCGCGACATTGAAGGCCGCATCGACCTGGGCGGCGGTCAAGCCACCCGTTCCGACGAACGGCGAGGACCCACCGCACTGCATTGCCACCGACTTGAACACCGGCGCACCAACCTTGTCGATTGACGCATCGGTCGTGAGCATGTTCGAGCCGTTCAGGCGCAAGCAGGGCATCGGCGACACGAGCACACCGTTGACCATCGAGACGTCCGACTGACCACGGAGCAACATGGCTGCGCCGTTATCCGTCGCGGCGTTCTTGTGCACGAAAGTGAAGTTCGCGATACGGAAGTACGTACGCGGAGTTTCGTTTTCTTTCGAGTTGGCCGAGTCGAGTTCGACCGTCGAGCTCGGGTTACCCGAGGTCTTCTGCACGGTGATGGCGTATTGGATCAAACCACGATAACCCGTATCGAGATCGATACTGTCGTCGTCCGCACCCGTTACGACGAGACGCTTCAAGTTGTGCGTACCGCCGAAAAACTCGAGACCGTCATCCGAGCTGTTGTGCGACTGAATGTACTCGAGCACCGTGCCGCTGCCCACGCCACCGGTCGTGAGCGCCTGAAGCTCGCTGTTGCCCGAGAGGACGTAACCCGAGTAACGGATTTGGACGTACTTCATCGTGCCGCTGTTATCGGTCGGCGTCGCGCCGCCGTAGTAAGCCGGATCCGTTGCGCCTTCCGTCTGGCGCTCGCAGGTCGCCGATCCCGGAGGAGCGTTCGGGGCAACCGTGCAGTCGGTGATCGGCGCGCGGCCGAGCAGCACCACACCACCCCACTGACCCTGCGAATCGTCAGTCGCGAGACCAAGGACGTTGTCGCGGCTCGTGAAGACGATCGGCGAGGTCGCCGTTCCCACGGCGCTGATCTTGTTGCCGCGGTTGACCGCCAACCAAGACACACCGGTCGAACCGAAGATAGTGACACCGGGCTCGATGGTGAGCGTGACGCCCGAACCGCCGGTGGCGCCGAGGTCATTACCGACGTCGACACGGCCTGGCAGTGAATACAGTAGACCCGAAATCTTCGTCAGCTTGCTGCTGCGAGTGATGCGCGAAGGCAGACCGCAGTTGCGATACGTGCCGGTCGGACCCGTGATCGTACCGAGGTCGGTGAGACCCGCGGGATCATCGATGGTCGGGCAGCCGGCGGCCGGGGTCACCAAGGTGCTGACCGGCGGCGGCGGCGGCGGCGGCGGAGCCGGCGTGTTGTTGGTGATGCTGATATTGCCACCGCTACCGGGCGAGGAAATTTCCTCGGCGCCGCACGCAGCGAGCACCGCCACGGAGGCGGCCAAGAACAGAAGATTGCGAGACTGGGAAGCGTTGTTCATGTGGGGAAGACTCCGTTGAGGCGCAAACGCGAGGGCGCGAATTCAAATCGGGGCGTAGTTTGAATTTCGAATGTGACAAGGCCATGACCGCTAGATGACAGTGCGTGTCACATGGCGCGACGCTATGATTTGAGTGTGTCGACGAACGCCGCCATCACCCCCGAAACCCGCACTTGGGTCATCGCTCGCATCGAAAAAGGCGAATCCCCCGATGCCCTACTCCAAACCCTGATCGAGCGCGGCGTCGACGAAGAGACGGCCGTCGCCTTCATGACGCGCACCCTCGAGGCACGCCTCGACGAACTCAAAGAAAAAGCGGCCACCCGTGATGCGCCGATTCCGGAGCCGGTATCGGCGATTCCGCAACCGCTCTCAATCGAGTGGCCCTCAGTGATCCCCGCCGGTAGTCGCGCGAATCTCGATCGGGATATTCAGGTGTTGTTCAGCCTCGATCAGCCCCGGGTGGTGCTATTTCAGAATTTTTTGAGCGATGCAGAATGCGACGAACTCATTCGCCTCTCGCGTGATCGCATGACCGCCTCACACGTGATCGATATGGACTCGGGCAATACGCGCTCCGACTCCGGCCGAACGAGTAGCGGCACGGCCTTCACGCGTGGCGAGAGCGCTTTCATCGAACGGATCGAGCGCCGTATCGAGGCGCTCTTGCAATGGCCCTACGATCGTGGTGAAGCGCTGCAAATCCTGCGCTACGAAGTGGGCCAGGAATACAAACCGCATTACGACTATGTCGATCCGACGCAACCTGGCGCTGCGCCCTTCCTTGCGCGCGGCGGTCAGCGCGTAGCCTCACTCGTGATGTATCTAAATACGCCACTCGACGGTGGCGGCACGAACTTTCCCGATGCGGGTTTCGAAGTGGCGGCACACAAGGGTTGCGCGCTCTACTTCAGCTACGACCGCCCTCACCCGATGACGCGCAGCCGACACGGTGGCATGCCGGTACGCGCCGGCGAAAAATGGGTGGCAACAAAATGGCTCCGCGAAGCGGAGCACCGCTAGCTCAAGCGCAAAGCACCGTCAGCCGAAGCGACCGGTGATGTAGTCTTCGGTGAGCTTCGCTTGCGGGTTGGTGAAAATCTTATTGGTCTCACCCACTTCCACGAGATCACCCAAGTGGAAGTACGCCGTGCGCTGCGACACGCGCGCCGCCTGCTGCATCGAGTGCGTCACGATACAGATCGCATAGCTCTCACGTAGTTCGTCGATCAAATCTTCGATGCGAGCGGTTGCAATCGGGTCAAGCGCCGAGCAAGGCTCGTCCATCAAAATCACTTCCGGATTCACGGCAATCGTGCGGGCGATACAGAGACGCTGCTGCTGACCACCGGAGAGACTTGTACCCGGCTGATTCAAGCGATCTTTGACTTCTTCCCAAAGCCCTGCACGACGCAAGCTCTGATTGACGATGTCATCGAGCTCTCCCCGATTAGCCGCTAGACCGTGGATACGCGGACCGTAAGCGACATTTTCGTAAATCGACTTCGGGAAGGGGTTGGGCTTCTGGAACACCATGCCAACTCGCGCGCGCAGCTGGACGACATCCTGGCGCTTGTCGTGGATATCCTGACCATCGAGTGTGATTTGCCCTTCGACGCGCGCACCGACGATGGTGTCGTTCATGCGATTCAAACAACGCAAGAAAGTGGACTTGCCGCAACCTGACGGCCCAATCATCGCGAGCACCTGCTGTCGACCGATGTCGATGCTGACCTTTTTGATCGCGTGCTTGTCGCCGTAGAAAACATCGACATCACGACAAGAAAACACCGGCGCCGGCACGGTGATATCGCCAATCGTTTTGGCGGGTGCCTTGTTCTTCAGAGCGTCAACGGAAGCGGAAGAGTCACTCATGGAGATCACCAGCGTTTTTCAAACTTGTTGCGTAGCCACACGGCAGTTGCGTTCATCACGAGTAGGAACAGCAACAACACGATGATGGCACCGGAGGTTCGCTCGACGAAGCCCCGTTCGGGCAAGTCGGACCACAGAAATACTTGCACCGGCAAAGCCGTGGCCGGGTCGACGATACCTTGCGGCACTTCGACGATGAAGGCCACCATACCGATCATCAACAGCGGAGCGCTCTCGCCAAGCGCGCGCGCCATACCAATGATGGCGCCGGTCAACATACCCGGCAGCGCGAGCGGCAACACGTGGTGACCCACCATCTGCAAACGCGAGGCACCCATACCGAGTGCCGCCTCGCGGATCGAAGGCGGGACCGCTTTCAGTGCCGCGCGCGAGGCAATGATGATGGTGGGCAGCGTCAGCAGCGTCAGCACGAAACCGCCGACGAGTGGCGCCGAACGCGGTAAGCCGAAAAATCCGATGAAAACAGCCAAACCTAAGAGGCCGAACACGATCGACGGGACGGCGGCAAGGTTATTGATGTTGACTTCGATGATGTCCGTCAAGCGATTGCGTGGTGCGAATTCTTCGAGGTAAACCGCAGCGCCAACCCCGATGGGGAATGACAGCAACAGCGTGATGAGCAGCGTCAACAACGAGCCAATCAATGCGCCGCGCACACCGGCCTGCTCCGGATCGCGCGAATCACCATTCGAGAAGAACGAACGATTGAAACGCAAATCGATGTCACCACGACGCTCGAGCTCTTGCAACCAAGCGATTTGCTGATCCGAGAGTCGACGCTCGTCTTCGGGCGCAGTACGACTGACCTTGCCCTTCATCACCATGTCGACGGTGTCATCGGCGAGCAACCACAAGGTTTGACGCTGACCAATCAAGTCGGGGTCGGAGGTCACCGAGCGCTGCAGCACGATCGACGCGGCACTACTCATCAGACCATAGAGTTCGCGCAGCTCGCGTCGCCCCTCCACTTGCGGGAACTCTTCACGAAGAGACGCGCGAATGAGGGCTTGATAATCGGCCACGACGAGATCGTCCGGATTGCGATCACCGCTAGGATCGAGCGTCTCCGGGTCGTAAAACACTTCGAGCTTGACGTAGCTCTGCTGAAAGACAGAAAGCCCCTGCGCGAAGATCGTGCCAAACAAAAACACGACGAAAGCGATACCGGCACTGACAGCAGCGAGACCATAAAAGCGGAAGCGACGCTCTGCCCGATAGCGGCGAGCAAGGCTATTGCGCACCTGCTGCTGCGTCGCGGCCGCCGACTTCACCACCGTGTTATTCGTACTGTTCACGGTACTTCCTCACGACGTAGAGCGCGATGACGTTCAGCACCAAGGTCACGATGAACAACATCAAGCCGAGCGCGAAAGCCGCCAAGGTTTTGGGACTGTCGAATTCTTGATCGCCGACGAGCAGCGTCACGATCTGCACGGTCACCGTCGTCACAGCTTCAAGCGGATTGGCCGTGAGGTTCGCGGACAGTCCCGCCGCCATCACCACGATCATGGTCTCGCCGATGGCACGCGAGATGGCGAGCAACACGCCACCGACGATACCCGGCAGAGCCGCGCGCAGCACGACCTGTTTGATTGTCTCCGAGCGCGTGGCACCGAGCGCATAGGCCCCATCGCGCAGACTCTGCGGAACGGCGGTGATCATGTCGTCGGCAAGCGACGACACGAACGGGATGATCATGATGCCCATCACAAGTCCCGCAGCCAGAGCGCTCTCGCCCGCCACATTGAGACCAATCGATTCACCCCAGACGCGCAATATGGGCCCGACCGTCGTAACGGCGAAAAATCCGTACACCACGGTGGGCACGCCCGCGAGCACTTCGAGTAGAGGCTTGACGATCTTGCGCACTTGCGAGGGTGCGTACTCGGCCAAATAAATTGCCGAGAACAAACCGATGGGCACCGCGACGATCATCGCGATGAACGAAATCAGTAAGGTGCCGGCAAAAAGCGGGATCGCTCCGAAAGCCCCCGAGGAGCCGACTTGGTCGGCACGGATCGCCATCTGCGGTGACCACCGCGTACCGAAGAGAAATTCCGACACCGGCACGATATTGAAAAAACGCGTGGCTTCGAACACGACCGACAGCACGATGCCGAGCGTCGTGAGTACCGCCACCAACGAACACAGAAACAGCAAACCCTCGAAAACGCGCTCGACCGAGTTACGGGCGCGCAACTCCGGCGTGATGCGCGATCGCGTGATAAAAAGACCGAGAACGGCGACCGCAAATGCCAGCGCAGTCAGGGCCATTCGCGAATAGCCCTGCAAACGAACATACTCCGCCGCTGCACTTCCTGCTTCAGCGGACACCTGCGAAGCGGGAATGTTGCCCGCGATGACGTTACGAACGTCGTTGAGGAATAGCGTGAAGCCGTCTTGACCGAAGGCCATCACCGACGACGGCAGATGCGAGGTGACTATCGCGATTAAAACGCGATCCTGCACGCTCACCCAGAGAATGACGAGCAGCAAGGCCGGCAACCCGGCCCAAAGTGCTGCAAGCAATCCGTAGTGACCCGGGAGCGAGTGAAGATCGCGGATGCCTCGCGCGCCCCCGGCAACGGCGAGTGCGCGCGCCTTACCGATCTGGAACGCGATAAATGACAGCAGCGCCAAGGCAACGATAAGCAGCGATGGTGTCATGGGGTTCCAGGCAGACCGGGGTCAGGGACGCGCATTTTATCGACTTGTGTCAC
>JBMTZD010000091.1:0-6221 GCA_049455235.1 Steroidobacteraceae bacterium
GTTATTGGGTGTGGTTTGGTCTTGTGATGACGTTGATCGTGGTCTACCTCACGCTCGAAGCACCCTCGGGCCGTATTAGCACCATCCCCCATCTCGATAAGGTCTATCACTTTGCGGCGTTCTTGGGGCTCACGCTTTGGTTTGCGGCGCTCGTCGAGCGGCGCGGCTATTGGGCAGTGTCGATCGCGTTGTTTCTGCTCGGTGTCGCGATCGAGATCGGTCAGCACTTGATGGCACTGGGTCGATCGGCGGAGTTGCTCGATGTCGTGGCCGATACGGTGGGTATCGCGCTCGGCATCTTTTTGTCGTTGTTGATCCGCGACTCGTGGTTGCAACGTGTCGAGCGATGGCTGAGCCCGATCTGAATCGACCGCTCGCCGATCGCATGCGACCGCGCTCGCTCGCGGAGTTCGTGGGTCAGGTGCAGGTGCTGGGGGCGGGTAAGCCACTGCGCGCCGCGCTCCAGAGCGGGCAGCCGCATTCGCTCATTCTGTGGGGGCCACCGGGCACCGGTAAAACCACGCTCGCCAGACTGATTGCGCAAAATGCCGACGCGGAGTTCATCGCGCTCTCGGCGGTGATGGCGGGCGTCAAAGACGTGCGCGCCGCTGTCGAGCAAGCGCAAGCGCACCGTGCGATGAAGGGGCGACGAACGGTGCTCTTTCTCGATGAGGTGCATCGCTTCAGTAAGTCCCAGCAGGATACCTTCCTGCCGTATCTCGAAGATGGCACGCTCATTTTCATTGGCGCCACGACCGAGAACCCGTCGTTCGAACTCGTTAGCGCTTTGCTCTCGAGAGCGCGGGTCTATGTGCTGCGTTCGTTGCCACCGAAAGAGCTCGAGCTACTGCTGCAACGTGCACTCGATGATCGCGAGCGGGGCCTTGGCGCTTTAAATCTCACGATCGAGCCTGAAGCTTTGACAGTACTCGCGGCGGCCGCTGATGGTGATGCGCGCCGTGCGCTAAATATGCTCGAGATCGCTGCGGATCTGGCGATCGATAACATGATCGGCGCCGCGCAAGCGCGCGAGGTGGCGAGCGGCACCCGACGTCGATTCGATAAAGGCGGCGAGCAGTTCTACGATCAGATTTCGGCGCTGCACAAAGCCGTGCGTGGCACCGACCCCGATGCGGCCTTGTATTGGTTGTGTCGAATGTTGGATGGCGGTTGCGATCCGGGGTATCTCGCGCGACGACTCGTGCGTATGGCGACGGAAGATGTGGGGCTTGCCGACCCGCGTGCGCTGCAGATCACGTTAGAGGCTTGGGCCGCGCACGATCGACTCGGTAGCCCTGAGGGCGATCTCGCGCTCGCCAATGCCGTGGTTTATCTCGCCTGTGCGCCCAAGAGCAACGCTGTTTACGTGGCATTCAACGAGGCGTCGGTGGATGTCACGACCTTCGGAACGCTCGATGTGCCCCTGAAGCTGCGTAATGCGCCGACTCGACTCATGAAGGAGCAGGGCTACGGCCAAGGCTATCGCTATGCGCACGATGAGCCTGGAGCCTATGCCGCGGGCGAGCGCTATCTGCCTGACGAGATGCCTGATCGGCGTTACTACCGACCGGTGGATCGCGGTCTCGAGATTCGGATCGGCGAGGCCCTCGCGCGTCTGCGCGCCCGGTACAATAAAGACCGTTCATCCGGAGAGACCTGACGTGCTCGATTCCAAGCAGTTGCGTACCGACACCGAAGCCGTGGCGAAGAACCTTGCCAAGCGGGGCTTCGTGCTCGACCTCGAGGCATTTCGTGCGCTTGAAGAGCGTCGTAAGCAGATCCAGATCGAAGCGGATCGCCTCCGAGCTGAGCGCAACGCCAATGCCAAGGCCGTCGGTATGGCCAAGGGTAAGGGTGAGGATGCCAGCGAACTTTTGAAGCGTGGTGAGTCGTTGACTCATGCGCTCGCCATCGCCGAGGCTGATCTCGAGCGCGTGCAAGCGGAGTCGGATCAGTGGTTGATGGGTCTGCCCAATCTACTGCATGACTCGGTGCCCGAAGGGCGCGATGAGAGTGCGAACGTCGAACTGCGCCGTTATGGCACACCTCGAGACTTCGACTTTCAGCCCGCTGATCACGTTGATGTGGGCACGCGCTTAGGAGGTCTCGATTTTGAAGCCGCCGCGCGCATCTCTGGCGCACGCTTCATGGTGTTGCGCGGATCTTTGGCGCGACTGCATCGCGCGCTCGCGCAGTTCATGCTCGATCTGCACACGAGCGAGCACGGCTACCAAGAAATTTATGCGCCGTATCTCGTTTCCGCCGCTGCGCTCACGGGCACGGGCCAGTTACCGAAGTTCGAGCAGGATCTTTTTAAGGTTGATGGCGAGCGTCCGTTTTATTTGATCCCGACTGCGGAAGTTCCGGTTACCAATCTCGTGCGCGAGCAGATCCTCACGGCCGAGCAGTTGCCGTTGCGATTCGTGGCGCACACACCGTGTTTTCGCTCGGAAGCAGGCGCTGCTGGCAAGGACACGCGCGGACTGATCCGACAGCACCAGTTCGATAAGGTGGAACTCGTGCACGTCGTGAAGCCCGCCGATTCGTACGCTGCGCTCGAACAACTGACCTCGCATGCCGAAGAAGTACTCAAGCGCTTAGAGCTTCCATATCGCGTGCTCGCGCTGTGCAGCGGCGACATCGGCTTCGGCAGCGCCAAGACCTACGATCTCGAGGTGTGGTTGCCGGGGCAGGGTAAATACCGCGAGATCTCGAGCTGCAGCAACTGCGAAGCCTTCCAAGCGCGGCGCATGCAGGCGAGATGGCGTAACCCCGAGACGGGTAAGCCCGAGCCTGTGCACACGCTAAATGGCTCAGGCATTGCGGTGGGCCGGGCGATGGTCGCGATCCTCGAGAATTATCAGAACGCCGATGGCTCGGTCACGGTGCCGACGGCACTGCGTCCGTATATGGGAGGCCAGGAACGGCTACACGCGGTAAACTAACGGCACGGAGAGGTGGCAGAGCGGTTGATTGCACCAGTCTTGAAAACTGGCGTCCCTTCACGGGGACCGTGAGTTCGAATCTCACCCTCTCCGCCAACATAAGTAAAAAAGGGGCCTAGCGCCCCTTTTTTTGCGTCGAAGCGGGGCTCTTAGAGGAGCTGATTGAGTTGTTGAGTCTTTGTGCGACTTTTTGATGACGGGTCGCAGAGCCTTTTTAGTGGAAGCTGGGAATAGTTTTCCAGGAGACACTCATGACGTATGCTATTTCCTTGTACGATGCCCTGACTGGTATCAACGTCCCGAAGCCGCAGGCCTTGGCTGTTGTCGAGGCCTTGGAGCAAAAAATGACGTCTGAACTTGCGACAAAAGCCGATATCGAGCGATTGGAGCTGGCGACCAAATCCGACTTCGCGGCAGTGCGTGCTGAGATGGCTGCTGAGTTCGCGTCGGTGCGCGCTGATATGGCCGCAGAATTCGCGTCGGTGCGCGCTGATATGGCCGCCGATCGTCACAGCATGGAGAACCGGCTCACACTGCGACTAGGCGCGCTGATCGTGACCTGCGCGACGATCATCATCGGTATTCTGCAGATCAGTTAGGTAGTCTCGCTGCCCCTTACGAATAAGCCGCCGCAGTGGGCCTTCCTCGATGATCGACAGTGCCTCTTCGAAAGTGACCCAGCGAGCGCCCAGCGACTCACTCGGATCGAACGACATTGCTTCGGGATTTTGCGCCACGACGACGAACCGCAGATCGAGGTGCCAATGCGCCTCCTCATCGCCGCGAGACGGAATGAGATGGACATCGACATCGATGGGCTGCGTTGAGTCGCGAAACAGCGCCACATCACAACCGGTCTCTTCACGGGCTTCGCGCAGCGCTGTGGCGTGCATCAGGCCTTGGTCTGCGGGCTCGGCGTGTCCGCCCGGTTGCAGCCATCGCCCGAGTTTCGCGTGATGAATGAGCGCAATGCGTTGGTTCGCTTCATCGAGAACGAGGGCGCTACCGGTGAAATGCGCCTGTGGCTGATGCCGCGAGAACGGATCCTCCAAGGTTCTTACCAGCGAGCGCATTTGCGCCAAGCTCGCGGCTTCTTCATCGTCGTGGGCCGTGTGCGCGTCGAGTAGGGCGCGAAGGTGCTCTCTCATTCGATCAATGACTGGCCGCGATTCTTACTTTGCGCCTGCGGTCATCTTGAATATGGCAGTGGCGTTACTGCTATCGAACGCGAGATCGAGCTCGCCTGAGGGCATTTTCGAGCGCTGAATGAATTCATAGAAAGAGCCGGGGACCTTCTGCGTCATCCAGTCGTTCTCGTGCAGGAATTTCCGCTCGACCATGGCCGCCTGAAACGCCGTTTGCCTGACACGACCACTCGCACTTGTTTCGATCTCGGGCTTGATGGAACGGCCCTTGGCACGTTGTTGCGCGCTCGTTGCTTCGATGTCGCTCACTCGATCGGTTGCGTGATTGAAGACATTGCCTTCCGTCGCAATCCAGGCCATTTCCGCGCTTTCGGCACGCAGCGTTTGGTAGTCATCCCAGCGAATCGGGCCGTGATGACGGCTAAAGCACGCGATGATGTTAGGTAGTAGGTTTAATGCGTCGTGCCAGGGCAAACGGCCGTCTCGCTCTAAGTTATGTAGACGCGATAGATCATGAGGTCCAAGCGGATCCACGCTTTCTGACAACACCCGCGTGACCGCCGTTTGAAAGACTGGGCTGAACTGCTCGGGATGCAGTTCACTGACAAAGAATTGCGCGATCGTCTCGGGAAAATCCTGATGCTTCCAAGCGCGGCCGGTCATTTTCAGACGGGTCAGAGGATAGATTCCAGCCAGCACATAGCCCAAGGGTTTCAAAACTCGAGTGATCGATGCTTCACCGGCGGGAAGCGCGCCACTGGGCCATGCCACCGTGCGAAGGGCGCCATGATCGAATATCACGCGCGTGTTCGTTTGAATCGCTTCCTCCGTGTACTGCTGTGCTTCGGGCACACGCTCACAGAGTTGATTATAGAGCACCGCCGAGACGGCAAAAGCGAGTTCGGCTTGCGAGACGTTGTCCTCAAGGGGTCGAACCAGTCGAGGATCGACCTCTAGCAAGTGCAGTAGTGTCGAGGCGCTAGCATCGCCGATCTCGGCGCGAATCAATCGGTGTAGACCACAGTCAGCATTCATTATCGGCAACCGTCCAGCATCTTCCATTACCACTGAGGCTCACTCTATACCTGTCCTCGTCAGCGCTTGCTAGGGGTCAGCTGTGACCGATTCGGGCGAGCTCCGCTTGCAGGCTTGCGCGGTCGAGCTTCTCGAGTGGCAGCATCAATAACTGCATCATGCGATAGCCGATCGCTTGACGTGTCAGTTCGAAGGCGCGACGCCGACCATCATCGCCGCCATCGGCGGTCGATGGATCGGGGTAGCCCCAGTGAACTTTGATCGGTGACTGCGCGGGCTGTACCGTAAACACGGGGCAGCTCTCGGCGGCGGCGCTGTCGCATACCGTGATCACGATCGATAGCGGCGGGGCTCCGGCAGCTGCGAACTCGTCCCAGCTTTTGCTTCGAAATGGCGTGGTGTCGACGCCCGCGTTGCGAAGAGCCTCAAGCGCAAAAGGATTGATGCGTCCACTCGGTGCGCTGCCCGCACTATGCGCGTGAACATCCTTGCCTAGATGCTTAGCCAAGTGATTCAGCATACCCTCGGCGAGCACGCTGCGCGCAGAGTTGTGTGTACAGAGAATTAGGATATGAACAGTCATAAAAAAATTGAATCTTGCTGATTAGATGCCGATCCAAAGCCCCAGCGTGCCACCCGCGACGAGTGCGACTAGTCCAAGTCCGACCGCGATGCCATAGCGGAATCCGCCGCTCGCGATCGCGAGAATAGTTTTAGCGAGTGCGCTCGAGGCAAGCACGGCGATGAGCACCCATTGGGCGAAGCGGGGCGTCATTTCCCCCGCTTGCAGTAGTTGAGCGACGCTCGCGGCCGAGGCATGTACTTCGACCCAGGCCAAGCAGAGCGCAGCGATCAAAACGCCAATCTCACCCCAGAGATGTTGCAAGCCGGTTGCGAGTAATGACATCGCGGCGATTATGCTGGTAATGAGAAGGGCATGTTTCAGCGTGAAGGCTCGGCCGTCTCGTGCATCGACACCATCGCGTTCGATACGGCGTAATCCCGGAAGTACGACCAGCATCAAACCTAGGCCTGCGAGTACGAGCGGCCAGATCATCGTGACCAGCAGTTCGGGTAAGACGGCACCGATCACGCC
>JBMTZD010000092.1:0-6198 GCA_049455235.1 Steroidobacteraceae bacterium
GAGTAGAACCACGACCCGGCGATAAAAAAACTGCGTATGCACGCCACTACTCCAACGACCGACAGTTGACAGCCAAAAGACAAGGAGCAAGATAGCAAAAAGACCGACGGGGGTAGGTCAGATGAGACGACAGTCTTGCACGGCTATTGGCTTCGCTTGCCTGATGGTGAGCGTCCTTCACGCGAACGAGCCTCGCCCGAGTTCATCTTTGTCCGACGCCGATGCGCGCACGCTTTACACGCTCGGTCAGTTGATTTCGCGCACGCTCGAGAGCTTCGCGCTCACGCCAGAAGAGCTGAAATATGTTGGCATGGGCCTCGAGGATGGCGTGCTGCAACGCGAGCCTCAAGTAGACCTCGCTGCCGAGGCCCCCCGTTTACACGAAATGCAGGCTGCACGCCGCGCGGCGACGGCCGCTTCCGAAAAAGATCGTGCCCTAGAACATGTTGCGAATGTGTCGGCCAATCCAGAGAGCATCCAGCACGCCAGCGGTCTGATAGTCGAACCTTTAAAAGTGGGCTCCGGCGAGGTGCCCGCCACCACGGATCATGTCAGCGTTCATTACGTGGGGCGTCTCGTGGATGGTACGGTTTTCGACAGTTCACTCGCGCGCGGTGAGCCGGTGACGTTTCCCGTCAAAGGGGTCATCGCTTGTTGGACTCAGGCACTACCGACCTTACGCGTCGGCGCACGCGCGCGACTCACCTGCCCGCCGGAACTCGCATACGGTGATCGCGGCCTGCCGCCGACGATTCGTCCGGGTGCCACACTGATCTTCGAGTTGGAACTGCTCGGTATCGTTCGCTAAGGCGCATCTCGCCGTGTTTGACGCTCGCTGTTAGCATTCGTGGGTGTCGTCATCTTGGAGTCGCGTCCTATGTTTCTGCGCCGCCTCAGCCTCATCATCGCCTTGTTAGCTCCCGTCTATAGCCACGCCCAAATGGGTATGGCCGCGCCGAAGAGCGAAACGGCCCAAAAAATCGAAAAGGCCCTCGCGAGCGCCATCCGTAGCGACGAAGAACGCACTCGCGATGCGCGCGAACGTAAGCCGGTACAAACGCTCGAATTCTTTGGCCTGAAGCCGAATATGACGGTAGTCGAACTGATGCCGGGTGGCGGCTGGTACACCAAAGTACTCGGTCTCACACTCGCCGACCAAGGCAAGTTGTATGTGACGCTCGGCGCGGGTCGACTTGCACCGCGACTGAAGGAATGGGGTCTCGATAAGGTGGAATACCTAGACGACAAGACCGTCATGAAAGCCGCCCCGGGCACGATGTCGATGCAGGCAGAATCGATCAAGTTGCCAGTGAACAACGTCGATATGGTTTTGACGTTCCGCAACCTACACAACTTCAACCCCGAAAGTCGTGCGATGCTCCACAAAGCCGTATTCGATGCACTCAAGCCCGGCGGCGTCTACGGCATCGTCGATCACACTCGGCGTCACAATGAACCGACTACGCGCGAAAACTGGCGTCGTATCGACCCTGTCATCGTGATCAAAGAAGTTCTCGATGCCGGCTTCGAGTTCGACGGCTTTGCCGACCTGCACTACCGTCCCGACGACGAGCTGCGCTTCGACACGCAACGTCCCACGGTCGCCGGTTACAGCGATCGGTTCACCTTCCGCTTCCGAAAGCCCAACCCTTGAAACTCTACATCGCAAACAAGAACTACTCGTCGTGGTCCTTACGACCGTGGGTGCTGATGCGCGAGCTTGGCATCCCCTTCGAGGAACATCTCGAGCCCTTCGGCGAAGACCCACACGAGATGCAGGTACGTTTCGGTCGCTTCTCACCGAGCGCTAAGGTGCCTTGTCTGCATGATGGCGAGCTTCGTATCTGGGATTCGCTTGCGATCGTGGAGCACCTAGCTGAGCGTCACCCGACCATCTGGCCGAGCGACCCGGCTGCCCGCGCCTATGCGCGCAGTGCAGCTGCCGAAATGCACTCCAGCTTCAATGCACTCCGACGTCACTGCAGCATGACCTGCGGCCAACGCGTGGTTTTACGCGAGCGCCCGCTCGATCTGCAGGCCGATCTCGCGCGACTAAAAGCCGTTTGGACGATGGGCCTGTCGAGCTTTGGCGGACCCTTTCTTGCCGGCAAGACGTTCTGCGCCGTCGACGCGTTCTATGCGCCGGTGGCGTTTCGCCTACAAACCTACGGCATTTCACTCGATGCGCCCTGCGACGCCTACGCGGCCACCCTCCGCGCCTTACCTGCCATGCGCGAGTGGTATGCGGCAGCCTTGATCGAACCCTGGCGTGAGCGTGCACACGAAGAGTCGATTCGGGTGGTTGCCGAGTCGATCACGGATCTTCGCAAAACGAGTTGAGGCGAGCGCGTCACATCTCAGGCTTGGCCGCATGCCTCGGAGTGATCGCGCAGTTAGCGAGTATCCACTTCAGATTCAGCGCAATGCGCTCAGTTTGCGGATCCGTGAAGGCATAAGCATGCTCCTTCACGCTGCCGTCGCCCGATCTTTCGAGTACGGATAACACCATCGAGTTGCGATTGAAGTAATCGTTGGCCTCGTTGAGCACGTGCCACGTCACAGCGCGCAACTGTAAGCCGATTTCTCGCGGCTCGGCCTCGTCGGTCTTAAACCAGGCCATGCCTCCCTTATCGTGCAAGGTGATGTCGTCGTATCGCTTAAAGGGAATATCGCGACCACCGCCGACACCGGGAATGTCTGCGTAGCAATGAAAGCTCCGTGATCGCTCAAGCCAGTAAGGCTCACCCGAAGCGACACCGGTGATCCGGCGGCCGGTCTTGATCACCCACTTATGATCGTGAAACCAAAGACTGCTCTTCGAGATCGATATTTCGTTGTCCGTACGGACACGCTGTCCTTCCCAATCGAACTCGCAGCGACCCGACGCCTGCAAGCCACGAAAATGATCTGCGCGGCGTTTGAAAAGATAGTCACAGCCTTCCGTACGACGCAACTGCGCCGGCGTCAAAGTCGCTAGCTCTGCCTCTGTGATCTCACCTTGCATGCGCAAGTGATGCTGCATCGTCACTTCATCACTCGCAGGGCCGGCGTGAAGGCTCGCGATACGCCAGGATTTTTGAACCCCGTTTGGCGTTTGCACCTCATTCACCCAAAGATAAACGTAGCGTCCAAACGCAGGCGCGTCGACGCGGCGGATGGTCGTCGCCATACGCACATGCTGATCATCGGCTGCTAGCTTGCGACGCTGATCGAAATAATGCTGATTCGCATTGTCGTAATGTCCTGGCAAAAGCTCCGCCATGATGCGCAGGTTGCGCTCCCCGGCGGTCGAGTCTTGACCTTGGGCGTGCGCCGCGGGAACACCCACTGCAGCTAGGCTGAAAACCAGCAGCAACGTCAGCCATGAAACGGGCTTACCGATAGCCCACGAATGATCGAGACGGTTTTTCTGCATGGATGTGCCCCCTTTTGATTCGCATGATGCACGACGCCGATCGGCTGTGCGAACATGCGGTATGCATCCATTCAAGCGTATCCGCACCGCGATCCTTCCGATCTTTTGTGCATGGCTGCTCATCGTCACGGCACGTGCCGATGTCGCAGCGATCGCCGCACCTGATCGACCAGCTGCGGCAGTAGCAGAAAATGTTTTGCGCTCCGGTGGCAACGCGGTCGATGCCGCTATCGCCGTCGGCTTCGCGCTTGCGGTCACGTTTCCGGAGGCGGGTAACCTCGGTGGCGGCGGTTTCGCCACGCTGCATTTTGATGGCGAGTCGAGCTTTCTCGATTTTCGCGAAATGGCCCCGGGCGCCGCCACGCGCGATATGTATCTCGATGCCGACGGCAAAGTCATTCCGCAATTAAGTCTCGTGGGACATCGCGCCTCTGGCGTTCCCGGCACGGTGGCCGGTCTGTGGGAGCTGCATCGCCGATACGGCAGTCGACCTTGGGCCGAGCTGCTCGCACCGGCCATTCGACTTGCGCGAGAGGGCTTCGTCCCAGACGCTAAACTGATTCGCCTCGTTCGCGAAGCGCAACCGGACTACGCCGGCAAGACTAACTTCGACCGTTACTTCGGTAGCATCAAAGAAAACACCGCGTTCAAGCAACTTGAGCTCGCAGCGACGCTCGAGAGGATAGCGGCTCAAGGTCCAACCGATTTTTATCGTGGCGAGACAGCACGATTGCTCGCCGCAGAGATGCAACGCGGACAGGGACTGATCACCACCGCCGACCTCGATGCTTATCGACCGATTTGGCGCAAGCCCTTGATCAGTCGTTGGCGCGACTACACCCTCGTCACACCACCGCCACCGAGTTCGGGTGGAATCGCGCTTATTCAGTACTTACGCATGAAAGATCTGCTGGCGGATCAGTTCCGCGAGGCGCCGCACAACTCGACTCGCTACGTGCACCTCGTCGCTGAGATGTCCAAGCGCGTCTTTGCCGATCGGGCGGAATATTTGGGCGATCCAGACTTCGTTTCGGTGCCCGTCGAGCGCCTCATCGATCCAGATTATCTACGTCGTCGCGCTAACGAGATCAATCCGAATGCGCCCTCGGCACCAGCGAACGTAAAACCTGGTCTCGCCGAATCTCTAGATACCACGCACTATTCGATCATCGACGACAAAGGCAATGCTGTCTCACTCACGTACACGCTGAATGGCGGTTTCGGCAGTGGCGTGATCGTCGAGGGCGCAGGTTTTTTGCTGAACAATGAAATGGATGATTTCAGCACTAAGCCAGGTCAACCGAATCTTTATGGTGTCGTCGGCGGCACAGCTAATGCGATTGCATCGGGCAAGCGTATGCTCTCCTCGATGACCCCGACGATTCTGCTGCAAGATTCGAAAGTTCGAGGCGTCTACGGAACGCCCGGCGGATCGACTATCTTCCCGGCGGTCTTTCAGACGATCGTGAATATCAAAGATTTTGGCATGACGCCCGAGCAGGCTGTGGCGGCACCGCGCTTCCAGCATCAGCTGCTGCCGCCGAACCTCATCGTCTACAGTCGTTGCTGCGCGCTAACCGAAACGACGCGTAATGAGCTGACGGCGATGGGCTATCGGGTCGAGATGAGTCCTTGGGAATTCGGTGACATGCAAATCATCGAGGTCGATGCAAAGGGGCGACCTATGCCCGCCTCCGACCCGCGCGGCCGCGGCGAGAGCCGCGTCATCGATCTCGATCAGCCGGCTCGCTAGTCGTCTCGGCAGTTGGCATCGGCAGCTGCGGCACGACCTCGATGCCGTCGAATTCGCCAAGACGGTTCGCATCGAGCGCGGGGTCGAGATCGCGAAATTTGCGGGCTGTAACCCACACTCGTGATTCAAGCGAACGCGTAGCCTTGTTGTAGGCGTCGACCGCTTGCTTGATGCTGGTGCCGACCTTGCTCCAATGCTCACCCATGGTCGCGAGGCGATCGTAGATTTCTTTGCCCAAAGCGCTGATCTGCTCGGCATTACGAGCGATTTGCTCCTGTCGCCACCCATACGCGACCGCGCGCAAGAGCGCGATCAGCGAGGTCGGCGTCGCGATCATCACACCCTGATCGACGCCCGCCTCGATGAGCGAGGGATCTTGTTCGAGCGCTGCGCTGAAAAATACCTCGCCGGGCAGAAACAACACGACGAACTGCGCGCTGCTGCGCATTTCCTCGGCATAGCCTTTGCGCGATAGCGCCGTGATATGAGCCTTCACGGCTCGCGCGTGCTCCTGCAGCTTCAGCGCGCGCGTTGCATCGTCGCGCGCCTCCAACGCAGCGAGATAGCCTGCAAGTGGCACCTTCGAATCAACGATAACGTTGCGGCCACCGGGTAGCTTGACGATGAGGTCGGGACGCAGACGACCCTCCTCGGTTTCGATCGAGTGTTGCTCGACGAAATCGCAATACGCCAGCATTCCGGCGAGCTCCACGACACGTCGCAACTGGATCTCACCCCAACGACCGCGCACGCCCGGCTGCTTCAACGCGCCGACGAGATTGGTGGTTTCGCTACGCAGCAAGACCTGCTCTCGCATCAGTTGCTCGACCTGTTGCGTCAAGGACTGATAGGCACCCACTCGAGCTTTTTCGATCTCTTGAATCTGGGAGTCGACCTTGCCGAGAGACTCGCGAATCGGCTTGAGGGTTTCGTCGATTTTCTGCTGACGCAATTCAAGATCGTTCTTGGACTGCAATTGCAAATTCTCGAACTGGCCTTTCGCGAGCTCCAAAAATTGTTGGTTGTTGGT
>JBMTZD010000093.1:0-6067 GCA_049455235.1 Steroidobacteraceae bacterium
CTTCGGTCGGCGAATTGCCACAATCAAACCCGGGCAGCTTCCGCGCATGTCTCTCGCCAACGAGCAGCGATGCGGGGTCCGCCGCCTTCATGGCACGTGCAAGCTCGACATCAGCCACGGGCACCACTCGCACAGCGCCCGCTGCAAGCGCATGCGCAGTCACCGAACAGGCGCGAAAGACGTCGATAACGATCGCAACGCCCCTTGCGGATGCGGCGCCGGCAACGAAGTCAGCTGAATAGAGCTGCATCGGATACGAACTGGGCTAACGCTCGATCGCGAGCACGCTACCGCGATCGTTGCGCGTGGCATTCACCGAGACTACGGTCGCCTTCGGAAAGAAATTGAATTCCGATGCGCTTGCCCAAGTGTAGGCACCCATGGCGCGGCCGACGATCAGATCACCCGGCTCCAGTTCAGGCAACAAAATATTCTCCGAGATCACATCGATGCTGTCGCAAGTCGGCCCGGCTAAAACCGAAGAATGACGCTTGCCGCTCTTGAGAGCCTCGATCGGATAACGTGCGTGGTCGAATAATTGACCGCTATACGATCCGTACAGACCGTCATCGAGGTAATACCACCAAAGCCCCTCGCGCTCGGCGCGACCCATGACCGAGGCGACACCAATCGCCGCGGGCCCGGCGATGTAGCGACCTGGCTCAGCGATCACACGCACGCGCTTCGGTAACTTCGCGAGCGCCGCTCGTATCGGTGCGCAGAACTCCTGAATGATCGGAGCACGCTGCGAGTAATCGATCGGAAAGCCGCCGCCGATATCGAGCGTGTCGCAGGGGCCGAGCTTCTCGCGACGCGCTACGGCAAGTAGCCGTGCGCATGCATCGATTGCCTCGACGTGCTTTGATGGATCCGCCGCTTGCGAACCCACGTGGAACGAGAGCCCCCGAACGATGAGACCAAGATCATGCGCCTTGCGCGCGAGCGCGAGCAGATTCTCGGGATCGCAGCCGAATTTTCGAGAGAGATCGCAAACGGCACCCGGACTACGGAACGACACTCGCAACAACACCTCAGCCTCATCGGCATAGGGCACGAACTTGCGCAGCTCATCGGGGTTGTCAGCAACGAATACTTTGACGCCGCGCGCAAGCGCCGAGCGGATATCGATGTCGCGCTTGATCGGGTGGGTATGGATACACAAACGCGGATCAGCGCCGAGCTTGGCTACGAGCTCCACTTCACCGGTCGTCGCTAAATCCAGAAAACCACCTTCGGCAAGTACCGTTTGAACCACGGCGGGATGCGGCAAAGGCTTCAGCGCATAGTGCAGATCGACCCCGGGCAGCGCACGCTGCAGGCTGCGGTACTGCTGACGGATCCGCTCGCAATCGATGATCAGGAGCGGCGAGCCGAACTCGCGCACCAGACGTCGAATTTCTCGCGGCACAAAAGGATCGATCATGATGATGGGTACCTAAACGAAAATGGAAAGGAATTCAGCGTGCCGCGGCACGACCGAGACGATCGCGCACGGCATCCCACTCGGGACTCGCGGGGACTTTCTCGATGAGGATACGCGCTGCGTTTTCTTTGTCGAGCGCGCGTAAATTGGCATAAAGATCGTGCGCGTAATCCGCGGCTGACGTCGGCGCCTGCAACCAACGGCGCACGTGCGGTGGCGCGGCGCCACACGCGAGTGCCGAACGAGTCTCTGGCTCGCGACGCGCTAGCACCACCACGGCATCGCCCGAGGCATTGCTGGATTCGATCCGAGCATTGAGTGCCTCTGTTGCAACCAGCTCGACGGGCGTTTGGGGCGCGTAATGTTGCGGGGTCGAACCCGGAACACGCGGCGTAACCGAGCTCGAACCCTCGGCAAGCGGACCGATCAGCGCTTCGAGCTGCTGCTTGCCGACGATGCCCGGTCGCAAGATGCGAGGTGGCGTTTCGAGCAATGAGAGGATGGTCGATTCGACGCCGACCTCGCAGTCGCCGCCTTCGAGAATCGTCACGCCCTGCGGAAACTCCTCTCGGACATGCTCGGCGCGCGTCGGTGAAACGCGACCATAGCGATTTGCGGAGGGTGCTGCGATGCCGCCGCCGAAAGCACGCAGCAATCGTTGGGCCACCGGATGACTCGGTACGCGAACCGCGATGCTCTGCTGACCGCCCGTCAACACAGGTGAGACCTGCGCAGCACGCGGTAGCACCAAAGTCAGGGGGCCTGGCCAGAACCGTTGCGCGAGTTGCTCGACCTGCGCCGCGATCGACGCTGGCAACTCATCCACCCAGTGCGAGAGCGCCGCGGCGTCGGCCAAATGCAGAATCAAAGGATGATCGGTTGGACGCCCCTTAGCCTGATAGACGCGCGCGAGCGCCGCAGGGTTAGCCGCATCGGCACCGAGCCCGTAAACCGTCTCGGTCGGAAAGGCCACAAGCTCGCCCGCGCGCAGCGCAGTGACTGCAGCTGCGATCTCGGCGTCGCTCGCTTCGATGGGGGCGTTCATCGGCCGATTTTACCCGAGGGTCGTCTCGGAGGACGCAAACTCCCGCGCAAGTTCGACGATGCTCAGCGGTGCTGACCCTTCAGCCTTGTTGTTGACGATGATGGTCACGTCACGTCCCGCAGCGAGCGAGCGCCTCGCGAGCGCAGCGATTTTTTGGCGCGCTGACGGGTCCGGATCGACCAAACGATCAAAAGGGGCGTAGGCCGCCTTAGCGCCTTCGTAGCTTCGCCCTGGCGCCAACAACCATCGAATGACGAGCGGGCCACTCGATGCCGCGAATTCCGAGTCAGATTCAGCCTGCTGCTCGATCGAAGGCATACGCGGGTGCTGTGCATAGCCGTGTACGGCACTCACCGCGCGCAACATCTGTTGGTAATCGGCGCCTAGCATCTCGGGGTCTCGCCATTCGACGGCATAGGTCACATCGCCCGGGAGTGCTCTTAGAAACTCGTACAACCGCTGCAGCAGCTCGCGCCGAAACCTCAGCACTCGTGCGCCGAGCGGCGAGAACTGGAACAGTACGACCCCCAAGGTGTCACCGAGTGCGCGTCGTGCCGGATCGATCACATGTCGGATCGCGTGATCAGCGTCCAAGAAAACATCCGGAACGCCTTCGAGATAGACAGGACGGCGCGCCGACTTCGGCAGCATCAACGCGGCATGCGCTTTCAATAAAAAGCGAAAATCGGAACCGACCGCTTTGCGCATTCTCGACAGCGTTTCCGCATCGAGCGGTCGGTAATAACTGCGATCGACACCGACCGACCGAAACAAAGGGTGAGTCGCATACGCACCCAAACCCTGTCGCGCCAACGTCGACTCATCGTATTCGTCGGCGTAGACGATCCCGTGCCAGCCAGAAAAGGACCAAGTCGAGGTTCCCATGCGCAACCGCGCCGGCAAGCGTTCGGCGAGCGATCGGTATTGCTCGGCCGTGGTGGCAGCAGCGACTCTCGAGGACTGACCCGAGCGGCGCGCCCCCGTTCGACCGGCTTCAGGCGCTATCGGTTCGCCGAAGAGATCAAGCTCGGTCAAAGCGTCAGCGAGGCACCAAAGGCCGCACGGTAGCGCGTCGCGAACTCCTCGCGTGAGAAGCGATGGTTCTGCGTGCCGTGCTGCGCGATCTTGATCGAACCCATCAACGAGGCGATACGCCCTGTGGTCTCCCAGTCGAGCCCGCGCTGCAGCCCAAACAGCAAGCCGCCGCGATAGGCATCGCCGCAACCGGTGGGGTCGGCAATTTTTTCGGGCGCCACCGATGGAATCTCGATGAATTTGCCCTCGACGTGAATATGCGAGCCAGCAGCACCACGCGTGACGATCAAGGCAGCGACTTTCGAGGCGATCTCTTCTAACGACCATCCGGTACGCTCGACGAGCAAACTCGCCTCATAATCATTGACCGCCACCCAACGCGCTTGACCAATGAGCGTGCGCAGATCGTCGGCGCCGAGCAACGTCATCGCTTGACCCGGATCAAAGATGAACGGGATACCTGCTGCTGCGAACTGCGCTGCGTGCTCGAGCATGCCAAGGTGGCTCTCAGGGGCCACGATGCCCAGATCGATCCCCGCATTCTTCGGCACGCGATTAACGTGCGCATGATTCATCGCACCCGGATGAAACGCCGTGATTTGGTTGTTGTCGGCATCGGTCGTGATGTACGCCTGCGCCGTGTATTCGTCTTCGAGTTGTCGAATGTGATCTAGCGGCAAACCGCAATCGTGCATCCAAGCGCGGTAGGGACCGAAATCCATACCAACGGTCGCCATCACCTTGCCCTCGCCGCCCAAGAGCTTGAGGTTGTAGGCGATATTGCCGGCGCAACCGCCGAAGTTGCGACGCAAGCCCGGCACGAGGAACGCCACATTCAACATGTGGATACGATCGGCGAGGATGTGATCTTTGAAGTGCCCTTCGAAGACCATGACGGTGTCGTAGGCCACCGAACCACAAATGAGTGCCGCCATATCGAGTCTCCGTCCCGCCGCGCGGGGATCAATAATCGAACAACACCAGCGCCCAAACGACGCCGAGTAAAGCAAAAGAAGTGAATACGGCGGCCGAACCGATATCTTTGGCGAGCCCCGAGAGCGCATGACGCTCAAGGCCGATGCGATCGACCGTCGCCTCCACAGCGCTATTGAGCAACTCGACGATCAGCACGATGAAGATCGGCCCGACGAGAAGTGCGCGCTCCACGCCGTTCTCGCCAAGCCAAAGCCCGAGCGGAAAGAGCAGCACACAAAGTGCCAACTCCTGCCGAAAGGCGGCCTCTTCGCGATACGCGCCGACGAAGCCCTTCCAGCTGTTGCCGAATGCGCGCAACAGCCGGATGAAGCCGGTCGGCTTGGATCGATCTGTCGGTCTCGGGCCACTCACGCCACGGAGTTTACCGGCTTCCAGGTCAGATCAAGCTGTTTTGCAGCACGAACGTCATCTAAGCGGCGAACCGGCATGGTGTGCGGCGCCGTCTTTAAGGTCGAGGCATCCGCCTGCGCCTCACCGAGGATGATCGTCATAGCCTCGACGAAGGCATCGAGCGTTTCGCGACTCTCCGTTTCGGTTGGCTCGATGAGCAAACATTCCGGGACCAACAAGGGGAAGTAGGTCGTCGGCGCATGAAAGCCGTAGTCGAGCAAACGCTTGGCGATATCCATAGCGGTGACGTTGAGCTCCTTCGCCTGACGCTTCATGGTCACGATAAATTCGTGGCTCGCGCGTCGCTCAGGGTATGCGAGATCAAATCCCGCCTGGCGCAGGCGCGCCATGACGTAGTTGGCGTTGAGAGTGGCATATTCGCCCACTCGACTCATGCCCTCGCGACCCAACATGCGCATGTAGATGTAGGCGCGCAGCAAGACGCCCGCATTACCCATGAACGCCGACAGGCGACCGATCGACTGCGGCCGATCCGCCTCCGAGAGCCAGCGGTATTGATCGCCTTCGCGACCCACGACCGGCACGGGCAAGAACGGTTCGAGTCTTGCGCTAACACCCACGGCACCTGCGCCAGGACCACCGCCGCCGTGCGGCGTAGAAAAGGTCTTGTGCAGATTCATGTGAATGACATCGAAGCCCATGTCACCGGGGCGCACCTTGCCGAGGATCGCGTTGAGATTGGCGCCATCGTAGTAGAGCAAACCGCCCGCGCCGTGCACGAGCTTGGCGACCTGTTCGATCTTGCGTTCGAACACGCCGAGCGTCGACGGGTTGGTCAGCATGATGCCTGCCGTATTCGGCCCGACCGCTTTGGCTAGCGCATCGAGATCGACGTCCCCCTGGGCATCGACCGGGATTTCTTTGACGATGCAACCGCACATCGTGGCCGTCGCGGGATTCGTTCCGTGCGCCGCCTCGGGAACGATGATCTCGTTGCGCGCCAGATCGCCGCGAGCGCGGTGATAGGCACGGATCATCGCAACACCCGCAAACTCACCGTGCGCGCCGGCCATCGGATTCAGCGACACCGCCTTCATGCCCGTGACTTCCTTGAGCATCTCCTGCAATTCGAACATGCAAGACAGGAAGCCCTGACCTTGAGAGTCCGGGGCGAGCGGATGGCGCGCCAGAAACTCCGGCAGCATGGCGTATTGATT
>JBMTZD010000094.1:0-5120 GCA_049455235.1 Steroidobacteraceae bacterium
TCAGTGGCGAAGGAGGTAAGAGGCAGCAGTGCTGCCATTAGCGCCCAAAGTGAGCGCCCAGCGCAGGTGGTGGGCATGAACAACCGGCCTCCAGTAACATCAGCAACCCCGGCTCGCAGTTTAAGAGAGGAACATGCTGCATCGCCACTTCATCGGCCTCACGGCCGCTTTCGGGATCGCCTTCATGTCTGGCAATTTCACACTGGCCAAGGACCTCGCATACCCTGCCGTCGAGCGAGGGGATGTCGTCGACAACTACCACGGCGTCAGCGTCCCTGATCCTTACCGTTGGCTTGAAAATCCGGAGTCGCCTGCGACCCGTGATTTCGTGCAGCGCCAGAATGCCTTTGCCGAGCCGATGCTTGAGGCGCTGCCGCAGCGCGCGTGGATTCGCTCGCGCCTCGAGACGCTGTGGAACTACGAGCGCGTGGGTGTACCGCGTAAGAAGGGTTCGAACTATTTCTTCTTGCGTAATGATGGTCGTCAAAACCAGAGCGTGCTCTATGTCGCCGAGGCGCTTGATGCCACGCCACGCGTGTTATTCGATCCCAATGCCACTCGCGATGATGCGACGGTCGCGCTCGCGCGTTTCGAGCCTTCGCCCGATGGCAAACTGCTCGCATACTCCCTCTCCGACGGCGGCACCGATTGGGAGATCTGGAAATTCCGTCGCGTTGCTGACGGCGTCGATCTGCCGGATGAACTGCGTCAAACGAAGTTTTGGGAGCTGAGCTGGGCTGCCGATGGCAGCGGTGTGTACTACAGTCGTTATCCCGCTCGTGCCGATGATCCCTCGCGTGGTGACGACCAAGGGCAACCTTCGGTGTACTTTCACCGCTTGGGTTCGAATCAAGCTGACGACAAGCTCGTTTATCGCGTGACTGATCATCCGACGCGAGCGCCTTCGGCATCGCTCTCAGAAGATGGCAATTGGTTGTTCATTTCGCTCTTCGATGGCTATCGCGCCAATGGGATCGAAGCCATCGATATGCGCTTGCCTGGAGCGAAGCCGAAAACCGTGTTCGGTGCATGGGATGCGCGCTACACCATTCTCGGCAACGAGGGCGATACGCTCTTCGTGCAGACCACTAACGCATCACCGCGCGGGCGCATCATTGCGGTGGACATCAAAGATCCGCAGCCTTCTGCGTGGCGTGAGCTCGTGCCGCAGTCTGATCTCGCTATGGATGAGGCCAGTTACGTCGGCGGTCATTTGATCGTGCGTTATGTACGCGATGCGCACGGAGTCGCCAAAATCTTTGATCGCAACGGCCAAGCGAAGGGCGAGGTCGATGTCCCGGGCCTCGGGACGATTGCTGGATTCTCGGGTGGCGCGAAAGACACGGAAACCTTTTTCGCCTACGCAGACTATCTGAGCCCGGGGCAGGTGCTGCGTCTCGACTTGGAGACGCTGAAGACTTCCGTTTTCCGAGAGCCCAAGATCGCTGCTGATACCTCGCCCTACGAGACTCGGCAGGTGTTCTACCGCAGCAAAGATGGCACGCGGGTGCCCATGTACATCACGCAGCGCAAAGGCACTCTGCGCGATGGCAAGTCGCCAACGCTGTTGTATGGCTATGGTGGCTTCAATGTCTCCATTACGCCCGCCTTCCGTCCCGCGGTGATCGCATGGCTTGAGATGGGTGGCACCTATGTCGAAGCCAATCTGCGTGGTGGCGGTGAGTATGGCGATGCTTGGCACGAGGCGGGTACGAAGACGCGCAAGCAAAATGTATTCGACGATTTCATCGCCGCAGCCGAGCATCTCGTCGCCGAGAAAATCACGTCTCCGGCGCATCTGGCGATCTCCGGTCGCAGTAACGGTGGTTTGTTGGTGGGCGCGACCTTGCTGCAGCGACCCGAGCTCTTTGCCGCGGCGCTACCGGCGGTCGGTGTACTCGACATGCTGCGCTATCACACGGCGAGTGCGAACGCGCGGCAGTGGTCGTCCGACTATGGCCTTTCGGAAAACGCAGAAGAGTTTGCTGCGCTGCGCGCTTATTCGCCGGTACACAACGTGAAGCCGGGTGTTTGTTATCCGGCCACGCTCGTGACGACCGCCGATCGAGACGATCGCGTCGTGCCCTGGCATAGCTACAAGTTTGCTGCCGAGTTGCAGCGCGCCCAGGGCTGCGCCAACCCCGTGCTGCTGCGCGTAGAGACACGCGCCGGTCATGGTGCGGGCAAGCCGGTATGGATGCAGATCGACGATTTCGCCGATCAGTGGGCGTTCATTGCAGCCGCGATTGGCATGGAGCTGCCGAAGCGCTGATGAGCGCTGTGGCCGCGTGCGAGGGGTTCACGACTCGCGCGTTAGGCGATAGACGCGTTCGGCGAGTGCTGTGATGCCGCGGTCGATCATGCGCGGATAGTCCGCGAGGACGTCGATCCGCTCGAGAGTCTCGATGAGGTGATGCGCTCCATAGAGCGCTTTCACCTCGCTCTCGAGCACGGCATGCGGCGGCCCCTTCATTTGACTTTGGTCGTATTCCATCGTCACGAGCAGGCTGCGTGTTCCCGGTCGCGAGAGCGACGTGATGTGCGCCGCGTAGTCGCGACGCATCGCAGACGGCAACGCGACCAGCGAGGCTCGATCAAAAACGGCATCGATCGGGCCGAGCGTGTCGGGTGTAAGATCAAAGAAATCTCCGCAGCGTAGATCGATCGCAGTCTCGCTCGGGTGCTCGGCGCGAAATTCCTCGACGGCCACCGGCGAGAGTTCGATACCGACAACCTGATGGCCGGCTCGTGCCAGCCACACAAGATCGAGGCTTTTGCCCGCTAAGGGCACAAAGACGCGACTACCCGCAGCGAGACTCAGTGAGCTCCAATAGCGCTCGAGTGCCGCATGCGGCTTAGGCATATGAAAGCCAATCTCATGCTTGGCCCAACGTTCGTGCCAGAAGGGCGCTTCCATATCAGGCCTTCGCACTCGGCCGAGCTGCGATGGTCGAATGCCATCGACGTAGGTGCTCTTGATCTTCCTGGAGACGAATACCGGAGGGTTTACCGAACTCGAGTGTGGTGAAACCGACGATATCGGCGAAGCTGAAATGATCACCAGCCAAAAATTCACGATTAGCCAGTTCGCGATCGAGCCGCTGCCACTCGTCGAGCACGGCCTGTTTGGCGAGCGCGCCATACTCGGGAACCTGCGTGATCCGCCCAGCCCAGAACTTGTGCGTGTGGCGAAACGCATGTGTCGTCGGCACGTAAACGCGAAACATCAACTGCAGCACGATCGATTCGATTTCGGCGCGCTCGCGGTCATTGCGGCCGAGCAGTGCGGGATCCGGTTGAACCGATTCAAGGTATCGACAGATGGCGAGTGATTCGCGCAGGCGCGTGCCGTCGGCAAGCTCCAACACGGGAACTTCACCCAAGGGGTTCACGGCCAGAAAATCGGCAGAGCCGGTTTCACCCGCAGCAATGTCGACGGCGATGGTTTCGTAGGGTAGGCCTTTTTCCGCGAGGAACATGCGCACACGGCGCGGGCTCGGCGCAAAGGCGTTATCGTAAAGCTTTAACATATCTTTGAATCCGATGCGGCTGATCAGCCACAGCAAACGAGTTCGAAGGGTACTTCGCTCTCAACTTGGCGAGCACGCTCGTTCTGTCCTTGCCAAGACACGAAACGCACGCTGGCACGATAGTGACTGCCACTGATCTCAGGATAAATGCCGAGCGCGGGGTCGATCGCAACGCGCAGCAATTGCACGGGGTTGTTGCGCTCAAAAGTAACGTGGAACACGCCGTTGGTCGCTGTCTCGGTGCGAGCCCGGCCGCCTTGACGCGTCAACCACAGTAACTCGGCGATCGCATCGCAGAGCGGGCGCAGCAGCGTGAGCCACTCCGACAGTGTGCGCTCGCGAACTTCACTCGATTGATTGAGCCAGTAAAAGAAATCCGGCAGATCAAAATCGCAGGTGCCACCCGGGATCGTGCTTCGATGTCGCACGGCGGCCAGGAAGGCCGAGTCGCGCAGTGGTTGTAAATACGCAGAGCCCGCACCCAGCAGCTCGGTGCGCAGACGTTGCAGATTGTTGACGAGCGTTTGCAGTCGCTCGACATCCACCCCTGGGCGACGTTGGTATTCGGTCAACAGGCCTATCTGTCGTTCGAGTTCTTTGAGCACGTCCGCTCGCGTATCGGCGCGGGTAATGATGGCGAGAATGTCGAGCATGCTGCCGATCGCGGCGCGGCTGCCCCACTGGCTCTTCGAGTTCGCGTGATAGACCGCTTGGTTATAGAGGAAGTCGATACGCAAATAGGCGCGCATCCGCTCGCTGAGCGGTTGTTCAAATACCAACGGCTCCGCGCCCGATAGGGGCAATGGCGCCGTTCCCTCCGCGGCCTGCTCGGTCATCGGGCTATTCTGAACGAGCGCCTTTGGTCACGTAAACCGAAAGTTGCAGATATCGCTGGTGTAGGGTGTCGACTGCGCTAGACAGTTTGGCTTGGTCGCCGTCGTTCACGATCACGTCGTCGGCGATAGAAAGACGATCGGCGCGCGACGCCTGCGCCGCGAGGACGCGACGGGCGGAGGCTTCGTTCACGCCATCGCGCTGCATCACCCGCTGCACCTGCAGATCCTCCGGGCAATCCACTACGAGCACCCGATCGAAGTCGCGGCGGCCACCGCCTTCGACGAGCAACGGAATCACATGAATTTGGTAAGGGCCTGCCGCTGTCCGAGACCACTCTTGCATGCGAGAGCGAATTGCCGGATGTGTGATGGCTTCAAGGTCGCGCCGTGCGGCGGGGTTAGCAAAGACCTGTTCACGCAGGGCGCGCCGGTCGAGGCTGCCATCGACTTGCAAAACCCCATCGCCAAAGCGCTGTCGGATTGCCTCCAAAGCGGCAGTACCCGGCGCCACGACCTCGCGCGCGATCACATCGCTGTCAACCACGGGCACGCCGTGGGCGGTGAATAGCGCGGCGACGGCTGACTTGCCGCTTGCGATACCACCGGTCAGTGCCACTCGAAACATGTCAGCAAGTCATCGCAGTAGATCGCCAAAGAGCAAGGCGAGCCAACCTGCCATCGCGAGGTAAGGTCCGAAGGCAATCGGCTGATGACGCGAGTGCCGGAAAGCGAGGATCAAGACGATGCCAATCAC
>JBMTZD010000095.1:0-5087 GCA_049455235.1 Steroidobacteraceae bacterium
GCTGCGATACGGCGTTAGACTGCGGGTACGAACGGCAGTGAAGTGACGCGCAAAATTGACCATCGAGATCAGCATGAACATCATCAAAACAAGCTCGATAGCTGCCGAGTCGAAATGTCCGATGCTCGCATCGTGAGTCGAAAAACCGCCAAGTGCGACGACGGAAAAGGCATGGCAAACCGCATCGAACCAGTTCATGCCGACAAGCTTCAATGAAATGGCTGCCGCGACGGTTAAGCCCGCATAGGTCAGCCACAAGGCTTTGGCAGTCTCAGTAATACGAGGCGTCAGTTTCTCTTCTTTGACTGACCCTGGAGCTTCGGCGCGGTATAGAGCCATACCACCGACCCCGAGCAAGGGTAGTACGGCGACTGCGAGCACGATGATGCCGATGCCACCGAGCCAGTGCAGGGTGTGTCGCCAGAAGTTGAGTGAGGGTGCGAGCGCATCGAGATGGGTGATGACCGTCGCACCCGTAGTGGTGAGACCGGAAACGGCTTCGAAAATGATATCCGTCGCGCTCAACTCAGGTAGCGCGAGGAAAAATGGCACGGAACCGGAGAGTGACATCAGCACCCAGACTAGGGTGACCAACAAAAAGCCATCACGGGATTTGAGTTCGCGCTTGTGGCGACGCGTCGCCGCCGCGACACCGAGCCCGAATACGATATTGATGGCGGCGGCGGCGACGTAGAAATGCGCGTAGCCATCTTGGACGATCAGAGAAACGACGAGTGGCAGCAGGTAGACACCGGCGAAGAACGCCATCATCAAACCAAGGACATGAGCAACTGCGAGCATTCGTAATCTCGATCGCTCAGCGCCGACCCGAGGTTTCGCCGAGGAAGAGTTTTTCCACCTGATCGACGTGACGACGATCGGTGATGAAGAGAATCACGTGATCGTCAGCCTGAACCACCGTGTCGTGGTGAGCCATGATGACCTCGTCACCGCGAACGACACAGCCGATCCTCGCTCCTTCAGGGAGGACAATTTCTTCGATCTTCTTGCCGACCACTCGTGAGCTTCGGTGATCTCCGTGGATGATCGCCTCGAGTGCTTCGGCCGCACCGCGTCGCAATGAGTGGACCTGCACGACGTCACCTCGTCGCACGTGGGTCAGCAGCGAGCCGATCGTGATGGTTTGCGGGGAGATGGCAACATCGATCGTGCCGCTTTGCACGATCTCGGCGTAGGAAGGCTTATTGATCAGCGCCATCACTTTAGCGGCGCCCAAGCGCTTGGCGAGCATGGCAGAAAGAATGTTGGCTTCTTCGGAGTTGGTGAGCGCACAGAAAACATCGCAGCTGTCGATGTTCTCTTCCACGAGCAGCTCTTCATCGGCCGCATCACCTTCGAGCACGATGGCGTTTTCGAGATTTTCCGAGATTTTTCGGGCGCGCTTTGGATCACGCTCGATGACCTTCACCTGGTTGTTGTTTTTTTCGAGCTCTCGAGCGAGCGAGTAGCCGATATGGCCGCCACCGGCGATCACGACGCGCTTGACGGGTTTCTCTTCTTTGCGAATTTCCGCCATGAATCGGCGGATGTCGTTTTTGGCCGCAAGGAAAAACACCTCGTCGCCTTCTTCGATGATGGTGTCACCTTCGATCTGTAGGCTGCGACCATTGCGATAAATCGCGACGACTCGCGCTTCCGTATTCGGGATGTGTTCGCGCAAACCGCGCAGCGCCTGGCCTACGAGCAAACCGCCCTTGCGCGCCCGCAAGCCGACGAGTCGAACTCGACCGCCTGCGAAATCGAGAACCTGTAACGCACCCGGATATCGGATGAGTCGTTCGACATACTCTGTAACGAGCTGTTCGGGGCTGATCCAAACATCGACCGACAGCGATTCGTCGCTGAAGAGTTTTGGGTGACGGGTGTATTCGGGTGAGCGAATACGGGCGATCTTGGTTGGCGTGCGGTAGAGCGTGTAAGCCACTTCGCAGGCCATCATGTTCACTTCGTCGGAGCTCGTGAGTGCGACGAGTATGTCAGCGTCAGCGACGCCGGCAGCTTCTAGAACGGTGGGGTAGGAGGCATTACCGACGACGGTGCGGATATCGAGGCGATCTTGCAGGTCACGCAGGAGTTCGTCGTTGGTATCGACGACCGTCACCTCGTTGGCCTCCTCACGCGCGAGTTGATACGCGGCCGTGCGCCCGACCTGTCCGGCGCCGAGGATCACGATCTTCATAAGTGTGTATAGGTTACTCCCAAGCATCGGCACCGAACAGGCCGGAGCGGGTATGCTTGGTAGCCATGACATCCCCGGGGGCCGCGGCGCCGAGCCGCAACGAATTTGGGCGTGGCTGGAAAGTGCTGATTGCATCCTTGCTCGGCACGGCTTTCGGCGCATCACCACTGCCGTTCAACACGGTTGGCTTTTTTATCGACCCCCTGCAGCAGGAATTCGGTTGGACCCGTACCGAAATCAGTCTTGGCATCACGATCTACGGTGTCCTCGGCGCCTTATTGGCGCCGGTTTTCGGTTGGTTGGCCGACCGCTTCGGGGTTCGGCAGGTGGCGCTCGCCTCGCTGACGACCTTTGCACTCGTATTCGCGTCGTTCTCTATCATCCCCGGCAACCTTTATTGGTACTACGGGCTGTGGGTACTGATCGGCCTCTTCGGGATCGGTTCGACCCCGATCACTTGGTCGCGTGCGATCAATCTCTGGTTCTTCAAGCAACGCGGTCTCGCGCTCGGGCTGACCTTGGTCGGCACCAGCATTTCGGCGATGGCGTTGCCGATCATCACCACTTGGCTCATCAACGATTTCGGCTGGCGGGTGAGTTATGCCGCGCTCGCATTACTGCCACTCGGTATCGCGCTGCCGATCGGTTTGCTCTGGTTCCGTGAGCCGAAGCCAGAGGAGCGTCCGCCTGAGATTGCAGCAGCCGGTGCCGTCAGTTTGCCGGGTCGCAGTCTTAAGGAAGCGATGAGCGAACCACGTTTCTGGATTCTTTGGGCTTCGATTGCACTCGTGACCATCGCCTACTCGGGAGCACTCGTACATCTGCCCTCGATGCTCGGTGCGCGTGGATTCGAGCGTACTGAAGCGGCGGCGGTGATGAGTGTATTCGGCTTGTCGATTTTCGCTGGCCGCATCATCACGGGCTACTTGCTCGACAAGTTCTGGGCGCCGTTCGTCACGTTACCGATTTTGTGTTTGCCAGCACTGTCTTGTTGGATTTTGCTCGGCGATGGATCGCTCAGTTTCATGGTAGCGATTGCCGCTGCATTTCTCATGGGCTTTGCATCAGGTGCCGAGACCGATCTCGTGGCATATCTTGCCGGGCGTTACTTCGGCATGAAGAGCTATGGCCAGATCTACGGTGTGCTCTACATGGCTTTCGGCTTATCGGCTGCCGTGTCCGCGACGCTCTACGGTTGGGTGCGTGACACCACCGGCAGCTACGACCCGATTTTGATCGCAGCGGCGGTGATGTTCATCGTGGGCGCGCTGTTGCTATTGCTGCTCGGGCCTTATCCGGATTTCGGTCGTGTGACCGAAGAAGAGCGAGACGCTACCACTGCACCCAGCCCATCTGCCAAGTGAGTAGGATCACGCCGCCGAAGACGATGCGGTACCACGCGAACACGGCAAATGAGTGCTGACTGACGAAGCGCAGCAGGAAACGGATCGCGACTAAGGCAGCGAAAAAAGCCACCACGCTGCTAATGATCAAAGAACGCGCTTCGGTGAGCGTGATGGGTTCACGCGCATCGAGTAGCTTGTAACCCGTGGCGGCAAACATTACGGGAATGGCGACGAAAAAGGAAAACTCGGCGGCCGTGCGGCGATCGAGGCCCGTCAACAATCCGCCTAAGATCGTGGCAGCAGATCGACTCGTGCCGGGTACGAGCGCGAGCATCTGAAATAAACCCACTCGAAAGGCATCCATCGGACTGAGATCATCGAGTGATTTGACCCGTTCGACATGCGGGCGTCGTTCCGCCCAAAGAATCAGCACACCACCGACAACAAGCGCCATAGCCACTGGAACGGGCGCGAACAAGACGCTGCGTATCGTGTCTTCGAATGTGAGTCCGGCGATAGCGGCAGGCAGAAACGCCAGAAACAAACCGAGTACGAACCGACGCGAGGCATCGCTCGTTGTCAGGGTCGTGGCGAGATTCCACAGCCTCACGCGATACTCGAAGCACACGGCGAGAATGGCAGCACCTTGAATCACGATCATTTGTCGAAAGCCGACTTGATCTTCGAGATCGAGCAGGGCGCGAGTGATGATCAGGTGCCCTGTGCTCGAGATCGGCAGAAATTCGGTGAAGCCTTCGACAAGCCCCAGGATGACATCAATGAGCCAATCAGCCATGTTGCGTCAAATCCGCTTCAGTCCGGAATTTTTTGACCGCGGGTTTCGATGACCCAACCGAGGCACAACAAGCCGATGATGGGTACGAAGCCAACCAAAAACAGTGTGTCGAGCACCACAGCCGAATTACCCGCGCCCGCAGAGGCGACCGAGCCTACGAGGAAGGGGCCGCCGGCGGCAATCACTCGACCGATGTTGTAGGTGAACCCTGAGCCTGTTGCGCGCAATCGCGTCGGGAACAATTCCGGCAAATAGAACGTGAAGCTGCCGAAGATGCCAAATACGGTTAAGCCGATGAAGAAATACATGTAGAGACGCACTTGCGGCTCGAGGTCGAGTCCATACGTCGTGAGTAGGGCAAGCGACGAGAAGCCTAAGTAGAGCGCGAACATCGGCTTGCGACCCCAGTGTTTTGCCAGCGGGATCGTGAGCAATGTGCCAAGCAGCCCACCGACGTTGAAGATCGCCGTGCCTTGGGTTTTCCACGATTCGATCAAGATACTGGTGGCGGTTTTATCGAGACCCAGCTGCAACGCTTCGGCTTGCGCCAAATTGGCGACGACGACGGGGATGAAGGCGTTGCAGCTCCACCATGTGATCAAGGCCACAACGGCCACGATAAGGGCGCTACGCGTACGCGGCCAAATTTCGGGTGCAAAGATTTCGCGTAAGTGAGGTGGTGGTGCAGTCGCAGCGGCCGTTTCCCAACGCTCTGGCTCCTTGACGAAGGTGCGGATCCAGAACG
>JBMTZD010000096.1:0-5083 GCA_049455235.1 Steroidobacteraceae bacterium
CCAAGGTTTTGTTGCCGGGCTGACCCGACATGCCGATAGCGAGCGCAGCGAATAAGACGACGACGCCCGCATAAATCACGGGAAACAATTGCCGCCGAGGCAGTCGTGCCACTAGGTACCAATAGAGTGGCAGCACGGCCATCATCACGAAGAACGTGATGTAAAAGAGCGTCGCTATGTAGTCACGCCCCACTTCGAGCGCAAAGGCTTCTCGCAAGCTACGCAGCATGTAGTAGCCCGCTAGCAGGAGAAAATACGCACCGGCTGCGGAGAGCAGCGCTCGCCCTTCGCCCGGCGCAACCAACCATCGCATACGAGAGGTGGCGCCGGTGGTAGTCGTCATCGACTCAACTCATTGATCACGAGACTTTTGAGGCCATCACGGCCGACGGTATACGCGATGCTGCCAATCGGGTCACCGGCGCGCGGCGTGGCTACGCCATCCTTCGACCACTTGGCCGACACTTCAACGGCTTGGCCTGCCTGAATTTCGAGCCCCGGAACCATGCTGTCGCGCGCCGTGAGCTCGAGTGTCACCGGCAGATCCACGGAGACCCGTTTCACCGCCAATGGCGGCCCCGGTTGACCCGGAACGCGTACGAAAACGAACAGCACGCCACCGCTCTGGATACGTTGCTGCATCGCTTGCGAAGCAGAGACCTCAACTTGAACGCGAGCGGCTCCGGGGGCGGCCTTTTCAACATCACCTGCCGCCACGGGCGTCGAGCCCGCGATGGGCGCAGCTGAATCAGCAGGCAGCGGCGCAGCCTTTAGGCTGGCAACCTGCTGCTCGAGGATGCCTCTCACTTCGGGCGGCGGTGACATCGCCAACATCGTCTCGAAGCGCTCAATGGCCAGCGCTGTCTCTCCCCGTTTCTGCGCTGCGACTGCGGAGAAGAACAACGCCTTCTCCGAACGAGGTGCGAGCTCAAGCGCCATCTCGAACAAGCGACCCGAGCGATCATCCACCTCACCGTCGGCCTGCAACACCATGGCCTCGGCCATACCCAACAGCGCCTCGGGGTTGCGACCGTCCTCGAGTCGATCCGCGCGCCGGAATGCCCGCTGTGCGAGCGGGTACTGACCGATGGCGAGTTGTGAACGACCGAGCATCAACCAACCTTCGACATCCTCGGGATTCCTCTCGAGGCGACGCGCAAGAGAGCCCAACATCGCCGACTGTTCGGCAGCCTCGGCCGCTTGGGTTCGATCCCAGTTGGACCATTCGCGATACAGAAGAACACTGACGACGACCACGGCAACCGCAACGGCCAGAGCGACGCCGCGCTGCGCGCGCTCACGCGCGAGCGGCCACACCAACGCAGCGATCGATCCTGCGAGAATCAAAATAGCTCCAATCCAAAATAAGCTCACCGCCCCGCCCTCTCGTTATCGTTATCGTCGGTTGGATCGACCATGGCAGCGCGTTGTTTCACGATACGCACAGCAACGAACAACCCCAGCAGCAACAGAATGACGGGTGTCAACCAAAGCCACGCCGTACTCCATGACCAGCGCGGTCGAAACAGGATGAAATCGCCATAACGTGCACTCAGATGATCGCGGATCTCCGCATCGGTCTTACCCGCTTCGAGTAACTCGCGAACCTCTCGCCGAAGATCGCCCGCAAGCCCAACCGGCGAATCGGCGATCGACTGGTTTTGACACTGCATACAACGCAGTTCGTGAGTCAAACTGCGATAGCGCTCTTGCAAAGCTGGGTCAGACAACTCGATCGGATCGATGGCGAGAGCGGAGTTGATAATCATGCTCAAGCAAAAACTCAACAGAAGAACCGACCAACGCCGGATGCCTTTCATTTGACACCTCGAATGCGCGGCAGAAACTCACTCTCCCACGCGAGTGGATGCAGCGCACCCACATGCTTGTAGCGAACGATACCGCGATCATCGATCAAAAAAGTTTCCGGCGCGCCGTATACACCCCAGTCAATGGCGACACGCCCCTCTCGATCGGCCGGAATGACGGCATACGGATTACCCAGTTGCTCCAACCATTGTTGCGCAGCCCCTGGGTCATCTTTCCAGTTCAAGCCCACGATCGGAATCTCACCACGAGCGGCGATTTCAAGCAGCATGTCGTGCTCGCGACGACACTCGGCGCACCAAGTGCCCCACACGTTGAGCAGATACCAACGACCCCGCATCGATTCGTTCGCAAACGTCTCCGTGGAGTTCAGAACAGGCAGTTCAAACTGGGGCGCTGGCTTGTCGATCAGCGGCGATGCAATGACGGACTTGTTTGGTGCACGCTGTATTCCGATGAACAGCAACGCCACCAAAGCGGCAAAGATGCCCGCAGGCAGCAAAAACCGATTCATTCAGTCTCGCTCCGCCTGCGATAGCGACGATCGAGTGCCGCGATGACGCCACCGATCGCCATCAGCAATGCCGCCAACCAAACATAATTGATCAGCGGACGCACCTGCGCTCGCACACTCCAGCGACCCGCGCCGAGGTCTTCGCCGAGCGCCGCGAACACATCACGCGACCACTGCATGTCGATGCCCGCTTCGGTCATCTGCTGACGTTGCACCCAGTAATTACGCTTTTCGGGATGCAGCACGCTAATCGGCTCGCCGCGTTCGCTGACGGCAATCTCGCCACGCAACGCGTCGTAGTTCGGGCCCTCAACGAATTGCAGCGATCGCAGTTCATATTTGAACTCACCGACCGTACCCGACTCGCCGACCGCTAAAGCGATATCGCGTTCTCGGGTGTAGCTCTCGACCGCCGTGACCGAGATGACGAAGAATCCGAGCGAGGCATGCGCAATCGCCATACCCACGATCGCCGGAGTCATCGACAAGCGACGCCGCCAGCGATCGATCGGATCCACCAAGGCTGAAAACAACAACCAAGCACCCACGAGAAAGCCGATGGGCGTGAGCACCTTGGCGCCTTCCCATACGGCGAGCACCAACACCAACGTCAGCAGCACGGCAGCCACGAGCGCAATCGCGATACCGGTACGACGCTCGAGTAGACGACCCTTTTTCCAAAGTGAATGACTGCCAACAGCCGCCAGTGCAATCAAAGGCAACGTCGGTAATAAAAACACCGGATCAAAATATTGCCGTCCGACCGACAGCGTTCCGAGTCCGAGTGCATCGGCAATCAAGGGCGCCATGGTGCCTGCGAAAACGGCTGCCGTGGCCACCACGAGCAGAATATTGTTGAAGAGCAGGAACGACTCGCGCGAGGTGAACTCGAAGCCCGCGTTGCTTTTGAGTACGGGCGCTCGCCAGGCATACAGCGTTAACGCACCGCCGATGATGATCACGAGGAATGCCAAGATGAATAAACCTCGCGTCGGATCGGCCGCAAACGAATGCACCGACACCAGCACGCCCGAGCGCACCAGGAAAGTGCCGAGCAGCGAGAGCGAGAACGCCAAAATCGCGAGCAACAAAGTCCAGCTTTTGAAGAGCCCGCGTTTTTCCGTCACGGCCAGCGAATGGATCAACGCGGTACCGATCAACCATGGCATGAACGAAGCATTCTCGACCGGATCCCAGAACCAGTAGCCTCCCCAACCGAGTTCGTAATACGCCCACCAGCTTCCGAGACCGATACCGACCGTCAAGAACGCCCAAGCGATCGTCGTCCAGGGGCGCATCCATCGCGCCCACTGTTGGTCGAGTTTGCCCTCGATCATCGCGGCACAGGCAAACGAGAACGCGACGGCAAAGCCCACATACCCCGCGTAGAGCATCGGCGGGTGCGCCGCGAGCGCCGGGTCTTGCAATAACGGGTTGAGATCTCGCCCATCGGGCGGCGCCGGCCACAAGCGCTCAAACGGATTCGATGTCGCGAGCGTGAAGAGCAAAAAGCCGACCGAGATCAAACCCATCACACCGAGCACTCTCGCCGCGAACTCGACGGGCAAAGAGCGCGAGAGCAAGGCGACCGCTAGCGCCCAGCCGACGAGAATCCACGCCCACAACAACAGCGAACCCTCGTGCGCACCCCACACCGCCGATACGCGATACAGCAATGGCAGCGCTGAGTTCGAATTCGATGCGACGTAAAGCACCGAGAAATCGTTTTGCACGAAAGCGTAGATCAGCGCGGCCAACGCCAAGCTCGTCAATGCAAACTGCGCATAAACAGCGGGCCTAACGGCTGCCATCCAACTGGCTTCACCTTTGGCAGGCCCCGCCAAACCAAAAAATGACTGAGAGAGTGCCGCAAGCAGTGCGAGCACCAGCGCGAAATGTCCAAGTTCGACGATCACGTTTGACCTCAGGTTTCCGGTTTGGCTTTGCGCGGGTCGGGATCGACCGGCATCACGCCACCATGCTTACTCTTGATGGCCTCGGCCACTTCCGGCGGCATGTAGTTTTCATCGTGCTTGGCGAGAATCTCGTCCGCGACGAAGATGCCATCATTACCAAGGCGACCATGGGCAACGACGCCCTGATTCTCACGAAAGAGATCCGGCACGACTCCGGAGTAGACGACTTTCACGTCACGTTGAAAGTCGGTGACGACGAAACTCATATCGAGACTACCCGCCTCGCGCTCGACCGTACCCGGGCGAACCATGCCCCCGAGACGAAATCGCTTGTCGATCGGTGCCTCGCCCGCGACCACCTGCGAGGGATCAAAGAAAAACATGACATTCTCACGGAAGGCACTGAGCGCCAGTAGGCCCGCCAGCGAAACACCCGCCAAAATACCGACGACGAGAACGATGCGGCGTTGACGCGGCGTCATACGCGCGTCTCTGACGATTCGAGATCAAGGCGTCGCAAGGCCTCGGCACGAGCCGTTGCATGAGCGCGGCGCGCGATGATGACGTTGGCGATAATCGCCACAAACGTGATCAGATAAGATGGCCAAAGAAACAGCGCGTAGCCATCCATCGCGAAGAACTCACTCATCGCAAAGCCTCCCGTATCCAACTCGCGTTACGCTCTCGACGTAAAATCTCAGCGCGCAAGCGCACCAGCATCACCGCCGCGAAATACAAGGTGAATCCCACGAACATCAGCAGCAGTGGTACAAGCATCTCCATCGGCATGGAGGGTTTCTCCCTCTTCATGACCGAGGGTGCTTGA
>JBMTZD010000097.1:0-4922 GCA_049455235.1 Steroidobacteraceae bacterium
GCGATACCTTCAGCGAGTCCGGATACGGTGACGAGCCACCCTAACGTCACTGCGGCTCCGACGAGCAGCAAAATCACGCCGGACTGCAGCGCCGTGGCCTTGAAGATCGACGTGAACTCTGACCGCCCCACTCTCTTGGTGATGAAAATGGTGACGAACAAGGCGTAGGCCACAGCGACGGATGCCGCCTCAGTTGCGGTGAATACGCCGCTCAACATACCGCCGAGGAGAATGACGGGCAGTAACATCGCGAGCCAAGCACCTTTGAATGACTCGCCACGCTCGCGCCAACTCGCGCGCGGCTGCGCAAGCGGCAAGTTGTATCGCGTGGACAGCAGCCGAATAGTGCCCATCAGCGCGAGGCCGATCAGGATGCCGGGCACTACACCTGCAGCGAAAAGAGCACCCACAGATACATTCATCACGAATCCGTAGAGGACCATGATCCCCGATGGAGGGATGATGGGACCCACTACGGCGGCGGCAGCGGTGACCGCTGCCGCAAAGGGACGCGGGTAGCCCTCGCGCTCCATCGCCGGGATCATCATCTTACCGATCGCGGAGGCATCGGCGACTGCGGAGCCCGAGATTCCAGCGAAAATCATTGAGGACAGTACGTTCACCTGCGCTAGCCCGCCACGCACATGCCCGACTAGCGACTGCGCAAATCGGACGATCGACGAGGTGATGCCTCCAGCATTCATGATCTCGCCAGCGAGGATGAAGAACGGAACCGCAAGCAGAGGAAAGCTGTCGATCCCGTTGTAGAAGCGCGCGAGGAGCGCCGGGAAATACTGGGTCTCGCCATCGATCAGCAGGCTGAGTCCAGGCCCGAGCAACAAGGCAAAAACCACGGGCGTGCCGAAGGCCATCAGCAGCACCAGGAACCAGAAGAACGCGGCGGACATGGCCTAGCCTTCCTCGTTTTTCTGCATGAGCGGGACGACACCAACCAAAATTTCTTTGGTATCGCCGGTGGCAAGCGCGCGGATCAATCGCATTGTCGCCTCGAGGGCGACGAGCAACAGTGAACTCAGGGCTACCGGAACGATGGAGTACACGTATGCCATCGGAATCCCGAGACCCGTCGACATGATCGTTGCGCCTCGGGCAACGAAATCGAAACTCTCGAGCACAAACACTCCGCAGATCCAGGCTACGAGAAGATTGACGACGATGCCCGTGACCTGAAGCGCTTTGATCGGCAGGCCCTCGATGAACGCTGTAATGGCGACGTGCCCCGCCGCTCGATAGCCCATCGGTGCGGCGAGCAAGGCAGACCACACGAGCGCCATGCGAGCAGCCTCCTCGGCCCAGTCCAAGGTGTGGTTGAAAATCGCTCGCGAGAGAATTTGTGCGAGCGCCACGCTCAACATCAACGCCAGCAAGATCGCAGAAAAAGAAAGCCCCCATCTTGCGATGGGGGCATTCAGTTTTTCGAGACCTCGCAACGCGAGGTCGATCGTTCTCAACACAGCCTCAGGATCTTATTTGGTCCCGAAGTTGAAGCGAGCCTGGATACCAAAATATCGATCGGCATCGCGCGGGATCTGCAAACGGGGTGCCCCGCCCGGACCACCGCCGGTCTTTAGCACCGTGTAGCTTTCATCGGTAATGTTGCGCCCGATCAAAGCCAAGCGGAAGCGATCATTAGCATCCGTCAGCGCGACGGATACGTCGATCGTGCTGTAAGACGGAATCTTCAGCGCAGCGGGCTCGTTCAGATCCGAGAAACTGTCGTCCTGATAGGCCAGAACGACATTCGGCGTCAGCGTGAACGACCCCACCGGGATGGTGAGCTCACCCACGAGCGATGCCTTCCACTCCGGCGCGAGCGGCAGCTTGGTTCCCGAACGGACCGACGGCGTCGAACCTGCCGGCGTAAAGAACTTGTCGACCTTCGCGTCGTTGTAGGCAATGCCTGCGCCGAGGGTCAGCATGTTGTTCGGCCGAGCCTGGATATCGATTTCCCAACCGTTCGATGACACCTCACCGGCATTGGTCAACGTCGTGATCAAAGTGCCGTTCAGGAAGGTGAAGTTGTTGGCCTGGAAGTCGTCGTATTTCGAATCGTAGATTGCTGCATTGACCAGCATTCGACCATCGAGCAGCGTGCTCTTGAGGCCCGCCTCGAAAGAGTCGGCCGTTTCCGCTTCGATGAGCGGCGTGTTATTCACGCTCATGTTGAAAAACACGTTGTACGCCGGACCTTTGTAGCCTCTCGAGTAAGAGGCGTACAGCATCAGATCGTCCGACATATCAAACTGCACACCCGCGCGACCCGAGACGTTGTCAGAGGTGTTCCGACCGGTGAAGCCGGAGGTATCCGTGCGGACACCCGGGCCCGCCACAGGCGACGGCACGCGATTGTGGAAGTAGCTGAGTTCGTCTGAGGTCCAGCGCGCGCCGGCGATCAGACGGAGTCTGTCAGAAGCGTTGAACGTGCCATCAGCGAATACGGCGAGGTTTTTGAAGTCCGCACCGAATGTGGCATTGGAGAATGCGCTTACGTAGGTCGATGACCCGGCGCGGCACGGACGCTGTCCTGTTGCATCAACCGCCAACGTGCTCGCCGTACAGTTGAAGATGTTTCGCTGGAAGAAACGCTGGGCGTCAGTCTTTGAGAAATACATACCCAGAACATAATCGACAGTCTCGCCGCCCTTCGAGGCGTAGCGCATCTCTTGGGAGAACGTCTTGGTGGTCTGCGGACCGAAGTCGTGCAACTGCGCGAAGCCGTTACCGACATAGGGCGCCGGCGTGTCGATCCAGTCGCCTTCGCGGATCTCGGTGGCATCCCACGTGCGATACGCCGTAATCGTGGTGATCGTGCCCGAGGCCACGTCGATATCGCCCTGCAACGACATGCCCCACGCCTCTTCGGTGGAGCGCATCTGCAAGTCTTGTTTGACCTGACGAGTGTCGTCTCCGGCGAAAGTCACACCACTGTAGAGCGTTGCATAGGCGAGTGCGGTGGCGCCGGTCGGCGCAGTACCGATAACCTCAACGCAGCAATTGTCGTCGGAGCTACGGAAGTCGCCTGAGAACACCCAGTTGCTGTTATCGCCGTCGAACTCCCACACCGTACGGACGCCTTGACGCTCGTAGCCGTTGAGATCGCCGCGGGCCGCAGTGGAGGTGACGTTATCGATATAGCCATCGAACTCGCTCCGCATGATGACCGTCCGCGAGCGAATTGAGTCGGTGATGGGCGAATCGTATGCGGCTTTGACGCGCATCTCGTTGCCCTCGAACCAGCTCACATCGACGTAGCCACCCGCGGTGGTTCCAGGACGCTTCGTAACAATGTTAACGACACCTGCCGAGGCATTCTTACCGAACAACGTGCCTTGCGGACCACGCAGCACTTCGATGCGCTCGATATCGTAGAGGTCGCCGAAGGCTTCGCCTGCAGAGGACAACACCACGCCGTCGAGTACCGTCGCGACGCTTGGCTGCGCAGCGATTGCGAAGTTGATCGTGCCAACACCACGCAAGAACAACGACTGGTTGAGGGAGGTGTTGGTCTTGCGGATATTCAGAGAGGGCACGAGTGTACGCAGCGCTTCGATATTGAAGCTGCCCGAAGACTCTGCGAGATCACCGCTGACGACAGAGACTGCGATGGGAACGTCTTGCAGACGCTGCTCGCGCTTTTGAGCGGTAACGACGATTTCGTCGAGCCGACCTTCGTCCTGAGCTAGACCCGCCAACGGAAACATGGCGGCACACGCGGCAAGTGCCACGGCTCTCGCGATGATCTTCTTACTGTTCGGCATGAGATGTCCCCTTGATTGTTGCTTTTGCGCCACAGCTACTCGGCGCGAATTCTCACTCTGACGCTAACAAAGATTTTTATGTCATACAACCCTTATATAAGACATCGGACTACGCCCGCCGGAATGCAGCAATACGCTCCAGAGGCAGGTCGATTTCGTGAACCTGCCCTCCTTCGATGGCTTCATCCGAGTCCAGCCATACCCAGCGCCCGCGTGGCAGATAAACCGTTACGCGTCCATCAGGATTAAGGCAGGGGGCGACGAGTACGTCATCTCCAAAGAAAAACTGATCCTCAAAAGCCCACGAGGCCCGATCCTCCGGACAGGCGAGAACCATGGGCCGCTGCACCGGTAGGCCCGTCCGCGACGCCTGCGCGACCACATTCTTGAGATAAGGCCGAAGCCGCTCACGAAGATCGAGCGCTTCGCGCGCGAGCTTTTCCGCAGCCGGGCCATAACTCCAGGGCTCACGCGGACCGATACCGTGCAGTCGGATATGCGCGGAGAATACGGCGGCTTGTAACCATCGAACGTAGAGCACGGGATCGCGCTGATCTCCGTAAAAGCCGCCGACGTCGGTTGCGTAATACGGCGCACCGGTGAGGCCCCATGACAAGCCGCTACGTAAATTTCCGGCGAGACCGCCCCAATCGGCCTGAGGATCGCCACCCCATTGCGAGGGATAGCGTTGCGATCCAGACCACCCCGCACGACTAAATAAAAATGGTCCGTTTCGGGAGTGTTTTTCCGCAGCCTCGTAGACGCAGCGGTTGTAGAGGAGCGCGTAGATGTTGTGCAAGGCGTCGCCCTGCGATCCATCGCTTGCGACCATGTGCTCTTCGATCTGTTCGCCGAAATCGGCCTTGATCATGTCGATGCCGAGATCGAAGAGCGGCTTATGCTGATCGCGCCACCATGCGTAAGCGTCAGGATGCGTGAAGTCGAGCAGTCCAGAATCTGGTAGTTGCGTCAGCACGGCACCAAACGGTTCGGGATCCCAGGAATATCGGTAGGCCTCTCCCGAACGCGCGTCTCGGATCAGCCAACCTTTATCGGCAAGTGTCTTGAAGAGTGGATGACGAACCGAGATGAGCGGGTATTCCCAAACGCAAATACGGAATCCCATCTCTCGCAGCGCGTCGA
>JBMTZD010000098.1:0-4856 GCA_049455235.1 Steroidobacteraceae bacterium
TGGCGCGCCCGAAGAGATTCGAACTCCTGACCTCATGGTTCGTAGCCATGCGCTCTATCCAACTGAGCTACGGGCGCGTCGAGGGGCGCGGATTATACACAGCCGCAGCCCGGCGGGGGAACCGCCCCCGCCTCCTTAGCGGTCAGTAGGACTTCGGCAGCCCGAGCACGTGCTCAGCTATATAAGAAAGAATGAGATTCGTGGAGATCGGGGCCACTTGATAGAGCCGGGTCTCGCGGAACTTGCGCTCCACGTCGTATTCACAAGCGAACCCGAACCCGCCGTGGGTCTGCAGGCAGGCATTGCCCGCCTCCCATGAGGCCTTGGCCGCGAGGTACTTGGCCATGTTGGCCTCGGCGCCACAGGGCTTGCGGGCATCGTAGAGCTCGCAGGCTCGAAAGCGCATGAGGCTCGCCGCCTCGACCTCAATGTGCGACTCAGCGAGCGGGAACTGCACGCCCTGGTTCTGACCAATCGGCCGGTCGAACACGATGCGATCTTTCGCGTAGCGACTCGCGCGCTCGATGAACCAGCGCCCGTCACCAATGCACTCAGCGGCGATCAATACGCGCTCGGCATTGAGACCATCCAAAATATATTTGAAGCCCTTGCCCTCTTCGCCGATCAAATTCTCAACCGGCACCTCGAGATCATCGAAGAATAGTTCGTTGGTCTCGTGATTCACCATGTTCTCGATAGACCTTAAATTTAAGCCCTTTCCGATCGCATCCCGCAGATCGACCATGAACACAGAGAGTCCTTCGGATTTCTTTTTGACCTCAGCAAGCGGCGTTGTCCGCGCGAGCAACAACATCAACTCCGAGTGGCGCACACGCGAAGTCCACACCTTCTGACCGTTGATGACGTAGCGATCACCCTTGCGTACCGCTGTCGTCTTCAACTTCGTCGTATCGGTGCCCGTCGTCGGCTCGGTGACGGCCATCGATTGCAGTCGCAGCTCGCCGCTCGCGATCTTCGGCAAGTAGAACTCGCGTTGCTGCTGGCTGCCGTGACGCACGAGCACGTTCATGACGTACATCTGCCCGTGGCAGGCTCCGGAGTTGCCGCCCGAGCGATTGATCTCCTCCATGATCACCGACGCCTCGGCGAGCGAGAGACCCGATCCGCCGTATTCCTGCGGTATCAGGGCCGCTAGCCAGCCGGCGTCCGTGAGCGCGCGGACGAACTCCTCGGGGTAGCCCCGCTCGAGGTCGATCTTGCGAAAGTACTCATCAGGAAACTGGGCGCAAAGCGCGCGAACGGCGCTGCGGATCTCGTCGTAACCGTCGTCGATATTCATGGCACTGCGATGCTAACCCAGTCCGCATCCGGTCGCCGTTTGTCGCAATTTGCATTTTTTGTGATTTTAAATCGCCATTTCTGGATTTTTATCCTAATTCCGCTCTAGTATCACCATTAAATGCAAATAACGACGGGAAACCCCTCTGGCGCTTCCGACCTGCATGGTCTCGACGGCCCTGGCGTTTGGGATAGCCATCGCGCCTTCGAGGTTCTTCAAGCAGCGGGGCAAGCCGCAACCAAGCGCACAGCCGAGCGGCGACTTCATGAGCTTGGGCTGCTGCCGGCCGAGCTTGATCTGGACTCCCTCCGCAACGCAGTAGAGCAAGCACCGAACCGTCTCATTGCCAACCACGCACTGGAGTGGACTCGACGCCGACGACGGCTCGCCCTCTTCGTGCAAAAGCATCGACTGCCGAATGGTCGCATCGCTCTGCATGCGAATGACGCGCGCGGGGGTCGTTACTGGATCGTCCCGCCGAATGGTGACGACATCGTCGCGCTCAATGAATTAGCAGCACATATCGCAAAGCCAATCACGGTCTTCACGCACGGCGAGCTCGCCAGTGACTGGGCAACCCGACCGACAGAACGCCTCGCCGACTCGATCGACTTCGTCGCGGGTTTGTACGAAGCCACCTTACCTCAGAGTTTTTCGACGGTCGCGCCTTTGCCGCGCAAACAGAGCGCGCTCTCCAGCCGCCTCAAGCGCCTGGAAGCTGAGAGCATCCACATCATCCGTGAGGCCATCGCCGAAGCAGAGCGCCCGGTCATGCTCTATTCGATCGGCAAAGACAGCGGCGCCATGCTGCACTTGGCTCGCAAAGCATTTTACCCCGCGACGCCACCCTTCCCGCTGCTGCATGTCGACACACGTTGGAAGTTTCGTGAGATGTACGCATTCCGTGATCGTATCGCGCGCGACAGCGGACAACCCCTCATCGTTCACGTGAACCCAGAGGCGATCGCACGGGATATCAATCCCTTCGATCATGGGTCAGCGCTACATACCGAGATCACGAAGACCATCGGCCTCAAGCAAGCCCTCGATCAACATCGATTCGATGTGATCTTTGGTGGCGCACGTCGCGATGAAGAAAAATCGCGCGCAAAGGAGCGCATTTTCTCCTTCCGAAACCCCGAACATGTTTGGGACCCGAAGCGGCAACGCCCCGAATTCTGGAATCTCTACAACACTCGCAAGCAGCAGGGCGAGAGTCTTCGCGTCTTTCCGCTATCGAACTGGACCGAGCTCGATATCTGGCAATACACCCTGCTTGAAGACATTCCGGTCGTACCGCTCTACTTTGCCGCACCACGACCCATCGTCGAGCGCGACGGCATGCTGATCATGGTGGACGATGCGCGTTTTCGACTGCGACCCGATGAGCGTATCGAAGAGCGCTCGGTTCGATTCCGATCACTCGGCTGCTACCCCTTGAGTGGCGCCATCGAATCTACTGCGCGCAGCGTCAAAGATATCGTCGATGAGCTGCAGCGATCGAGCGTCTCAGAACGACAAGGCCGGGCGATAGACAACGATGCCGGCGCGAGCATGGAACAGAAGAAGCGCGAGGGGTATTTCTGATGGCAACCCCGAACGATATCGATCTATTACGCTTCATCACTTGCGGCAGCGTCGATGATGGCAAGAGCACCTTAATTGGACGACTGCTCTTCGAATCGCAGCAGATCCCAGAAGATCAGATTGCGGCACTCAAGCGCGATTCGCGCCGCTTCGGCACGCAGGGCGACTCCATCGACTTTGCGCTACTCGTCGATGGGCTCTCCGCCGAGCGCGAACAGGGCATCACCATTGATGTCGCGTATCGGTATTTCTCGAGCGCACGAAGAAGCTTCATTGTCGCCGACACTCCCGGCCACGAGCAGTACACGCGCAACATGGCAACCGGCGCCTCAACGGCAGATCTTGCGGTCTTGTTGGTCGATGCCCGCACGGGTCTGACGGTTCAAACACGGCGACATGCGTATCTCGTCTCGCTGATGGGCTTAAAGCACGTGGTGCTCGCGATCAACAAGATGGATCTGCTTAGCTACGATGAGCAGCGTTATCGTGCGATCGAAAGAGACTTCGCTCGCTATGCCAGCAAGCTTGGCTTCGAGACGCTGGTGGCTATCCCGATGAGTGCGCTGCGCGGCGATAACGTCACAACACGATCGTCGGCCATGCCTTGGTATGACGGACCATCGCTGATCGAGCATCTCGACACCATCGACATTCGTCGTCCGCCGCAAGCGGGCAGTGTCTTTCCGGTGCAATGGGTGAGCCGCCCGAATGCGGATTTCCGAGGCTACGCGGGCACGCTCGCGGCGGGCGAACTCAAACTCGGCGATACACTGCGCGTGGCGCAAAGCGGACAGATCGCGAAGATCTCGCGCATCGTGACAGGAGATGGCGATCGGGCCATGGTAACGGCGGGCGATGCCATCACGCTATGTCTCGATCGCGAAATCGACATCTCCCGCGGCGATGTCTTAAGCCGCGCGGATTCGCCGATAGAAACAACCGATCAGTTCGAAGCGACGCTGGTCTGGCTGCACGAAGAGCCGGGCCTCGCGAGTCGTCGTTATGATTTGAAACTCGCAAGCCAATGGACGGGAGCCTCGATCACGGCGATCAAACATCGCATCAACGTGAATACGCTAGCGGAAGAACCCGCGCGCAAGCTCGAACTCAACGACATCATGGTCTGCAACATCGCAACCACGCAGTCTCTGGCGTTCGAGCCCTATTCGAACTCGCGCGAGCTCGGTGGATTCATTCTGGTCGATCGGTATACCCACGCCACCGTGGCTGCCGGTCTCATTCGTCACAGCCTGCGCCGGGCGCAGAATGTGCATCGGCAGTCACTCAGCATCGATCGTCAGGCTCGCGAAACGCTCAATGGTCATCCCGGCAAAGTGCTGTGGTTCACCGGTCTCTCGGGATCCGGCAAGTCGACGATTGCCAACGCGCTCGAAGTCGAGCTACATGCCCGTGGCCTGCATACCTACATTCTCGATGGCGACAACATTCGACAAGGCCTGAACCGAGACCTCGGATTCACCGATACCGATCGAGTCGAAAACATTCGACGAATTGCCGAGGTTGCCAAACTGATGATGGATGCAGGACTGATCGTGATGACCTCGTTCATCTCGCCGTTCCGCCGCGAGCGCGATCTCGCCCGCGAACTGATCGGACCCGATAATTTCATCGAGATCTTCGTCGATACGCCACTTGCGGTCTGCGAGCAGCGCGATGTGAAAGGGCTCTACAAGAAGGCGCGCGAAGGCAAGATCCCGAACATGACCGGCGTGAACAGCCCCTACGAAGCGCCGCTGGCGGCGGATATCACGATCCGAACCCAGGAAACTCCGCTCGCCGAGAGCGTCCGAGTCTTACGCGAGCGCTTGGAATCCCCGGATTGACGCAAACCGGCCGTTGGATATGCTGCCGGTATGAAAGCCACTTTTTTCGCGCTCGCATTAGCACTCATCACCCCCGTCATTAACGCCGCGACCCCGATTCGCATCGAAGAGGCCTGGTCGCGCAC
>JBMTZD010000099.1:0-4788 GCA_049455235.1 Steroidobacteraceae bacterium
GTTAAAGCAGGGAGGGAGACTGCAATGATAAAAAGAATGGTAGCGGGAGTCATTATCGCGGCGATGGCGGTTAGTGCGCACGCCCAGGATGATGGATCGCAACTCGAAGTGAAGTACTGCGGGGTTGGTTACCTTGGCCAGGCGAAGGACCTCAAGACCACCTATAGATTCTTGGAATCCACGGTATTGTCCGACCAAGAACGGCCAGGGCTCGGTGGACGACTCAAGACATTAGCCCAAGACGCTAATGCGAGAGTCAAATTTGTCGACTCATCGAGCGATGCAATTTCATTTGTCATCTCTGCGGCTAAGCACGAGGTTCAGGAATATCGTAACCCGCTGCCGCCGAACAATCAGATGTACAACGTGATTTACACGTTGACCATTCAGACCGTGCTGTTTAACAAAGACAGCAAAGAAATCAAGGGCGTCTATCCGTGGACATATCAGTTCAACGACGCAATGCAAGCTAGGCCGACCGATAAAGACATCATCGCCAAGTTCAAGTCCTTCTTTGACGATCCGCCGGCGTTGCAAGAGGGTGAAGAGCCCGATCCGCAGCTCTTTATGGTGCAGTGGCGTGAGGCGATGGCGAATTTCCGGCCGGTGGCCAATGCTAAGACGATTGCGGTTGCGCCGGTGACCTTTAGTGCCGCCGCAGAGAAAGCACTCACGGATTCCATCGCTAAAGCGGGAACCGCAGACACTGTCGCTGCCCTGGGTCTCGAAGTCACTAGCACCTTCGAAACGGAGTTGTCGAAAAAATTAGGTCTGCCAATCGTTCCGGGAGGTGGTGCTACCGGCGCCGCAGGTGAGTCCGGCCCGCAGTTTATTGCCTCGATTCCAGACTGCTTAAACGCAGGTGGCGAGACGTTTGCTTTACCTGCCCCGTCGTACCGGTTCTTTCTGTCGGTCGACGAGATTGCATCAGCGTCTTTAGTCCGCAATGAGACCCGTAAAGTCGTCGGTGCCAACGGCGCCATCGGCGAGCAAGCGATTACACGTTCCGAGAACGGTTATGGCGCGCGCTATGTGCTGAATATCGTCGCACCCGACGAGGCGGACTCCACCGAATGGGGTGGGACCCGCATCATCACGGACCATAAGCTTAAGTTCGTAGCTGCTAAGAGCTTTACAGGCGACCGTCAGCTGAACGAGTTCGATCAATATCGAAAGCTCAGCCTCGCCTTCGCAGGCGATTTGGCGACAGCCTTCACAACTCGCGATGAGAAGTGGATCAAGAATCAGCTTTCGGCAACGATGGGAAAGACAAAGCCATCTGCTATTCGCAAGGAATGGATTGAAATTTTTGAAAAACGCATGGGGCTAGCCCGCGCTAAAAACCGCTAATCCGAGGGAAAGAAAATTAACCTACGAAAAATGGTAATCGCCGCGGCCGCCGCGGCGGCAGCGTTTGCACCGAATGCGCACGCCAATGATGCGAGGTACATGGCGGGATTCTACTTGGCTGTCAAAGCGATCCAGGTTACCGCGCTAAGTGGAACGGCTGACATGTGGAATGCTTTGGGCCACGCTCAGAAAGCCCAGGAAACCATGGGCATCGCCAGGGATCTCGAAAGAGGCGATCTCGGCCCGGACGTCGGTCAAGCAGCGATGAAGGTCGCGAGCGTTGAGGTCCAGGCGGCCATCGAGGAGTTAGAGGCTGCTGGTGCGCCGCTGACTAAGGAGCAGCGCGCCGCTGCAAATAAAGCCTATCTGAAAATCGCAGGGACTACGGTGTTGTGGGTGGGCGCCTTGGCCGCTGCCAGAGAAACCTTGATGTCCGATGAAATCGATGGAATTACGAAGATCGTGGTCGGTATCGCGATGGCTGGCGAGGTCGCTGAGGCCGCAGGGGCGACCAAGCAGCTGCTGCAGGCTTGGAAATCCTACCGCGAGTTTAATTCTGGGTTGCGCGGACTGAAGGCACCGTCCAAGGAGCTGATGAAGCAGTCTCCGATGCTCGCAAGTCTTTGATTTTGAGGTCAACTAATATGAATCACCGACGCTTTTTGCCGTTGTTAATGCTCATCGCCTTCGCTGTGTCGGCGCCGACTCACGCGCAGAACACCCAAGTCACCGTGGCCGCTACGGTGGCTTCGAAGTCCGATAGTCGATCCGCTATTCAGAAGGCGAGACCGGAGGCGGTCGAGCTGGCTAAAAAGAACGCGTGGTTCGTCTTTAAGAAGAGGCCCGAGTTCCAGCAGATCGTATTCAATTTTGAGCGTGAGCAGGACCAGGAGATGGTTTCTCGTCTTGCGGATCTGTGTGTGCCGCCAGTCGATTTAGATCAAAGCTACGACAAAAAGCTCGGGCAGCTTACCTTCAGATTTCGTTTCGAGTGCGACCAACAGGCGCTGATTCGTGACGCCGGCCGTTTGAACAAGACGGTGGCCGGAGCATCAGGCGGGCCTAATGTAAATCAGCCGCGTGCTCGTCTGTCGGGTGTTTTTATCGCGATCAAAGATGATCGCGTCGAGGAATTTGATGCGACGGTAAAGAAATCGGCGCAAGACTCTTTAGGAGTGTCCACTCGCCAACAGGCCTCGAGTTCTGCGTCATCTGATGAAAAGATCAAAGGCGCTATCAAGACTAAAGAAACTTACGGTGAGTCTAGCGGTGAAATCTCAGAGGGCGTTGCCGTGAAAGGCCGAGTTCAGGCCAGCAGCAGCGCTGAATCGCAATCCTCATCTGACTCAAGTGTGACTGCGAGGCGCGAGATACAAACCAGCGGTTCGAGGGTGCGGCAGTCAGCGAAGGTCTCTCGTGTGATCGTCTCGGCACAGGAAATTCAGCGTGGGCTAGTGCCGATCCTGCAACGCGATCGCTTCACTTTTATTCCGTACGGAACGGTGGCGTCGCGCTGTGGCAGCGTTCCTTTCGATCAGATTCAGGAGGAAATCCGGACGCTGCCGGCCGACTTCCCGTTAGCTGTTCGAGACGGCACGCGAGATAAGGTTTTGCAGTCGACCAGCAGCTGCCAAGCCCTGCCGGGCATTCAGTTTTACGTCGAGGGCTACGCCAAAATTGGCGCTCCGGGTGTAGACCCGGCCACGGGTGCCGTGCGCATCTCAGTTAACGTGTCTCAGGTGATCTACGATGTCACCACTGGCGCGGAAGTTAGCTCAACACCTGAAAAACAGGTGTATGGCGTGGGCGATGACGAGGCCGTGGCCACCACCAACGCGCTCGCAAAGGCTGCTGAGTTGGTCGGTCAGACGACCGTTTCCAACCTCTCTGGTCTGGGGATCTAACCATGAAACAGACGACGGGAATTTTCAAAGCGCTAATTGTCGCTACCGCCTTCATCGCGGTCGCTGCCTGCAGCGGGGGCAACGAAAACAAGACCGAAGAGGAGGGCGTATCCGCACCGCCGGGCGCTGGCTCTTTACCAGGATCGAAGGTGGTCACCGTTGAGGTGTCGGGTCAAGGGTATACGCGCGAAGAAGCCGTCGACGATGCCCTCGCGATGGCGGTTGCGCAGGTGAATGGCAAGGCATTTTCGGGTGGTAATGCCAGCAAAGTTCGCGGTGCCGTGAAGGACTTCAAAATTCTCTCGGAGAAAGAAGTCGTTCGGAAAATTCCTGATCGTAAAGACGAGCTCAGCATCAAAGCGAGTGAGTCGAGCTCGGCAAGCTATTCCGAAAGCGGCTCAGGCGCGATCGCTGCTTCCGGACCTGGCGGGTCCGGTGCTATCGCAAGCTCCGGGTCGTACGGGGCGAGCGGCAATGCCTCCAGGGACTCTTCGCTTAATGTGACCACCTCATCTAAAGGCAGCGAGCGCGTGTGGGAGGTCAAGGTCAGTGCAAGTGTCATGCAGTACGACGGAGGTGCCGATGCGGGTAAGCCGCGGATTGTGATCGCGAATCCGAAAACCAGCTTGGCCGCCTATACGATCGGTGACACCACTCAGCCTGCGGATGAGGTGGCGGACCGGATTCGTCGTAGTATCGCGGACAAGGTCACCCAGTCGAATCGTTACCTGGTGATCGATCGTAGCTTCACCGACGAGGTCGATCAGGAACTGCAGAACGTGATGAATCCGTCTGCGAACCCCAACGACATCGTCAAGTTCGGTCAGAAGCTCACCGCTGACATCCTTGTCGTTCCGGTCATCGAGTTTTTTGAGTACAAGAAGTCTGTCCGAACGCTGAAGCTCTCCGGGCGTGAGCTCATATCTTACGCGGGCGGTTTTAAGGGGTCTGTGGCGGTGCTCAACGTCGCGACCGGACAACTGATCTTCAACGAGACCTTTGCCGTTGAATTTCCTGCGACTGAGCCGCGCGCGTTTGCACCGGGCGTTGATGCGCAAGGTATGGCGAATAAGATGGTCGACGGCCTAACGGAGAAGTTCGTCGGGTCGCTGATTCGTCGGACCTTCCCTGTATCCGTACTGTCCATGGACGGTACGACTGTCGTACTCAACCAAGGTGGCTCCACGCTCAAGCAGGGCGCGACGTACGAGCTTGTGCGCATGGGTAAAGAGCTTAAAGACCCGCAGACCAAACAGTCGTTGGGACGTATGGAGCAACCCTACGGCACGGTGACGATTACGCGGGTCGATCCGAATCTGAGCTATGGCGAAGTCGCACTCAAGGCGCCCATTCCCGCTGCGGAGTTCAAACAGGGGATGTTAGAAGTTCGAAGCGAGATTGCTGCTGCGGCCAGCGCGACGCCTGCTACAGCGGCGAGTGCGTCGGCGTCGAGTGCTCCGCCGGCCGGAAAATCGAAGCCGAAAAAAGACGAGTTCGACGATTTTCTGGAAGAATAACTAAGCCTTTAGCTGGC
>JBMTZD010000100.1:0-4746 GCA_049455235.1 Steroidobacteraceae bacterium
CGCAGCAGCGCAGCACCTTGCGAGAGCGCACGGTGGGAGGTGAAGAGAATGAAAGCGCCGCCACCCGACGCGTCGAGTAAAGGCACACTCGCCTCAATCACCGACTCGACATACCCCGGGCTCGAAGGCTCAGGAATTCCTGTCGGCAGATACAGCATCGCTTGGGTTTCGTAATCGAAGGGACTTGCGATACGCAGGGTCTGCGCATCGCTCAAACCTAAGCGCGAAGCAAAGTGCGAAAAGTCATCACCCGCCGACGAGGGCACGGAGAGTGTCGCGGAAGTGAATATCCAGGCGGCGGGTCTTGCCTGCATCATCGACTGAAAACGCGCGGAGATATCGAAAGGCAGCAAGCCCAAGGTAAAGCTACGCCCGGTCGTCTCGACCGTGCGCGCGCCTTCGTCATCACCGCACAGCGTGACGCGCTCGAGCGAGGCCGCCAACTCCGTCGTGCGCATCACCACCGCCTCGACCGCGGGTTCGCGCGCGGCATCGCCCAAGGCTGCGGCGTAGTCTCGCAAGGCAGAGACCACCGCAAGATTCGCGGACTCCAGATCAACGGACGCCTCTTCCCAACGCAGTCGGGTCGCTTGTCGCGGCAGCGACGCCAGCACCGAGGATACGGCTGCCTCAACCACTCGCGCGGCTTCACCGATATCACCCAAAGATCCACCGGCGCGCAATAAGGCAGCACGCCCTTCCATCAACACGTGTTCGATTTGACGACTCGACACCGAAGCGCCAAAGAATTGGGTCGCCAAATCCGGAATCTGATGCGCCTCATCCAGAATGACCGCATCGGCCGTACCCAAAATATCGCCAAAGCCATCTTCTTTGAGCGCGAGGTCCGCAAGCAGTAGATGGTGATTCACGATCACAAGGTCCGCCGCCTGCGCTTCGCGTCGTGCATTGACGACATGACAATTCGCATAATCGCTACAGCGCTGCGCAAGGCAGTTGTCGCGCGTCGAGGTCACTCTCGGCCACAGCGGATGCCCATCATTGATGCCCGGCACCTCGGCGAGATCCCCCGTGCGCGTGATCGTCGACCATGACTCGAGCTTGGCGAGGAGCGGATCCGGCTTGGCGATCCCCTCGAGCGCGCCTTGAGCGACTTCGCGCTTAAGACGATAGAGACACAAATAATTCGATCGACCTTTGAGCAACGCGACCTTCGCGGGTGTGCCGATCGCACTCGCGACGAGTGGCACGTCTTTAGCGTAGAGCTGATCCTGCAAAGTCCGGGTGCCGGTCGAGATCAATACGCGTAGCCCAGCCAACAAAGCGGGGACGAGATAGGCGAAGGTTTTGCCGGTGCCGGTGCCGGCTTCGACGATCAGCGGCTCGCGCGCTGCGAGGCTCTGGGCCACTGCCGCTGCCATACGAACCTGCGGTTTGCGCGGCCGAAAACCCGCCAGGTGGCGTGCGAAGGGCCCGGCGGTGCCCAGAATGTCCTCAATATCCAGCATGCGGGCGGCACGCTACAGCGCGAATCACCGCCTGTCGAGCATTGATTTTGCTGGTATTTCCGGGAGTAGCGAGCCGGACGCTATACTTGCGGGCTCCCGGGCGAGCGGCCCGACTTAGAGTCATTCAAGGAGCCATGATGGCCACAGCTGCTGAGAACGCGAAACCCTTGTCAGAAATCTCGAAACCCGTCACCGACTGGGTTGCCTCGGTTCGCGAACTCACCCAACCCGAACGCGTTCACTGGTGTGACGGTTCGGACGCCGAATACCAACAACTCATGAGCGAGCTGCAAGCGAGCGGCGAACTCATGAAGCTCAACGAAGAGCACTACCCGAACTGCTTCCTGGCCCGTTCGCATCCGTCGGACGTCGCTCGTGTCGAGCATCTGACCTTCGTCTGCACGAAGAACAAGGACGATGCCGGCCCAAACAATAATTGGATGGCTCCGGCGGAAGCCAAGTCCAAGATGGAAGACCTTTTCAAAGGTTGCATGAAGGGCCGCACGCTCTACGTCGTGCCCTACTGCATGGGCCCGATCGACTCGCCCTATTCGCGTTGCGGCGTTGAGATCACCGACAGCGCCTACGTCGTCATCAACATGATGCTCATGACGCGTGCGGGTCGCCCGGCGCTCGAGCGCATCGGTCGCGAAGGCAGCTTCGTCAAAGGCCTGCACTCGACAGGCGAACTCGATCCGAACCGCCGCTTCATCATGCACTTCCCGGAAGAGCTCTCGATCATGAGCTTCGGCAGTGGTTATGGTGGCAACGCGCTGCTTGGTAAGAAGTGCCATGCGCTGCGTATTGCGAGCTATCAGGCTCGCAACGAAGGTTGGCTCGCCGAGCACATGCTCATCGTTGGACTCACGAGCCCGCAGGGCGAGACCCATTACGTCGCGGCGGCCTTCCCGTCGGCTTGCGGCAAGACGAACCTCGCGATGCTGATTCCGCCTGAGACGATGCCGGGCTGGAAGGTCACGACCGTCGGCGATGACATCGCCTGGTTGCACCCGGGCCCAGATGGTCGCTTGTATGCGATCAACCCGGAAGCGGGTTACTTCGGCGTGGTGCCGGGTACCAACGCGAAGACCAATCGCAATGCCTTCGAGATGATCCAGCGCAATACGCTCTTCACGAACGTCGCGCTCACGGCCGATAACCAGCCGTGGTGGGAAGGTCTCGAGAGCGGCACGCCGGTCACCGACTGGCAGGGTCGCCCCGTTGATGCGGCCAATGGCCCTGCCGCACAGCCGAACTCGCGCTTTACGGTGTCGGCCAAGCAGAACCCCTGCTACTCGCCGCAGGCTGATAGCGCCAAGGGCGTGCCGATCTCGGCGATTATCTTTGGTGGTCGTCGTCGCGGCGTCGCGCCCCTTGTCTACGAAGCTCGCGACTGGAATCACGGCGTGCTGGTCGGCGCGTCGGTCGCTTCTGAAACGACCGCGGCCGCCATTGGTCAGGCCGGTGTCTTGCGTCGTGACCCGATGGCGATGAAGCCCTTCGCGGGCTACAACTACGGCGACTACTGGGCGCACTGGTTCGAGATGGGCAAGAAGCTCAAACACCCGCCCAAGATTTATCACGTGAACTGGTTCCGTCGCGATGCTGACGGCAAGTTCTTGTGGCCGGGCTTCGGTGACAATCTGCGCGTGCTCGCGTGGATCCTCAATCGCTGTGCCGGTAAGGCCGAAGCGCAAGAGACGCCGATCGGCAATCTGCCGCGTGCGAATGACCTCAATCTTGATGGCCTGAAGATCGAGCAAAGCGCGCTCGATCAGTTGCTCTCGGTGAATTCAGAAGAGTGGCGCGCGGAAGCCGCTGATATGGATCAGTACCTCAACGAGTTCGGTGATCGCACGCCCGTTCAGTTGCGTGCGGAGGTCGCCGCTCTGCGCACGAGGCTCGCCTAATGAATCGCCGCGTCGCCGGTCGCTTCTTGGGGATCGGCGTCGCGGCACTCGCCGCGTTTGCCGTTGGCCAGTCTGCGTTCGCCGCGGAGAACGGTAAAACGATGCCTGTCGCGACGACGGCCGATTCGGTCGCGCTGTCGCGTGAGGCTCTGAAGTCAGCCGCTACGCTACGCGATTCGGCCCTCGCATCTGATCACGCGTATCAACTGCTCGAATCGTTGACCACCGAAGTGGGCGCGCGTTTTGCGGGCACGCTCGGCGATCGCAACGGTATCGAGTGGTCGGTGAAGGCGCTTCAAGATCTAGGCTTCACCAACATCCGCACGCCCGAAGTGATCGTGCCGCGTTGGATTCGGGGTGAGGCGAGCGCCGAGACGCTCTCGCCCTATCGACAAGAGTTCGTGACGCTCGCCATCGGCGGCAGCATCGGCACAGCCGACGAAGGCCTCACCGCACCGGTCGTCATGGTCAAAGATATTCCGGAGCTGCAGTCGCTCCCTGCAGGCGCCGTGAAGGGCAAGATCGTGTTCTTCAATGGCCGTATGGAGCGCACTCGCGATGGCAGCGGCTACGGCAAAGCCGTCCGCTCGCGCACCGAGGGCCCGAGCGTTGCGGGCACCTTAGGCGCGGCCGCCGTCGTGTTGCGCTCGGTGGGCACGAGCCAAAATCGCATTGCGCACACGGGCACCCTCTCCTACAACGTGACTTCGCCGCGCATCCCCGCGGTCGCGATCTCGAACCCCGATGCCGATAATCTCGAGCGCCAGATGCACGATACCGCCGTGGGCGGCAAGCGCGCCGACGAGCCGGTGATGTTGAAGGTTCGTGTCACCTCACGCGATTTACCGCAGACGCGCTCGGCAAATGTCATCGCGGAGATTCCGGGTACCGACCTCGCGAACGAAATCGTGTTGGTCGGTGCGCATCTCGACTCCTGGGGCCCTTCGGTTGGCGCGCAGGATGATGGCGCAGGAGTCGCCATTGCCATCGCTGCCGCGAAGATGGCCGCCTCCATGAATCCGAAGCCGCGCCGCACGATTCGCGTCGTGCTCTTCGCGAACGAAGAGTTTGGTCTCTCGGGAGCGAACTACTACCCCGGCGAAGAAGGCGATGAGAACGTCGCACGCCATGCGTTCGCGATAGAAGCGGACTTGGGCGACGGGCCCGTGTGGAAGCTCTCCGCGCGTGTGCCGCCACGATATTGGCCGGTCGTCGAACAGATGCATCGCGTGGTGAAGCCGCTCGGCGTGGAGCTCGGTGATAACACCGCCGCCGGTGGCGCCGATATCGGCCCGCTGCGCCGTCGTGGCGTTCCGGTGCTCGCACCGCTACTAGATGCGACGCCGTATTTCGCCATTCACAACACC
>JBMTZD010000101.1:0-4713 GCA_049455235.1 Steroidobacteraceae bacterium
GCGCATTGATGGCGCTCTCGATGTCCGTGATCGTCGCTTTATGGGACGATTGATACAGCGAGGCTCGATCGGTTGAATCCTCTCCGAAGTTGACTCGCAGCCTCTGAACGCGCGAGCTCGACAGGGCGTTTGTGAGTAGCGTTTGATCGGCAGAGGCGGGATTGGTAATTGTCTCATCTGCTCCCTCCGAGCCGGTCCCTTTAGTCTTGTAGACGGCCCGAGTACCGCCCGACGCTGCCGAGAACAGAAAAATTTCTCCAGTAGTTGCGGTACTCGAGTCTTGATCAATCGATCGCCCACTGACGTTTCCGACAAAAGTATCCGTACCGCTTGTCACGCGCTTCTTATATACCGCGCCGCTTTTGAACAGATCACCATTAGCCGCTGCAGATTGGCCTTGATTAATCGAGGATAGGCCCGACGCATTCACGGTACCTGCGGCAATGTCCAAGACATCAAACAGCTCGATCTTGCTGGAGCCCAACCCCACGCTGTCGCGAATGAAGTTGTAGTCCGAGTCGCCCTTGAGCTTCTCTGCGAGGTCGCTGACGTCTGTCGCGTTATCGGCGGTCAGCACTCGGTTGCCGATTTGAATCGAGAAAAAGTTACCCGAAGACTTCGGAATCGTATCTCGGTGGAAGGCCAAGTCACTTAAATCAAAGTCTTGCTGATAGTAATCCGGATAATCCGTTGCATCACCTGGCGGCGTGATCAGCGTGCTCGCGCTGAATGTCTTATTTAACGTACCTTCGGCAATTGCGACCGCAGCACCTTTATCCACTGGATTCGTGACGACCAAGGAACTCGCCGGATCAGGCTGACCCGCAATTTTCCAAACGAGTTTTAATTCGCCCGCTTCAAATTTGATGTCGACGGAGGTCGCATCGTAATTCGGGTGAGCCTTCAATCGAGTAATGAGATCCTGAACGGAGGCCGCTCCAGAGACCGATAAGACATTGACAGCGGAATCGATACCCTCCGGATTGCCATCGGCATCGCGCGCCCCGTTCCACAGTCGCAACTCGAAATTGGGAAGAGGGCTATCAATGAATTGGACGTCGGTGAGGCTGCTCTTCGCGGCCGTCGCTGTCCCGTCGGAGGCTGTCACGCTTGCCGGCACGAAGGCGACGGCAGGCTCGGCATTGTTCGAATACTGATGAAATTTAAAGCTTTCGATCGCCACGCCGGTGGCGCTATCGACGCCCTTTTTCGCAGCAAGATTGAGGTCTTCGACGGTCAGCGAACGCAGCGGAATTTCGATGTAATCGGCCGCTTCGATTCCAACCTGAACTTGTTGCGATTTGGCACCCTCGGCGATCAGCTTGATGTCCTGATCCCAGGCGGCCTGATTAGAAACTCGGCGCAACTCTTTCATCAGTTCGTCGAATTCTGCGGCGATGTAGCTGCGATCGGTGTCGGTATAGGTACCGTTCGATGCTTGCACCGCGAGCTCGCGCATGCGCAGCAGCACGTTTTGCAGCTCTTCCATCGCACCTTCGGCGGTCTGTGCGAGCGAAATCCCGTCACTCGCATTCCGGATCGCCATATTCAGACCTTCGATCTGATTGCGCATTCGATTAGCGACGGCGAGACCCGATGCATCATCCAGAGCTGAGTTGATGCGCTTGCCCGAAGACAAACGCTGCATCGCGGTTTCCATGTTGCCGCGGTTCGCGGCCAGGGCGCGCTCAGACTGGATAGAGGCGATGTTGGTGTTAATTGTAAGAGGCATGTAGATCTCCGTCGAAAACTCGTCGGTTCAAAATCCTGTTGACCAAGGCCATGCACGAGACGTGCCAACCACCGGTCGACAGTCATGTCCATCCGGCCAGGAGATCAAAGCAAGGTTTGGGCCACCTGCTAAATAAGACAATAATATTGCGATGATGCGGTTGAGGTCTCAACCGAACCTCGAGCGGATCGGCCTTCGAGTCAAAGTAGATCAAGGCCGTGTTTATTAGGAGTTTTATCCAGCAAAACGCCGTCGCGAGTGGATATTTTTCCCCATCACACTACCGAAATCGCGCTGACGTTGACCGAACCCTCTCATCGTTCGAATGGCGATGAGACGCATCGCGGCGGCAACCCTCACTTCCGGCAACCCTTTGCCGGTCACTCATCAAACGCCTACGAAAACTTGCCGGTGCTCGGCATGGCCGCAAGGGACCTTTCACGACGCGCATCGAGCGTATGCCCGCCCAGCAATATCAATGCGCCGTTTGAAAAATATCGTTTTTTATAGGCTGAACTCTTTAATTACGGCGATAGAGCCGACGCGGCTTCATTTTTTGATTCTCGTAGACATCTAAAGAGTTCATCGGATTCGTCAGTGCTTGGCACAAGTCTTGCTCAAGCCTCTCCGCAGACCGTGTCTTTTCAAGTCGGAGCACCGAAATTCGATGTCGAACATTGATAGAGCGCTCGGGATATTTCCAACAGCGGCGGCGGTGCAAGCGCGCCGTCTCGAGGTGATCGCCGGGAACATCGCCAATGCCAGCACGCCGAACTATCGCGCGCGCGACGTCGACTTTAAGCGTGCGCTTGCTGCAGCGGGCGAGGACATGCGGCTCGCAGTGACTCACTCGAAACACGTCGAGTCGTCGGAGCAACTCACGCGCGATGCCCTGATGTTCCGTATCCCTCTCGCGCCGTCCCGTGACGGCAACACCGTGGAGAACCACATTGAAGAAGCTGCCTATGGCGATGCTGCTGGGCGTTACCTGGCCGCGTTGCGTTTCGCGGAAGGCGCCTTATCCGGAATGCGCAAAGCGTATCGCGGCGATTAAACGACGTAGCTTAGGAAACCAAGAATGTCGCTCTCGAATATTCTCAAGCTTGCCGGTGGTGCACTGAATGCCCAGACCGTGCGGCTCAACACGATCGCATCAAACCTTGCGAACGTCGACACCGTAGCGGGATCTGAGGACAAAGCGTATCGCGCAAAGCGCCCCGTGTTCACCACGATTCTCGAGCAAGCCTCGAACGAACTGGAGAGTGGTTTTGGCGTACAAGTGAAAGCGATTACGCAGACCAACCGCGCAAATGCACAGGTTTTCGATCCGAGTAATCCGCTGGCGGACGCCAACGGCTACGTCTATCGATCGAACGTTAATCCGCTTGAGGAAATGACCGACATGCTCGATGCGGCTCGTTCTTATGAGACGGCAATCACCACGGCGAGCACAGCTCGCGAGTTGATGATTCGTACCCTTGACATGAATACCAAATAGAGACTGATGTAATGGCGAGTACCACCATTCCCTCATCGGCGCGAACGGAGTTGCCTCCGGGCGTTCTGAGCCTTGAGGCGGAAAAACAAAAAGAAGTGCAGCGCTCGACGTCGTTGGGTCAGGCTGAGTTTTTGAAGCTCATGATGGCGCAGTTGAAGAACCAAGATCCTCTCGCCCCAATGGAAAACGGCGAATTTCTTGGACAAATGGCTCAGTTCTCGACGGTGAATTCCATCGGAGAGATGTCCAAGCAGTTACAAGGCCTGTCTGATCAGATGGCCAATAGTCGGTTGCTTTCGAGTGGTTCGCTCATCGGCCGATCAGTGCTGTCTACGGGCAACTATGGCGAGCTCGCTGAGGGGAAGTCGCTCGATGGCTCCGTTCGTATCACTGAGCCGGTCGATGGTGCGGTCGTTTATATCCGTAACGCTATCGGTCAGGTCATGGAAACTTTTGAGCTCGGGCCGTCGGGCGCGGGCGATTACCCTTTTTCTTGGGATGGCGCACTTCCGGGTGGTGTTAACGCAATGCCTGGCCGCTACCAAGTTGACGTTGCGGTGACTCGCGGCGGCAAGACCGAGGCCGCCAAGGCCATGCTCTACATCCCGGTCAACAGTGTGTCGATGAGAGGCCAGGACATCGTCCTCAATCTGCAGAACGGCGCGCAAGTTCCTCTTTCACAAGTAAGCACCATGCGCTGACGAGCGCATCATAAAAATCGTCGGAGAAACCAGACATGTCATTTTATACCTCGCTGACGGGCCTCAACGCCGCAAAAGCTGAACTCGGTATCGTGAGTAACAATATCGCGAACGTCGGTACCGTCGGATTTAAGAAGGCTCGCGCGGAATTCGGTGACATCTTTGCCACCTCGCCGTTGCAGAACGCCTCGGGTTCGATCGGTCAGGGCGTGCTGCTGAAGGGCGTAGCCCAGGAATTCTCGCAAGGTAACGTTGCGTTCTCTCAGAACTCGCTCGACATGGCGATTCAGGGTCAGGGCTTCTTCGTGCTGAAGCCGAACTTGACCTCGAACCAGTCTGTCTTCACGCGAAACGGATCGTTTCGTGTCAATAACGATCGATACGTCGTCGACTCGTCAGGTCAGTTCGTTCAAGTCTTCCCAGTCAACGATGACGGGTCGGTCGTCGCGACTGGTTTGAGTTCGGCGAAGTCGCTGCAGCTGCCGAGTACCGCAGGCTTGCCCCGAGCGTCTTCCAAGATCGATCTCGGCGTTAACCTGCCGGCGGATGCGGAAATCATTCCGCAGCAGGATCGATATACGAGCGGCGCGGCAGTCTATCGCTTTGACCGTAACGACCCCAACACCTTCAACCGATCAACGTCGATCACCGTGTTCGACTCCCTCGGCAACCCTTCGATCGCGACGATCTATTACGTGAAGGTATCGAACGCGACCGTGGAAGATCCGTCGAACAAATGGCAGACGTACATCTACGTCGGTGATCGTGAAATTAAGCCTGCA
>JBMTZD010000102.1:0-4697 GCA_049455235.1 Steroidobacteraceae bacterium
TGAATGATAATGACATAAGGGCCCGTTCCCCCTACGGCGGTCTTCTTATCAATCAGCGTCGCTTGGATTTTATTGTTCTTGGCTACGGTACTTTCGTTGATGGCGCTTACAACTTGCGACGGCGTAGAGCCGGCGGCGATTGAAACTTGGGTTTCTGAAGCTACGGCGGGATTTCCGACGAAACCTGAAGCGCCACCCGACGAGAAAGTCAGCGTGGTTGCTGCTGCCGTAAAGGTACTGGCAAGCTCCTTGCTCGCTCTCCGCTGTGGTGCGGCGAGCGCGTTGACCTTGATCGAATAGGTTCCTGCGGACGCTGTGCCCGTTCCGCTCGATCCTCCCGAGACGATCGCGGAGTTCGTCGATGAAACGGTAAGCTGGTTTAGCTTTCCGAGGCTTGCAATTTCGGTCGCGGTGCTTTGTAGCGTCGTAAGCGCGCTACTCAAAAGAGCGGTAGTCGATATCGCGACCTCCGCTTTCTCTTTATCGATATCGATCAGCTTCTGTCGCGGCGCTTTAGTTGCAGCAACGAGATTGGCGACCAACTCCTGGGTGTCGATATCTGCGGCGCCCAGTGTCTTGATGATGTTGGTATTAGCCGTCGTCACCTTCTCACCTCAAGTTATCGAGAAGTGACAACTGCGACAGCCGCCCCATCAGGCTCTGTGTCGCTTCCATCAGTAACTGCTGTTTCTGCAACTGCGCAAGCGCGGCGGGGAAATTCAGATCCTTTAATCCGGAGAGGCTCTCTTGTGCGCGGAGACTTGTCTCTTGTGCGAGGCGTTCACTTATTTCAAGGCGTTGTTGCACACCACCAGTTCGAGCGATCGCTAAGCCAATGTTATTGGCAATCGCTTCGACGTCCTTAAGACCTTGGGCGCGCCCCGATAGATCTCCCGTGCGATAGGCATTTTCGAGATCGGTTAAAAGCGAAAACATATCAACCGCTTCACCCCCTTTCTCGACCGACTTCCACACGCTCGGTCCCGGGACGGTGACATCTTCATATCCGACGTCATTGACGCGAACACGAAGCGGGGTACCAGAGCCGACATATTTAACCGTTCCATCGGTCTGGAGCTCATACGGCGGCTGCCCGCTACGTACGCCACCAAAAACATAGCGATCGTCCGAATCCTTCGCATTAGCGAGATCGATCAAGCTCCGCTTAATACTTGCGGCCTCTTCAGCGTAGGACGTCAATACCGTCTGTGAGGCTTGCGAGTTTGCGCCCTGAAATGCAAGCTCCTTAAGGCGATCGGAGATTTCTGCTGCCACCTCGAGCGCTCGTGCTTGGGCATCGACACCCACCTTCACCCGCGAGACCGACTTCGCATCCGCCTCGAGCGTCTTCAGACGACTTTCGACCGCCTGAACACGTCCAACAAGATCAGCGGCCTCCGAAGGCGAGCTATACGTAAAACCGGTTGAAAGCTGCCCTTGTAAGGTTTTAATGCCTTCGGCATTTTCGGATAGCTTGTCCGTCAACTGCTGAAAGATCATTGAGGTGGATACGCGCATGGGGATACCTTCTTATAGCCGCTGCATCAAGGTGTCGAAGAGACGGCTCGCGGTCTGGATTACCTGAGCATTAGCCTGATATGCCTGTTGGTAACGTAATAAGTCGGAGAGTTCTTCATCGAGATTGCCCCCCGAGACCCGATCGCGGTTTTCACGCGCTTGATCGAAGAGCACTTTTTGTGCATCCCGACCGACCTCGGCCTGAACGGTCAGCACGCCGACGCGGTTGACCAGATCTTCGTATTCCTGCTGCACCGTTTGCTTTGACGGCAGAATAGTTTGGTCAAACTGCAGCCGGGCAATCAAAGAGATCACGCGGTTATCGCCCGTTGCATCATCGTTTCTGGCGATGATGAATCGATCTCCATCCGACGGGACGCTCTTGAGCGTGACCGACCAGTTATCGTAACGAATGGTTCGAGAGGTCGTATCGAATGCGCCCGATGACACTTGCGTGTTCGTCGCGGTGTCAATCAATCGAAAACCCGTCTTTGTGAATTCGAGCGAATACGTACGAGAGTCGGTCTTGAGCTCTGCCGGAGGCTCTCCCGCAGTGTAGGTGCCGGAGAGCGAGATCTTGCTCGCCTCACCATCTTTGTTGACGCCGAAGACGAGTAAATCCTCGGCAATCGGCTGATCCATCACAAATCCTGAGCGAAGCCCCAAACTTCCGAATACCGTGCGAGGAGTTCCTGCGGCGATATCGATGTTGATCGGACCGGCATTGAAGTAGACCTTAGGATCTAGTCCAAGGGTATTGGCGCCTACGACGAGCGGCTCGCCGGTTTTATCGGTGGTATTGGTGAGCTGAACGCCTCGCTCAATCGTACATCCGGCTGCCGCCGTCTCTTCGGTGAGTGCCGAACCGTCGATTACCTTACAGGTCAACTTGGTCGCGCTGATATCGGTGATAACGAGCGACTTGGTCTTCGAGCTTGCACTGACGCTACCAGCGGAGATTCGTACCACATCACCCAACTTGAAACCGTCGGTGATGTAACTTCCCGTGCCACCCGCCGTTCTCTCGAGAATATAAGCGTCTGCCGTATCCGCACTCGCGCTGATTTTTAAACTGAGGCCGGCCGATACTACCCCGCCTGTTGCGACCAACCCATTGGGAGTCACCGTGCCATCGGGGCGCGTAATCCCGGCATTGATCAAGTTGACTAAGGCGCCGGAGGCTTTCGTTGCCGTGAGACTGCCATTGTCTAGTAGATATGCATCATCGCGCTCAGCCAAACCTAGCGTATTACGACCGATCTTGATTCTCGCGTTATCGGATTTAACCGTGAGAACCACCTCACCGTTCGTTGCCGAGTAGGCAGCCTGAACACTAAATGAGGCGCCCTTATCGTTAATCAGTTTCGCAAGACCCGACGCAGTCGCATCGAGCGATGAGAACGTAAACTTTTCATCGTTGAGATAAAGATAGTCATTTCCTGCGAGCGCTTTATTCGAGATGCGTAACCGATAGCCGACGGTATATTCACCGCCATTGATTTCGATTGAGGCTTTATCCTGCGTACTCACATTAACCGCACCGACGTCAAACCGCACATCGTTAAAAGCGGTCAGAACGAGCTTGCCTTCGCTCGCCTGCGCGGCAACGCCCGTCAGCGCTCGAGTGTTGTTGATTGCACTGACAACATTACTCACAGAGGTCGCTTCTGTGTCCGAGAGCGTGACTGGAACCGATTGATTGTTAATGCGTAGCGTTTGTACGCCCGCTACGGTATCGGTGATGCTTTCGCCGAAAATCTGTGCGGGCGATAGAAGTACCTGACCGTCAACGTCAACCTGACGTCCGCTCTCAGCGTACATCCCGCGGCTGAAATTGAGATCGAGATACGCATCGGTTCCCGTTTTATTTCGATACGTCTCGGAGTAGGTCGCGCCAGCATAGAAGCCGTAGACCTCCTTCACGATATCCGCGTTCATTGCGGGACCCGAAATCTGTCGTCCGTCGCGCGTGAAAACGGCGAGCTCAGACCCCTCGCCAATCGCGGTCGTCAGTGCAATCTTCGTATAGCCTGCGGGAATGACGGCAATCGGACCGGTACGCGCTGCAATGATGGTGTCTTGGTATGCATCGACTCCCGTCGCCGTGAAGGTTTGCTCACCGATCGGCGTCTTAGGGCTAGGCAAGATATCTTCAATAGCGCGAACGTCGACGCGATCTCGGGGCGGCGTGCTTAACAATTCAGCCGCTGTAGCGCCTTGATTGGAAAGATCCGCGCGGATGGCGAACCGACCTGCGCTCGCCACTTGGGAGCCATCCTTGATAAGCGCTGAGAACGTCGCGGCCGGGTGATCCTCCGGGCTGATACGGAAGGTATCGCCGTTCCGAGGTGTTCCTTCGATTGAAAAGCGAAGTCCGTCGAGCTCGACCATATTGGTCCCGATCGCCGAGCGTCCGCTCGAAAGCTCCTTTAGCTGCCACATACCCGCGGAGCCGTTGAAACTCATCTCATACGCACTCGACCGCACACGTTCAGAGTCAATGACCTCGACACTTAATCGCGCACTACCCCCATTTGCCTTACCGTCCACGATGAATTTCGGGCCGACATAAAAAAGATCCTCACCGGGGCGACCTGCGGCGTCGAGACCATCCCGATGTAACTTGTTGACAGAACGTCCGAATGCGAGTGCGAGTTCATCGAGTTTGTTGACGGCGAGTCCGAGCCCTTGGCGCCGGAAAGACAGAAGCCCACCAACCAGCCCCGACTTAATACCCGGAAGAGATACCGGCTGACTCGCCGCATCGAGTACGAACTCCGACTTACCGTAATCATAGGAATCGAACGCTGCAGAGATTGCTCGCGCACGTCCATCCTCAACGAGAGCGACGCCCGAGGCGCTCTCTCCAGCATAAACATTGGCCGCACCGCTGTTAGAGAGTACGACTGTCACGCCAATTTTCTCGGAGAGCTGGCGAATTGCGTTGTCGCGCTGATCGAGTAGCTGCATCGGCTGCTCGGATGCAGAGGACCGCTTCAATAATTGCGTGTTCAGCGTTGCGAGCTGCGCCAGCAGGGTGTTGGCTTCCTGTAGGGCTTGATCGATTTGTGCTCGCGAGTCGGTGTCGAGATTGGCAGCAGTGGCCGCAAGACCCCGAAATCGCACAGCCAACCCCTCCGACTTGGCGAGAAAACCGGCACGTGCGCCTGCCGAGGCGG
>JBMTZD010000103.1:0-4467 GCA_049455235.1 Steroidobacteraceae bacterium
GCTGTCTTACGACGTTACGTTCACATGAAGCGGGTGCTGTGCATCGGCCACGCGGTGCAGGATTTCGTCTTCAACACACCGCAGCTCCCGCAAACTGCCGAAAAGCATCGTGCGACAGGGTTCTCCGCGGTCGGTGGTGGCCCCGCAGCAACGGCTGCTGTCGCCATCGTCAAACTGGGCGGTCGCGCTCAGCTCGTCGCGCGTGTCGGTGACGACCTCGTCGCAGACGTCATTCAGCGCGAACTCGAAAACTATGGCGTCGATTGCCGGCACCTTCGACGATTTGCAGGTCACCAATCATCCGTATCGTCCGTATTCGTCGATCGTCGCGGCGAGCGATTGATCGTCAATCACACCGACTCCGCGCTTCCTGCCGATCCTGCTTGGCTTACGTCGTCAGTGTCGCTCGACGAGATCGACGTCGTCCTTGCCGATACGCGCTGGCCGGAGGGCGCAGCCTCGCTGTTGCAACGAGCGCGGCAGTCGGGGTTACCTGCAGTGCTGGATGCGGACACTCCCGTCCCGAAAGCCGGGGTCTTGATCGAAGCGGCCACACACATTGCGTTTTCTTTGGCGGGTCTAAAAGACTATTCCGGTTGCACCGATGCGATCGACGATATTGACCGCGCACTGCACCGTATCGCGAACCGACTGAAGACGTGGTGTTGCGTCACCTTAGGCGCTTCCGGAGTGCTCGTCGTTGACGGACGGCACGGGCACCAAGATGTTCAGTCGTTGACGATCCCCGCATATGCCGTCGAGCCCTTGGATACCCTGGGCGCCGGCGATGTATGGCACGGCGCGTTCGCGCTCGCGCTCGCCGAAGGTAACGACGAGATTTCTGCTGTGCGAGCCGCATCGGCCGCGGCGGCGATCAAGGTGACCCGGCCGGGCGGACGCGCCGGTGCGCCCAGTCGACGTGAAAGAGATTCTTTGTTGGAGTCAAAATGAGTTTTTCTGCCGGAAAATATTGGGGCATGCGCCGGATGGCCGATGCCCAAGGTCGCTTCAAGATGACTGCAGTCGATCAGCGGCCGCCCATCAAAAACCCGATCAAAGCCAAACGTGGCACGGCTGAAGCGCCGTGGGAAGATGTCGCCGGTTTCAAAGAAATGCTCATCGAGGAGCTGCAGGGTGAATCCTCAGCGATGTTGCTCGATCCGCACTTCGCTTATCCACGCGGCGTCACCAAACTCCCCGCGTCTCGCGGTCTCATCGTCACGCTCGAGGACTCCATTTTCCGTGAAACTTCGGCGGGTCGTCTCTCGTCCGAGATCGACGATTGGTCGGTGGAGAAGATCAAGCGTATCGGCGGTGATGCCGTAAAAGTATTGGCATGGTATCGACCCGATGCTGATCCGGCGATTTGTCGAGCACAGCAAGATTTCACGCAGCGGATCGGTGACGCGTGTCGTCGGTACGACATCCCGTTCGTATTCGAGTTACTCGTGTATCCGTTGGCAAGTGATACCGAGCAAACGCGAGACTATGTCGAAATGAAAACCAAACATCCGGAGCTCGTGCTCGAAAGCGTTCGTGCGTTCGCAGATCCGAAATTTGGCGTCGATCTTTTCAAGCTCGAGAGCCCGCTTGCAGCCGCGGATGTACCGGGTGTTGGCGCGCCGGGGTGGGAGTCTGCGCAGCGTTGGTTCGATGCGATCGGCGCAGCAGCGGGTCGTCCGTGGGTGATGCTGTCCGCGGGCGCGGGCATGGACGAATTCCGTCGAATCTTGACGCATGCCTATCGCGCTGGGGCCTCCGGCTATCTCGCGGGGCGCGCCATTTGGTCCAACGCATTTGCACACTTTCCCGATTGGGATGCGATCCGCAGCGGTTTACGTGGCGAAGCGGTCGACTACATGCGCTCTCTAAATATACTCACCGATAAGGAAGCAATGCCGTGGAGTCGTCACGCCGTCTACGGCGAACACGGGGCGCGAGTCGAGCCCGCCGATGCAAGTTTTCGACATGTTTATCCAGGATTTGGAGACTGAAGCCATGCTGACTTTTGGTGTCGCCGCTCTCGCGCGACCGACGTTCGATGTGCCTTTCGCAGAAGAAACGAAAAACCGAGCCTTCGCGGCGCTCGAGGCGGCAGGAATCCGTACGGTCGGAACCCGCGAACTGTTATTCGATCGCGCTGCTGCAGAGCGAGCGATAGCGGACATTGCGGCGTCCGGACCGATCGATCTTTTGTTGATCCTTCAGGTGACGTTCACGGACGCGACGATGACCGTCAAGCTGGCCAAGGAAGCGACCACGCCGCTCGCCATCTGGGCCTTGCCCGAGCCACGCATTGGCGGGCGCTTGCGGCTCAATGCTTACTGCGGTCTCAACCTTGCTGCACATGCACTTGGCCGCGCGGGGGTTGCGCACGGCTCCCTGTACGCTGATCCGTCCGCCCCGGGGCTCGCCGATCATTTGCGCGCCCTCGCGAGAGCGTACGACATCCCGAAGAGTGCAGTGGCTCAAGCGAATCTTTCGGCGGGCGTACGCGGGCATTCCGAGCAAGCGGCTGATCGCGTACTCGGCGCCCTCGCTGATTCCCAAATCACGGTGGTCGGCAAACATCCCGACGGCTTCGATACCTGTGAGTTCGATCCAGACTTGCTTACGCGCCTCGCTAATATCAAAGTCAATCATGTCTCGCTCAACGATCTATTTGATCGCGCGCGCGCGACCGATGCGGGACGCGTTGCAGCAGTCAAAAATCGTGCGGAGGCCCAAGTGGCAGGCTTGGGTGAGGTTGATGCGGAGCAACTCGACCGCTCTTTCCGCGTGTTCTGCGCACTGGAGGATGTGCAGCGTGATACGGGCGCGAGCGGTCTCGCCGTTCGTTGCTGGCCTGAGATGTTCACGGAATACGGATGTGCAGCATGCGGACCGATGGCGATGATGAACCAAAAAAAGGTCCCCTCTGCGTGCGAAGCCGACGTCAACGGCTCCGTCACCCAACTTATTCTTCAGGAGCTCGCTGGAGAGCCTGCCTGGATGGCGGATCTTGTCGATATCACCCCGGCTGACAACTCAGCGGTGCTGTGGCATTGCGGACTTGCGCCAATCTCGATGTGCGACCCGGAGTTCAAACCGGAGGCGACGATCCATACCAATCGGCGCATGCCGCTGTTACATCAGTTTCCGATCAAGCCAGGCCGGATCACACTTGCTCGACTTTCGCGCTCGCGTAATTCGCTGAAGCTCGTGCTTGCGGGCGCTGAAGTGATCCGAGCGCCGATGGCCTTCACCGGATGCTCGGGTACGGTGCGTTTCGACAAGCCGGCATCGGAAGTGAGTGGACGCATTCTCGACGAGGCGCTCGAACATCATTTCGCCCTGGCATATGGCGACCATCGTGATGCCCTACGTGCGATGGCTATTCGCTGGGGGATCCCGGTTCTGGAACTCGCTTAAGTAAAGGACGACCCGAGAGGTGTCCATGCAGATGGTTCTTGATCCCGTCGCGCCGAACTGGGGACGAATGGCGCCTGCGCGTGTCGAGACACTACCGACACTGTCGAACGATGTACTGAACGTACCGACGACTCTAGGCGCGCTTCGGATCTCGCTGCATGAGTTCGGTATGCGTCTGCGCAGTCGCGACGATGTGCGCGACTACGGAATTCTTTGTGGGGACTCGACCCCATTGTCGGCAACCATCGTTCAAGAGGGTCATGACGATTCTGCGACGACCCGGCTCGAGGCTGTTGCGTCTGACGGCGCGCGACTCGTTGTCACGATCGGCCATTCGCCTTTCAACTTTTCGTTCAGTCGTGATGGTCGATTCGTTCAGGGTTCGCCGAGTGACGGCCACTTCGTACGTCGTTTTCGCTTACCGCCGCTCGCGCGTCACGACGATCGGTGGCTGGTCTCACTCGAGCTCGGACCTTCGACTCCGGTCTACGGCCTCGGAGAAAAGTCAGGACAGTTGGACAGACGCGGACAATTGGTTCGTTCATACAATCGGGATGCACTCGGCCTCAATGCGGAATGGAGTTACAAGAATGCGCCATTCGCTTGGAGTCCTGAGGGTTGGGGGGCCTTCGTTCATACGCCTGCGCCGGTGACGCATGGCGTCGGATTCGGTGCATGGTCGCAACGCGCTTATGTGCTGTGGGTAGAGGATCCGGCTCTCGATTTATTCATCTTCTCTGGTCGAACAGGTGCGGAGCAGCTTGCCGAGTACACGTCACTGACAGGGCGTGCGCCGACGCCGCCCGACTGGAGTCTAGGCGTCATCTTGTCCAAGGCCTACTACAAAGATTCCGAAGAAATTCTCTCCGTCGCTCGAGAAGTCCGTCGCCGAGGGATGCCCTGCGAGGTCATCACTTTCGATGGTCGCGCCTGGCAAGACACGGATACGCGATTCGCGTTCGAGTGGTGCCCTAAGCGCTATCCGGATCCCAAACCGACGATCGACGCGCTGCGAGAGATGGGATTCCGTATTTGCGTTTGGGAATACCCGCTCAT
>JBMTZD010000104.1:0-4384 GCA_049455235.1 Steroidobacteraceae bacterium
TGGGTCCGCCGGGTGTCGGTAAGACCTCACTCGGACAGAGCATTGCGAGGGCGACGAACCGCAAGTTCGTACGCATGAGTCTGGGTGGCGTGCGCGATGAGGCCGAGATCCGCGGTCATCGCCGCACCTACATCGGCTCAATGCCCGGGAAGATCGTACAAAACCTCTCGAAGACGGCAGTCACGAACCCACTCTTCCTGCTCGATGAAATTGACAAGATGTCGATGGATTTCCGGGGAGACCCGTCTTCGGCGTTGCTCGAGGTGCTCGACCCCGAGCAGAACAGCGCGTTCAACGACCATTACCTCGAGGTCGATCTCGATCTCTCGCAGGTGATGTTCGTGTGCACGGCGAATAGCCTCAACATTCCGGCGCCGCTCCTCGATCGTATGGAAGTGATTCGTCTTCCGGGCTACACCGAAGACGAGAAGATGAACATCGCTAAGAAATATCTGCTGCCGAAGCAGATGAAGAATAACGGCCTCAAGGACGGCGAGCTCAAGGTGGGCGAGGACGTGCTCCTCGACATCATTCGCTACTACACCCGCGAAGCCGGCGTGCGTAGCCTCGAGCGTGAGGTGGCCAAGATCTGCCGCAAAGTCGTGAAAGAGCTGCTCACGAGCAAGGGCAAGACCAAGGCGGTCACCGTCACGACGAAGACGCTCGAGAAGTATCTTGGCGTGCAGCGATTCCGGTTTGGAAAGGCCGAAGAAGAAAATCGCATCGGCCAAGTGACGGGCCTTGCCTGGACGGAAGTCGGCGGAGAGTTGCTCACCATCGAAGCCGCCACGGTACCCGGCAAGGGCAAGCTGCAGCACACCGGCCAACTCGGTGAGGTGATGCAGGAGTCGATTCAGGCCGCGATGACCGTGGTGCGCAGCCGCGCTCAGAATCTTGGACTCGAGACGGATTTTTACCAAAAGCTCGATATTCACTTGCACGTACCCGAAGGAGCGACGCCGAAGGACGGCCCCTCGGCGGGTATCGGGATGTGCACGGCGCTCGTTTCGGCGCTGACTAAGATCCCCGTGAAGTCGGAGGTTGCCATGACGGGCGAGATCACCCTGCGTGGCGAAGTTCTTCCCATCGGCGGCCTGAAAGAAAAACTGTTGGCCGCTGCCCGCGGTGGGATCACTACGGTCGTGATCCCCGTCGATAATCAGAAGGATCTCGTTGAGATCCCTGAGAATATCAAGGGCAACCTCGATATTCGCCCGGTTAAATGGATCGACGAGGTCCTCGAGATTGCGCTGGCCGGGCAGCCGACCCCGATTGCTGCGACGTCCTCTGAGACCCCCAAAGTCAAGGGTGGTCGCCGAGGGGTGCGAGCCCGGGCCAAGGGGGTTCCCGCGGCGCACTAAACCGCTTACACTGCGCGCCCCTCATGGGAGGGGGTGCTTAGCTCAGCGGTAGAGCGTCGCCTTTACACGGCGAGGGTCGGGGGTTCGATCCCCTCAGCACCCACCATCGGTTGGAGCGGTAGTTCAGCTGGTTAGAATACCGGCCTGTCACGCCGGGGGTCGCGGGTTCGAGTCCCGTCCGCTCCGCCATTTTCTCCTTAATTTTCCGTGACTTACGAGCGATGCCCGCCCTGTGTGGGTGGCGACATTGTGGGTGGCGTGTGGGTGCTTTCACCCACACTTTCCCCACAGCTACCCACAACTGTGGGTGGTGCGCCCGGAACGTGTTCCAGAACGTACTGTCGCGTGCCTTCAGTGGCGAGATGGGCATACCTGTTGACCATGCTTAACGACTGCCAGCCGCCGAGCGCTTTCAGCGTCAGGAGTGGCGTGCCGTTCAGCGCGTGGTAACTCGCAAAGGTGTGCCGTAGGTCGTGCCAGCGAAAGTCCGTGATGCCGGCACGGGTCAGAGCGCTTCTCCACGCCGTGTTGTTGGCATTCTGGACGGGGTAGCCCTTGTACGTGAACACGTACGCAGGATGACGCCCCTGTTCGCCGAGCAAGATCTCGATCGCCCGTTGACCGAGTGGAATGCCGTGATTGCGACCGGACTTGTATTCGGTCGAATCCACCCATGCGATGCGGCGGCTGAGGTCCACCCGATCCCACTTGAGCCCCGTGACGTTCGACATCCGGAGTCCCGTGAGCACGGAGAACTCAGCCATCACCCGCAGGTGGTGCGGCAGTTCAGCCATTAGCCGTGCCAGCTCGCCCTCTGAGAGAAACCGGATCCGCTTGTCTGTCACGCGGTACGGCTTCATCTTGACCGGCGAGCTCGCCAGCCATTTCCACTCGATCGATCTGTTAAAGAGCGCTCGGATGAACTTCAGATAGTGGTTGGCATTCGACGCCGTCGTCTCCTGCTTCTTCAACTCCACCACGTGACGAATTTCTTCGTCCGTGATGGTCGCGAAGATGCGCCTGCGAAAATGCGGGTGCAGCCACCGAATCATCGATTCATCGCGGTCCAGTGACCGCTTGTCCGTCCGCTCGCGAAGCCATCTCTCAACGGCGTCGTCCCACGTGCCCGGCTTCTCCCGCCCTTCGTTGAGCTGGTGTTGCCGCAGATCGTGGTACGACTTCGCTTTTTCTCGGTCCGAAGTCCCCGTTGTTTCGCGGACTCGGTTGCCGTCTGGGTCGCGGAACTCGACCCAGTAGACGCTGCCTCTCAGGTACATGCTCATGTTCACTCTCCTAGAGTTGAGCAGCGCCTGCGTACCCGGGGCGAAGCCTACCGCAACGAGCGGACTTATGGGCGCCTCGTTGCCTCTCGAGGCGATGACCTGCGGGGGATGCCTTGGCTTGATTCCCTGCGCCCCGTACGAGTCTCCTGACGCGTTTTACGCGTGCTTACCTGCGGCGACTCGAGTGAATTCCGCTCTCTACTTACTACGGATTTTTATTACCGAAAGGTAGTAGAAAAAATATTCTTTGATCGATTTTTTTGGTGGAGAGAAATATCGCATAAAAAAGGTTGACCGCCCGATTCGTCGTGCCGATAGTCGTTTCTGCAGATGCGTATCGATACGCGGCTGCTGCTGAATGGTCGCGGTGAGACCATAGGGTCATTCGGCAATACCCCTACTAGTGGTCAGCGGTGGAGCAGGGGACACGAGGGCGGCGAAGCTAGCACCCTCTCCGCGAAAAGGCTGGCGGGATATGTCGGCTCCATCCGCCATATTGAAGGTCCTAGTCTTAAGGCTAGGACTGTCTCACCAAACCACCATATGCCCAGTAAGCGTATACAAGCTTAAACAGGCTTACAGGCGTACAGGCGTACAGGCGTACAGGCGTACAGGCGTACAGGCGTACAGGCTAATCTCACGCCGCGCTGATATACTGCGCTTTGACATCAAGAGACAGGACCTCGGTCCTCGCCAACCTGCCGACTCGGGCAAGGTGGTCGCCGCTCACGCGGGATGTGGCTGATTCAGGCAAAGAAACGAGTTCGACACAGCTACGACTTGATCGACTGACGCGCTGATCGCAGCGCGACGGCAACGACCCCCGTCAGTGGTCGGACTCCGGAGAAGCCCGCGTTCAGGCGGGATCGATGGGGAGGCGAGGGTGACGCCTTGCCGTGAGGTGCGCGATGAGCGCTGCCCTGCCCATGGCAGGGACGGACGCTGGTCCGTGAACGCCGTCAGTGCGGCGCAAAGCCAGCCCGGGATCCCAATCCCATTCCAAAATCCCTACCCAAATTATCAGGAGAGCCTATGAATGCAGGTTCGCTGAACCTTACTCCCTTATTCACATGCGGCTTGCGACGGTCTGAATTTCGATCGCTGCCGCTAACCCTCAACAACACCCTAACGTCGCTACGCAAAGTTTCCCCACCGATTGATATTCAAGCGTTTCACAGTGCGGACCACTTAATTTCGTTCGCTCACCATGTTCAGGAGCTATTAGCACGCCCCGTTGAGATCAAAGAACTCGATGGGCACCGACTGGTATATATCCTGGGACAAGCGGTCTTGGCGCGCACACCTGACGGGATACTTGATCTTTACCTCTGGAGCCCATCCATCGACGATCGAGAGCGGGTGCTTGAGAAGGTCAAATCGGTCGGTACACCGTTCCTCGACTTTCCGCGCACGTCGCTTTGGATCAAGAATTTACAGCAAGCCTTTCAACAGGAAGCCCGTACGCGCATCGGGGTTGGCGTATGGGCCGATCGATGGGCAAAGTGGGCGTGGTCGTGGATCCAGTTCAAGGTGATTTCGCGCGTGGATGTCCGGCGTCTGCGCGCGCAGATTCGTGGCGCGCTGGATCTCGATCCGGTTGTACTCCGTCTTCTGCATCGTCGTCACTCGTTCGCGGCAAGGGCCGCGTGGTCGGTGAGGGACTACAACGCGGAGCGGATCTATCGGGACGCTACACTGCTCCTTGAACATGAAGCGCCCGCGCTGCTCCCGCTCTACTGG
>JBMTZD010000105.1:0-4345 GCA_049455235.1 Steroidobacteraceae bacterium
CGAAGTTATTACCGTTCTCCGGGATGAGATCGAGCAACTGATCGCCTGAGTCGATACCAAACACCTCGATAGTTTCGCTGCCGACGATGGAGATAGGCAGCGCATCAGAAATAACGGCACCGCGAATTTGCGAGCCGGTAACAACAACTTCTTCCAAAACTTGCTCGGTCGATACCGGCTGTTGAGCCATCAGTGGTACACTAATACCGATCGTCAGTGCGACGAAGATATTGATCGCTGATCTTTTTCTCGATTGCATGCCCCTCTCCATTTCGTGTTGAATTCAGCCAGACGGCCCGATTCTCGGTCAAACCGGTCTAAGGTTATATGAATACGAAGCGCGCGCAATACGGGCTTTCCCGAGCGGATCGAAAAACAGGCCTTCTAGTAGCTGCAATATTATCTTGTTTTGTTTCAGGTACCGCGACAGCTCAGCGTCAGACACTGCTCGAGTACCCGAGCATTCACTCGCCACGAGTGGGCCTGCAGGGGATGGTTGTCTCCCAAAACGACGTCGCAAGTGCAGTTGGCGCGCGTATTTTGGAAGAGGGGGGTAATGCGATCGATGCAGCTGTGGCGGTGGGCTTCGCGTTGGCGGTCACGCTGCCTAGAGCAGGGAATATCGGGGGGGATGGCTTCTTGACCGCTTACCTTGCCGGTCAGAAGAAGGTCACGGTGATCGACTTTCGAAGCACGGCTCCACAAGCGGCTAAGCTTGAGATGTTTCTCGACGCCAAAGGCGAGGAGACCGAGGCCGCATCGGTAGGATATCGCGCTGCCGCTGTGCCCGGTACGGTCGCCGGTTTGGAACTTGCTCACAAACAGTACGGAAAGTTGCCATGGAGCAAGTTGGTCAATCCTGCTGTTGCGCTCGCGCGCGATGGCGTCGTCCTCAGTGCTGATGAGGCTTTCGTATTCAGTTGGGGGAAAAAACGTTTGCAGGCGAGTGAATCGGCACGCCGAACTTTTTTTAAGGGGGACGATGGCGACTATCGTGCTGGCGAGCGGCTGCAGCAGCCTGAGCTCGCTTGGACTCTCGATGAGATCGCCAAGGGTGGCGCCGACGCTTTCTATCGTGGTGAGATTGCGGCCCGAATCGAGGCGGACATGCAACGGCAAGGCGGCCTGATAACCCGAGATGATCTGGCTGCTTATCGGGCGATCGAGCGCGCGCCACTCAGCAGCACCTATCGCGGCTATACGCTATTCACTGCGCCGCCCGCGAGTGGCGGCGTGACATTGCTGACGATGCTCAACATCCTCGAAAATTTTGATCTATCTCGGCTCGAGATGGGGTCGGCGGAATCAGTACATCTACTCGCAGAGACAATGCGACTCGGTAATCGAGACCGCATCGCACACCTCGGCGATACAGCCTTTGCAAAAATTCCTCTCGATGGCCTGCTCTCAAAGAAATATGCCGCAGAGAGAGCCAAGCTGATCAAGCTGCACAGAGCCAGCAAGGACACTGCAATCAAGGCGGGGAACCCGGACGATTACGAGAGCCCAAGCACCACCCATTATTCAATCGCTGACTCGCAGGGAAACCTGGTATCCGTGACCTATACGTTAGGATCCGACTTTGGATCTGGCGTCATGATTGATGGTACCGGCATCTTGTTGAATAATCAGATGAACAATTTTAGCCATGAGCGTACGTTCGAGGCTCTTAAACGCGGGGAACCTCCACCGCCAAATGCCATGCAGGGTGGCAAGCGCATGGTATCGACGATGACGCCCACGTTAATCTTCAAGGGTGATTCTCCTTGGATGGCGGTCGGAACTCCGGGCGGGGGTCGAATCGTCAATACAATTTTACAAGTCGTGGTCAACGCTATCGACTTCAAGCTCAATATCGATGAAGCCATTCATCAGCCACGTGTTTCGCAAGTGTCGGGCGCGCTTGAAATCGAGCCTCACTACAATCCCGATACGCGAAAGCGGCTCGAGAAAATGGGGCATAAAACCAAATCTAGTGTGACGATGGGCAGTGTCCAAGCGATCGTTCTTGAGGACGGTTATTTCTTCGGTGCGGCGGATCCGCGCAGACCGGGTGCTGCCGCGGTCGCGCCATAGAGAAACCATTCGGTATTCGTCGAATTATTCCGCACTTACGACTTCTACGCGACTTAACTGTAGGGGAGAGTCGATGATCCAAGGTTTCATGATTCGTTCTCGGATGACGACATGCGTGCTCATCGGCTTTTTCTTTGCGATTGCGACACCCGCCTTCTCGAATGACTCTCGAGCAAGCCCCTCCGCGAAACATCTTTTATATGTGGGAAACAGTTTTTTCTATTACAACAATTCGCTCCATAATCAAGTAGGAAGACTTCTTTCTGCCGCATTGCCAAAGGCGCAGCGAGATCAGTACACCGCATATTCGCTGACAATCAGTGGTGGGCACTTACGCTGGCATGATGTTGGCGCCTATCTAGATGTAGGAATCGGGAGTAGTTCGTTCAGCGACAGTAATGAACTGATCAACGCGGCGACTCCGCACAAGTTCGATACAGTGATGATGATGGATTGCAGCCGGTGCCCCTACGATGCAACGACTCGGCCCATTTTTCATGAGTACGCGCGTAAACACAGCCAGGCTGCTCGAGCAAGGGGTGTGGAGCCCGTCTTTTTCATGACTTGGGCATATTCAGACAAGCCCGAGATGACAGAGATTTTGCTGCGCGAGTATGTCAAGGCTGGTCGGGATAACCACGCGCTCGTCGTGCCAGCCGGTCTCGCATTCCGACAGGCACTCGCTAAGCATCCTGATCTGCGGCTTCATGTGGCCGACCGTCGTCACCCAAGCCCGGAAGGAACCTATCTCGCAGCGTGTACCGTGCTCGCCTCACTTTATGGAATCAATCCGGTGGGAAATCGCTTCCATGCAGGTTTACCACCTGAGGTTGCCGAAAATCTTCAGCGGATTGCTTGGGAGACGACCCAAGACTTCTTGGCGCAAGAGTCGACGATACACGAGACGAAGGACTTGCATTAAAAGCAGCTTGTAGAGATATCTCTGTATAAAAACGCTGGTTCGACCAGAGATATATCTAACAATCCGCGTCTCAAGATGCCCCATAATGTTTCTGAAAATACGGGCTCTCGATAATGAATGTTGAACGATGGTGGCGTTCCTTATATGCGCAGGTCTTGGCCGCCATTTTCTTCGGCGGCGTATTAGGCCATTTCGTGCCCGATATCGCGGTTCAACTTAAGCCTCTTGGTGACGCGTTCATAAAGCTCGTGAAAATGGTCATCGGACCGGTGATCTTTTTGACTGTCGCCGGAGGCATTGCCGGGATGAGTTCGCTAGCGAGACTCGGGAGCACGACCGGGAAAGCGATGATCTACTTCTTCATCGTCTCGACTTTTGCTCTAGTGATTGGGCTTGTCGTGGCAAATCTCGTCCGACCCGGTGCGGGAATGAACGTGGATCCAGCAACGCTCGATTCGGCCGCGGTCGGTAATTATGTGGGCAAGGCAGACGAGCAAACCATCACCGGATTTGTACTTTCGATCATCCCCGATACCTTTGCAGGTGCTCTCACAAACGGTCAAATCCTGCCCGTGCTATTCATAGCAATCATTTTCGGGGTAAGCGTCGCGTCTCTAGGAGAGTCTCGAAATCGAATCGTCAGCGCGCTTCACGATATCAGCGAAGCGTTTTTTCGGATGGTCTCGATCCTTATGAAGTTTGCACCGATTGGAGCGTTCGGTGCGTTCGCATTCACGATAGGAAAATACGGAATTGACAGCGTTGCCAATCTTGCGGCGCTGATCGTCACGTTCTACGTTACATCAGCGCTATTTATTGGGATAGTCCTTGGTCTTATCGCCTACGCCAGCGGCTTCTCGCTCTGGAGTTTATTGCGATATCTCAAAGAGGAAATTTGGCTCGTCATTGGTACGAGTTCCTCCGAAGCAGCGTTACCGTCACTGATGCGCAAGCTCGAAAGCGCTGGATGCTCAAAGTCTGTCGTCGGTCTTGTGGTGCCGACTGGATACTCATTTAATCTGGATGGCACCAACATCTACATGACCTTGGCAGCGTTATTCATTGCGCAAGCCACCGGCATCGATTTGTCTCTCCAAGAAGAGTTGCTGCTGCTGTTTGTAGCAATCGTGAGCTCTAAGGGTGCAGCCGGTGTCACAGGTGCCGGGTTCATCACATTAGCTGCCACACTGGCAGTTGTACCAAGCGTTCCGGTAGCAGGTATGGCGCTCATCCTTGGAATCGATCGCTTCATGTCGGAGTGCCGAGCCGTCACCAATTTCATCGGAAATGCCGTGGCAACAATCGTTGTGTCACGTTGGGAAAGTCAGTTTGATCCAATCCAGTTTG
>JBMTZD010000106.1:0-4316 GCA_049455235.1 Steroidobacteraceae bacterium
GCTTCTCGGGGCAGGCACTCGAGAGGCTGATGCTGCGTCATCCGTTCCTCGATAAGCGCGTTCCGGTGATTCTGGGTGAGCATGTGACGCTCGATGCAGGCACGGGTGCTGTGCACACCGCGCCCGCACATGGTCAGGAAGACTTCGCCGTGGGGCAGCGCTATGGCCTACCGGTCAAAAACCCAGTCGGTGGTGACGGACGCTTCTTACCCGGCACACCGATCGTCGAAGGCCAAAAAATCGATGAAGGTGGTGCCACGCTGATTGGGCTGATGCGTGAGAGTGGCCGCCTTGTTCAGCATGTTCCCTATACGCACAGCTATCCGCATTGCTGGCGTCACAAGACGCCTGTGATCTTCCGCGCGACACCGCAGTGGTTCATCAGCATGGATCAAAAGGGATTACGTGCTCATGCGCTCGATGACATCAAGCAGGTGGCATGGACGCCGGCGTGGGGTGAGCAACGCATCACGGGCATGATCGAGAACCGACCGGACTGGTGTATCTCGCGTCAGCGAACCTGGGGTGTGCCGATCCCGCTCTTCGTCCACAAAGTCACCGGTGAGTTGCATCCGCGCACGCTCGAACTGATCGATCAGGTGGCTGATCGCGTCGAGCAGGGCGGCATCGAGGCGTGGTTTGCGTTGGAGTCCGAAGAGTTGATCGGCAAGGAAGCGGCCGACTACGACAAAGTAAACGATGTCATGGACGTGTGGGCCGATTCGGGTCTCTCGTTCGAGTGCGTCGCAGCGGCAAGACCGGAGATTGCGGGCCCGGTTGATTTGTATCTCGAAGGGTCCGATCAACATCGCGGCTGGTTCCACTCTTCGCTCTTGATGTCCGAGGCCTTGTACGAGCGTGCACCCTATAAGGGCGTGCTCACGCACGGCTTCACGGTCGATGATAAGGGTCGCAAGATGTCGAAATCGCTCGGCAACGTCGTGGCGCCGCAGAAGGTCATGCAGAGTCTGGGCGCGGATGTGCTGCGTCTGTGGGTCTCGGCCACCGACTACGCCAATGAAATGAGCGTCTCCGACGAGATTCTGAAGCGCACTTCGGATTCGTATCGCCGCATCCGCAATACCGCGCGCTTTCTTTTGGGCAATCTCGCCGGCTTCGATCCCAAGAACGATCTCGTGCCAATCGATCAGATGGTTGCGCTCGATCGGTGGGCAGTCGGCCGTGCTGCTGCGCTGCAAGAGGAAGTGATTGCCGCGTATCGAAACTATCAGTTCCACGTGATCTACCAGCGCGTCCACCAGTTCTGTGTCGTTGATCTCGGTGGCTGCTATCTGGATGTTCTGAAGGATCGGCTCTACACCACGCCCGCTAAGAGCGCGGCGCGGCGTTCGGCGCAAACGGCGATGTTCCACATCATCGAAGCGATGGTGCGCTGGCTCGCGCCGATTCTGAGTTTCACCTCCGAAGAGATCTGGTCGTATTTGCCTGCGCAGACGGATCGCGGAGCGCGGGCGAAGTCCGTGTTCCACGCGACGTGGCATGCCTTCCCGGCCGTACCTGCGAGTGCGATCGATTGGGACGCGTTGCTGGCTTTGCGCGCGGATGTGGCGCGCGAGCTTGAGCGTTTACGAGAGGCGGGTGAGATCGGCGCACCGTTGGAGGCCGAGGTCGAGATACGCTGTGCTGGTTCGACCTATCAAAGATTGAGCGCGCTCGGCGGTGAGTTACGATTTTTCCTCATCACATCATCGGCGAAAGTCATCGAGGAGGGCGAGGGTGATGCGTACGTTATCGACGTACGTGCGACGAATGCACCGAAGTGCGTGCGTTGCTGGCATCGACGTCCGGATGTCGGGTCACACGACGATCATCCGCAGTTGTGTGAGCGTTGTGTGACCAATGTCACGACACCTGGCGAGGAGCGACACTTCGCATGAGCGATTCTGTGGTGCGCAAAGTGCCCTGGATGCAGAGCGGCTGGCGTTGGCTGCCACTGTCGTTCGCCTTGATCGTGTTCGATCAATGGACCAAGGCTTGGATCGAGCGTCACTACGAACTCGGCGAATACACGCCCGTCTTCTTCTGGCTCGACATCATTCGATTGCACAATCCTGGCGCAGCCTTCAGTTTCCTGGCCGATGCGGGTGGCTGGCAGCGTTGGTTCTTCACCATTTTCGCGTTGGGTGTGAGCGCGATGCTGGTGGTGTGGTTGCGCAAAGTGCGCCTTAAGACCGAGCCGATTCTGGCCATCGCGCTCGCACTCGTCCTTTCAGGTGCGGTGGGTAACGTGATCGATCGGATCGAGCACGGTTACGTGGTCGACTTCATTCATGTTCATTGGCAGGGAGCCTATTTCCCCGCCTTCAACATTGCCGATTCGGCCATCACGATCGGCGCGATTCTCTTGTTGTGGGATGCGTTTGCTGATTGGCGGCGACAACGATGAAGATTCAGCTCGCCAACCCACGCGGCTTTTGCGCCGGGGTCGATCGAGCGATCGATATCGTCGAGCGTGCGATCACACTGTTCGGCAAACCGATCTATGTGCGACACGAGGTCGTACACAACCGGCATGTCGTCGATCGCCTGCGCGAGATGGGCGCGGTGTTCGTCGATGAGTTGCACGAGGTGCCCGACAACGCGACGGTCATCTTCTCTGCACACGGTGTGTCGAAGGCGGTCGAGGACGAAGCGAAGCGTCGTGGTTTGAACGTATTCGATGCGACCTGTCCGCTCGTGACCAAGGTACACATGGAAGTACGACGCTACGCTCGTGAGGCTCGCGATGTGATCTTGATCGGGCACGACGGGCACCCCGAGGTCGAGGGCACGCTCGGTCGGTTCGATACTAGTTTTGGTGGCCAGATTCGGCTCGTCGAGTCCGTGGAGGATGCGGCCGCCTTGCCCGTCATAGATCCGGCCAAGTTGGCTTTTGTGACCCAGACGACGCTCTCTGTCGACGACACAGCCGAGATCGTGGCGACGCTCAAGGCTCGCTTTCCCGAGCTCGTGAGTCCGCGTAAGGAAGACATCTGCTACGCCACGCAGAATCGTCAGGATGCCGTGAAAGATCTGTTGCGCGAAGCCGACGTTCTCATCGTGGTGGGTTCGGTTACGAGCTCGAATTCGAATCGCTTGGTCGAGCTCGGGTCTCGAGCGGGTGTGCCGTCCTATCTTGTCGACGGTGCGGCAGACCTCAAGCGCGAGTGGTTCGAGGGTAAGCGCTGCATCGGTTTGAGCGCGGGTGCTTCGGCGCCAGAGGTCTTGGTTCAAGAGGTCATCGAGCAGCTAAAGATTTGGGGTGCCTCGGCACCGACGGAGCTCTCGGGGCGTATCGAACAGGTCGTTTTCGGACTGCCGCGCGAGTTGCGGTTGGCTTCCGAGCGGAATACTGCCCTATAATCAACGACATGAACCTGACCGACTCGAATGCCATCGCCGAGCGCTTGCGCACCGCAGGCATTCAGCCGACCTCGCAACGATTGCAGATCGCCTCGTTGCTGCTCGGTGCGCCTCAGCACCTGACGGCCGAGCAAATCCTAGTCTCGTTGCAGGGTGAGGGCGTGCGGGTTTCCAAGGCCACGGTATACAACACGCTCAATTTGCTTGCTGCTAAAGGCGTGATTCGCCAGCTGGCAACCGAGGGCGACAGTGCGTGGTTCGACTCCAATACAGAGCCCCATTTCCACTTTCAGGATGTCGAAACCGGCGCCCTGACCGATCTGATGCCGCAAGAGGTCAGCTTCGATCGTCTGCCGCCGCCGCCCCCGGGCACGGAATACGCCGGCATCGAACTTTTCATCCGCCTGCGGCGCGTTTAATATCCGCACCCCCGGCTGTTCTGTCGGGGTCCTGATGCCGGAATAGCTCAGTTGGTAGAGCGGCGCATTCGTAATGCGTAGGTCGTAGGTTCGAATCCTATTTCCGGCACCATCCTTTTATCTCGCGAATATGACTGACTTCGCGGCGATGAATCGCGTTTTGGACGTGGTGGAGTTCTGTCTCGCGGCGCGCTTTACATGGTCTCCGCGAAGCGATGTAGCAGTCGCCGCGAGGCACGTTCGAGCAGGTCCAACACGAGTTCAAAGTCGGCTGTGTTGCCGTAGTAAGGATCTGGTACCTCGATACGCGAGGTCTCGCCCGCAAACTCGAGGAATAGTTGTGCGCGCTCAGTCGAGCCCGCGGGCGCAAGTTGCTGCAGTCTGCTGAGATTGGCTGCATCCATGGCCAATAACCAATCAAAGCGCGCAAAGTCCTCAGACGTCACTTGCCTTGCACGCAATGGTGCAAGGTCATAACCGCGGTTTCGTCCAGCCGTAATCGACCGTGGGTCCGGTGGCTCGCCGACGTGATAG
>JBMTZD010000107.1:0-4077 GCA_049455235.1 Steroidobacteraceae bacterium
AGCCCCAAGTCTCGTATCTCGTTGCGGGCAGCGTCAGCGATTGCGATGCTGAGCTGATTTTCCTAAGTTTAAGTCCGCAATCATGGGAGTCGACATGCTCGTCACACCTGAGAATGGAATCATGTTCCTTGCGAGTTTTTCATTTCTCGCGATCGGACTCGTCGGCTGGATTTCATTCAAACGACCTGACTTTTCAGCGAAATTGTGGATGCTCGGTTTTATGGTGTCGGGTGGCGCACACATACTCGGTGCTCTGGGCGGTGCAGACGTCGGGCCGTGGTCATTCATTAGCAGCACGCTTGCGCTTGCCGCCTCGTTTGTACTCTTCGGTCTCGCGCTAAAAGTACTGTATGCGCCGCGGTTGCCTTTGCGTGACTATTTGGTTGTCGCAGGCGGGGTATTACTCGTTTACCTGCTTTGCCTCGGGTATGCCATCAGTGCCGGCTCCGAAAGCGCGCAGATCGTTCTGTTTGCCTTGGGTAACGGTATCGCTGCGGCGTGGGCGACTCATCAAGCCATTCAGCTCAATGCGCGCAGCCAGTCACCGTACGTTACCCATCTTATCATCATGTTCGGGATTCAAGCGGCATTCATCTTTTTGCGTATTCCGCAGGCGCTGGTGGACGACCCGCTTCGGCTGTGGGAACACAGCGTTCTCAACGAGTTGATCCTCGCGGTTCTGAGTATTTGCGGCATCATTAAAGCAGTGTCGTATTTTGCTTTGAGATTTGAAGAGGTCAGGGCGCAGCTGGAGCTCGAATCGGGCGTGATACGCGAGCAGGCACAAAAGCTTGCCCAAAAAAATGCAGAGATCGCCTCTGCTATGCATATTGTGCCGATTGCATGCGTAGTGACCAACCCGTCGCTGGATGTGATCTATTCAAATACTCAGGCGAGGCGGCTATTTGGCCAACCGAATGCCGACACACCCCTCGGAAAATTGTCTGACTGGATGCTCGGATTCTCAGGGGTCAATCAGCTTTCATTCGCTGCAGCGCATCACATGATATTGGTTGCCGGGAAACCACCCAGTGCTATTGCGGTGGAAGTCTCGGCAAGTGGTCTGGAGTCGGATTCCTCCGCCGCGCAGTGGGTGTTTCTGATCAAACCTATCGAACTGACCGAGTCGGTAACTGATTCGATTTGGGCAGGGATACCGAGGGCGGAAAATCGTATTTGGATGATTGCTGATCGATACGGCCGGATTGCCAAAGCCCAGGCTAACTGGGGAGATCTTTTGGGATCGTACGCCGTGTTTGATGCGCCGGAGCTTGGGTTTGCCAGCGTATCGGATTCGCGCGAAGCGAAGGGCATGGATCTTTGGGCATCGCTCAAGGGCTTCAGTAGGGAAAACGAAAAAATTGATCGCGCTCGCCGCGATCTCGAATCCGGCGCTGCGTGTGCGTTGCTTCTCCGAGATGAGACTGGAACGCAGCTGTCTTTCGGGTTCTTGCCGATACGCGGTGGCTCTAGTGACGAGTCGCATTGGGTCATCGAGATTTCATGGAAACAACTTTGCGTAGCGCCGATCACGCCAAAGGCTTCGTCGGCGAAGGCGTTGAAAAACGAAAGTATCGACAAAGCTGAGGAAACCCAGGCATCCGTGGGAGAGCTACCGGATTTCTTACGTCAGAAATAATGCGAGATTCGAGGATCGTATGCGCTTAGGTCGAGTATTTGCGGTGGTCGGAGTCGTCATAGTAACGGCGGCCGCAGCAGTGTTTGCCAGTCTCGATAAGGAGACCCGCGGCCTGATCACCGCTTTGCCCACCAGCTCCAACGTCCTCAGTTGGACTCAGCGGCAGCGTTACGCTGGGTTTCGCGCCATGGATCGCTTACCGCTGCTTGCGGACGCATCGGTCATCTTGCCGTCTCCGAAGCCAGCGATTCTCGAAGTGGGCGAGCCATTAAACATCCCGGGAATCGACGACTACATGGCAGCTCAGCACACCGCAGGGCTGATCATCATTCAGGACGGCAAGGTACGCTTCGAGCGATACGGTTTGGACTTTGATGCCGAGGGACGCTGGACCAGCTTCTCGGTCGCCAAATCGTTTACTTCGACATTGGTTGGTGCGGCAATTCAGGACGGATATATCAAGAGTCTGGAAGATAAAGTCAGTCAGTACATTCCCGGTTTGCGTGGGTCGGCATACGACGAGGTCACGATACGGCAACTACTGACCATGAGTTCCGGGGTCAGATGGAATGAGGATTACGAAGATCCGAACTCTGATGTGGCGCGCTTCAATAATGTGGAGCCCCAAGGCAACCTTGATGCAACGGTCAGCTATATGCGCCAACTGCCCCGCGCACATCCACCGGGGGCCGTCTGGCACTACAACACGGGCGAGACCAATCTGATCGGGGTCCTGGTGTCATCAGCCACCGGCAAGCCCCTAGCGCAGTACTTGCAGGAGCGTATTTGGCACCCAGCGGGTATGGCCGGCACGGCAACTTGGTTACAGGGTAAGTCGGGGCACGAGATCGCAGGATGCTGTATTCAGGCGGCCACGCGGGACTTTGCGCGGTTTGGACTCTTCGTCTTGGCTAATGGTAGCGCTAACGGTGAGCAGATCGTCCCTGCGGATTGGTTCAATCTAGCCACCCGCAAACAAATGGATATTGGCGTGCCGGGCAAAGGGTACGGCTTTCAGTGGTGGACCTACGATGATGGTGCGGTCGCAGCGCAGGGGATCTTCGGCCAAGGAATTTTCATCGATCCGCAGCGCCGACTCGTGATTGCGAGCAACTCAAACTGGACGCGAGCGACTTTAGGGCCCGAGGCTATGGCCCGTGAGCAGTTTTACCGAGATATTCGCGCGCTGATCGACGCCGAGTAGCTCGATCTGTCGAACTGTTAGTTATTGATGGGCCGGAAGCGGATCTGAGCGCCAGGGGGTAGCTGGCCCGCAAGATCGAGATGGTGTTCCGCCACCACGGCAATCACCGGGTAACCGCCCGTCACCGGATGATCGGCCAGTAGCAACACCGGCTGACCGTCGTGCGGTACCTGAATCGCACCGCGACACATCCCTTCGCTGGGCAGCTCCGTTGCGCGATGTCGTTGCAAGGCTGTTTCACCCCGAAGGCGTAAACCGACACGACTCGACTGCGGCGTGACCCGCCACGTGTGTGCAATAAAGGCTGCGATGCTCGCTTCAGAGAACCAGTCCGCACGGGGGCCTAATGTGACCTCGAGCTCAATGAGCTCGTCCGCCGCCGGTAGCGGCTCGACCATCGTCCTTTCGATCAAGGGAGTCTTTCGTTGAGGGATCTTATGACCTATCGCGATGATCGAACCCTTCGTGAGCGGACTTGGGCCAAGGGCGGAAAGCGTGTCTCGCGAGGCGCTACCGAGAACATCAGGTACATTGAAACCGCCGCGTACCGCAAGATAAGTACGAACGCCGCGCGGGGGATATCCAAGCTTTATGCGATCACCCGCCTGCACAGGGATCGGCTGATCCATCGCCCCGTCGACTCGTTCACCCGATTTGCGTTGCACCGCGATGGCGACGGGCGCACCCGACAGCGCCACCATCGTTTCAGCTGAACAGTCGAAAGAGAGACTGCCGAAAGTGATTTCCAGCGCCGGAAGATTCGGCGAATTGCCGACGGCTCGGTTGGCTGCAACCAGCGACCCTCGATCCATCGCCCCCGATGCGGTAACACCGATCGATGCGTGACCGGTGCGTCCGAGATCCTGAACGAGCACGGGTAGGGGGGTCGTAACGACTTCGAGATACGCCGTCTCAGCGCCTCGAAGCTCGCCGTCTGCTGCAGGTCGTGCGATCACCGATGCGGGTAATGGACTCGCCGCTCTACCACTCGCCAAATTATGAAAGCGGACACGGGTACCCGGGGTCAGTATCGCGGGCGGGTTTCGATGCGGATCCCACATCGTCATCGTTGTCGTGCCGATGATCTGCCACCCGCCGGGGCTCGCTTGTGGATAGACGCCGCAGTAGACACCACCCAGGGCGACGGCACCTGCTGGGACCTGTGTTCGCGGCGTCGGTCGTCGCGCCACATGCAGTGTCGGGTCGCCGCCGACGAGGTAAGCAAAGCCCGGTG
>JBMTZD010000108.1:0-4055 GCA_049455235.1 Steroidobacteraceae bacterium
ACCACTCCAACGGAAGGCGACGAGTCGCGATAGGTTGTATGCCTTATCCGTGCGTGGTGTATACCGCGCGATCAACGTCTGGCCGTCCGGCGTAAATGTCGGCGAAGACCAAGAATTCACTCCGTCGGTGAGGCGCTCGACCTCACCACCCGAGGTCGAGATCTGCCACAACTGCGAGGTTGTGAATTGGTAAGCGGCGGCATTTCGATCGGAACTCGCTGCGAACACCAAAGATTTACCATCGGGAGTCCAAGTATATGAAATGCCCTCATCACTGCCCGCGGCAAAACCTGGTGTCGCGAATAACTGGGTAGAGACCAACAAGTTACGCGGCTCACCCGCAGCGGCGCTGCCGTCCTTCAAGTCGAGAACGAGCAACACAGGCTTCAAATCGTCGAGCCAGCGATCCCAGTTGCGGATCGGGAAGCCATCGTAGGCACGGGCATTCCATTTACGCGCTTTCCGCTCGCTTGCGATGCGCTTGTTATCTGCTTCGGTCAATGCGCCCGGAAACTGACTGCTCGCGAACGCGATCGAACGACCATCCGGTGAGAACCTCGGTGCGCGCGCGCCGCTGACCAACTGGGTCAAACGGATCGCCTCGCCACCCGACAGATCGAGCAAGTAGAGTTGTGGCGCCTCATCCCCCTCTCGTCGCGCCGAGAAAACGAGGCGTCGGCTGTCCGCACTCCAATCGACACCACTCTCGCCTCCGGCTGTACCGGTCAAACGACGAGGCGGCGGGAGTTGGCCCTGACGGTCCGCAGCGGTCGCCACGATCCACAAGTCAGACACCTGCGCCTTTTCATCGTAGGCCGGCTCGGTCACCGAAAACACGGCCCAACGGCCGTCAGGACTCACAGAGGGTGACCCGACCCGCTTCATGAGCCACAAATCCTCGTGAGTCATCGGGCTATGGCCTATTGCCCCCGAAGCGAGCAACGGTGTGGAGAACGACAAACCAATAGAAGCCGCAAGGGCGAAGAGTAGGCGTTTCATTGGCCGATTATGACCCAAGCACCCCGGCTTGCGAGGCTTCCCCCGGTCGTCGATAATTGCGAATGATTCTTAACTGCGGAACTGCCTCCATGCGAATGCACGCCCCCACCCGACTCCTCGCGAGACTTCTCGCCGCCCTCGCGGCGTCGTTGACCCTCGCGCCCTCCGTCGCCGCCGCGGCGGAACCGGTGGTCGTCTATTCGGCTCGCAACGAGCAGTTGATCAAGCCTCTCTTTGATCGCTTCACTGCCGAAACCGGCATTCCGGTGCGCTTCACCACGGCCGATGCGGCGGTGCTCATCGAACGACTCACCGCCGAGGGAAAGAACAGCCCAGCCGATATGCTGATGACGGTCGATGCGGGGGAACTTTGGAACGCAGCCAATCGCGGCTTGTTACAACCGACGCGCTCAAAGATTCTCGAGACGAACATCCCGGCGACCTTACGCGACCCGGGTAACCGCTGGGTCGGACTATCCCAACGCGCACGAACCATCGTCTATCACCCGGCCCGCGTTGACACTCGCAAACTCAGCACCTACGAAGACTTGGCGAATCCGATGTGGCGTGGCCGTCTTTGCTTACGCAGCTCGAAGAAGGTTTATAACCAATCGCTAGTCGCGATGATGATTAAAACCCGGGGTGAAGCCGCGACCGAAACGACCCTCCGCGGCTGGGTTGCTAATCTCGCCGCCCCGCCTTTCGCAAACGACAACCAAGTGATGGAAGCCATTGCTGCAGGTCAGTGCGATGTGGGCATCGTGAACACCTACTACTTGGGTCGCCTGCTGCAGAAGCAACCAGACTTTCCGGTCAAAGTATTCTGGGCAAACCAACGCGGCGACGGGACCCACGTCAACGTAAGTGGCGCGGGCATCACGCGTCATGCGCGTAATCCGGCGGGCGCTCAAAAACTTCTGGAGTGGCTCTCAACGGGTGATGCGCAGCGGCTTTTCGCAGGGTCTAATATGGAGTACCCCGTTAATCCCGCGATCGAGATCGATCCGCTCGTGCGCAGCTGGGGCAGCTTCACGCCGAGTCGTGTCAACATCGTCGAGGCCGGTCGTCGTCAGGCCGCGGCGGTGCGCGTGATGGATCGCGCCGGCTGGCGTTGATGCGAGCGCGTTGGCGCTCCACGCTGGTCATTCTTTTGGCGGCCGCACCCGCACTCGTCGTGCTGGTTGGGCTGGTCGGGGCATGGGTTGCACCGGCCAGTGACGCCTTGCAGCACCAATGGCGATATCTGCTACCTGATGCCGGCCGCAACACGATCGTTCTCGTGTTGAGCGTCGCGGTTGCCGCGGGCGTGTTGGGCACCGCTTTGGCTGCACTCGTTGCGCTATGCGACTTCCCGGGCCGCGCCTTCTTCTCGTGGGCGCTGCTACTACCGCTGTCGATACCGGGCTACGTGCTCGCAGCCGTATTTGCCGGCAGCCTCGATTACGCAAGCCCGCTCTACAGCTGGCTACGCGAACAATGGGGATGGCAATGGCCATCGATTCGCTCGCTCGGCGGTGCGGCACTCGTGCTCACGCTCACTCTGTTTCCGTACGTTTATCTGATCGCCCGAGTGGCTTTCGAATCTGCCGCGGCGCGCTATCTCGAGGTTGCCGCGTTGCTCGGACGTACCCGCGTACAAGCAGCTCGCGAGGTTCTGCTACCCCTTGCGATCCCCGCGATCTTGGCCGCGAGCGCACTCGTCGCGATGGAAACGCTCGCCGATTTCGGCGTCGTCGCCGCGCTCAATGTCGATACGCTCACCACCGCGCTCTATCGCGCTTGGTACGGTATGTTTTCTTTGGTAACAGCGCAGCAGATCGCCGGCTTTTTGGTACTCATAGCACTGCTGCTACTGCTGTTCGAACATAGGGCGCGGTCCGCCGTTCGTATGCGCGAATCCGCGGGGATCTCGTTACGTCGGGAGCGACTGTACGGTTGGCGCGCCCTGCTCGCAACGCTGCTGGCAAGCCTCGTTCTCGGCGTCTCGTTCGCGTGGCCGGTTGCACACTTGCTCTCTTGGGCCAGTGAGCACTGGGCCGCAGATCTCGATGCGCGTTACTGGGGATATTTCCTTCGTAGCATCACCTTAGCGGGCCTCGGTGCTGCACTCGTCGTTTCGATCAGTACGCTGCTGGCATACGCGCGACGCGACAATAGCGGTTGGGTTGGCCGCAGCGTGACACCCTTGGCAACCGCAGGCTACGCGATTCCCGGCACCGTCTTGGCAGTGGGTTTATACGCGCCATTGGCCTCAGCCGCGCCATGGTTGCAAGGAACCTTGGTCATCGTTTTCGTGGCCTACGTCGCCCGCTTTCTCGCCGTTGGTCATGCCCCCGTCGCCGCCGGCCTTGCACGCCTTCCGACTGCGCTCGATGAGGCCGCGATTCTGCTCGGCAGTCGACCACGGGAACGCTGGCTGACAATTCACTGGCCTTTACTCAAAGGCAGCATGGCAGCGGCGTTTGTGCTGACTTTCGTCGACTTGATGAAGGAGCTACCAATCACCTTGCTCACACGTCCGTTCGGTTTTGAGACCTTAGCGATTCGCGTCTTCGAGCTCACATCAGAAGGTGAATGGGAGCGTGCGGCCGTACCCGCACTCGCGCTGGTGCTAGCCGGACTTTGGCCGCTGAAATGGCTTGCAGGAAGAATGTCTCATGCGACTTAAACTGAGCGATGTCCGCTTTCGCCGAGAGGCGACCGAAATCTTGCGTGGAGTCGATCTGCACCTAGACTCCGGTGAAATAGGTGTGCTCGTCGGTCCGAGCGGCTGCGGAAAGACCACTACGCTGCGATGTATCGCGGGACTCGAATCGATCACGAGCGGCCAGATTCAACTGGGCGATCGCGTGGTCTCCTCGGTTGACCAGCACATCAATGTGCAAGAGCGCCGCGTTGGCTATGTTCTGCAAGATAGCGCGCTGTTCCCGCATCTTTGCGTCGCCGACAACATCCGCTTTGGTTTGCGCAAGCTTGCTCACGACGAGTGTGAAGTTCGAGTCGCCAACATGCTTGCGCTGCTAGAACTCCGAGGTCTCGAACGGCGCATGCCGCAA
>JBMTZD010000109.1:0-3950 GCA_049455235.1 Steroidobacteraceae bacterium
CGCAAGACCGGCGCGCTGATCGAGGCGAGCGTGCTGCTAGGTGCGGTGGCGGCGGGCGTGAGCTCGGGCCCGCTCTACCAGTCGCTACAGGACTACAGCGCTGCCATTGGTCTTGCCTTCCAGATTCAGGATGACATTCTCGATGTGACGGGCACGACAGACGCGATCGGCAAAATCGCCGGTGCCGATGCGGCGCTCGACAAACCGACCTACACGAGCCTGCTCGGGCTCGAGGGCGCTCGCTCGGCAGCCGCCGAGCAGCACCGACGCGCGCTGGCCGCCGTCGCCCCCTTGGGTGCGGCAGGTCAAGAGCTCGCAAAGCTCGCCGACTTCGTCGTCGGTCGGGCGTCTTGATTCTGTAATATCTCGCCATCATGGTTGAGGCCACCCACTGCGATCCGCGCACCTATCCGCTGTTGTCCCAGATCGGGACGCCGGCCGATTTGCGCGCGCTACCAGCAAAGCAGCTCGGCGAGGTGTGTCGAGAGCTGCGCGAATATTTGATCAACACGGTGGCGACCCGCGGTGGACACTTCGCGGCGGGCCTTGGCACGGTGGAGCTCACTGTGGCGCTGCACTACGTCTACGACACGCCGAACGATCGGCTCGTGTGGGACGTGGGGCACCAAGCGTATCCACACAAGGTCCTCACCGGTCGGCGCGATCGACTGGTTTCGGTCAAACAAAAAGACGGGCTTGCGCCCTTTCCGACACGCAGCGAGAGCCCCTACGACACCTTTGGTGTCGGGCACTCGAGCACCTCGATCAGCGCCGCGCTCGGTATGGCGGTGGCCGCCGAACGCCAAGCACGTGCACAGGGGATCGAACGTGCCACTCGCCGCACCGTTGCCGTGATCGGCGATGGCGCCATGACCGCAGGCATGGCCTTCGAAGCACTCAACAACGCAGGCTCGCTCGGCACCGACATGCTCGTCGTTCTCAACGATAACGATATGTCGATCTCGGAGAACGTCGGAGCGCTCTCGAACTACTTCGCCCGCATCCTCTCGAGCCGAAAGTATTCGGCACTGCGCGAAACCGGAAAAAAGGTACTGCGCAAAATGCCGACCGCGTGGGAACTCGCGCGTCGTTCGGAAGCCTATTTCAAGGGCATGGTGCTGCCGGGCGGCCTTTTCGAAGAGCTCGGTTTCAACTACATCGGGCCCATCGACGGGCACGACATCGACGCTCTGGTGCGCACGCTGCGCAATCAACGCCAATTGCCCGGGCCGCAGTTTTTACATGTCGTCACCCGCAAGGGCAAAGGCTATGCGCCCGCCGAGGGTGACCCGATTAAATGGCACGGACCAGGTCCTTTCGATCCGGCGAGTGGCACGATCTTCAAAGAAAAAGCGGCAGGCCCCGCCTTCTCGCAGGTCTTTGGAGACTGGCTCTGCGATATGGCAGAGCGCGAGCCTGCGATCATCGGTATCACTCCTGCGATGCGCGAGGGCTCGGGTCTCGTCGAATATTCCAAGCGCTTCCCGGATCGTTATTTCGACGTCGCCATCGCCGAACAGCATGCGGTGACCTTCGCCGCAGGGCTCGCCTGCGAGGGTCTCAAGCCGGTGGTAGCGATTTATTCGACCTTCCTGCAGCGTGGCTACGATCAGCTCGTGCACGATGTCGCCCTGCAAAATTTGCCTGTCGTCTTTGCGCTTGATCGCGCAGGACTCGTGGGCGGTGATGGCGCAACGCATCAAGGTGCCTACGACATTTCGTTCCTGCGCTGCATCCCGAATCTCATCTTGATGGCACCTGCCGATGAGAACGAGTGTCGGCAGATGCTCTACACCGCAACCACCCTCCCCGGACCCTCCGCCGTGCGCTACCCGCGCGGTCAAGGCTCCGGTACCAAGATTGAAACTGAGATGACGGTGGTGCCTGTCGGCAAGGCCGAGCTACGCCGCGAGGGACGCAGTGGTCTCGCCATTCTCGTATTCGGCACTTTGCTCTCGAAGGTAGAGCCGGTGGCTCAGCAACTCGATGCCACGCTCGTCAACATGCGTTATATCAAGCCGCTCGATACCGACTTGCTGCGCGAACTCGCAGCACGTCACACAGGCTTCATCACCATCGAAGAGAATGCGATCGCCGGTGGCGCGGGCTCAGCGGTTGCCGAAGCCTTAGCGGAATTCGGGATCACGCTGCCGATGCATCACATCGGCATACCCGATCGATTCATCGAGCATGGCAGTCGCGATGATTGCCTCGAAGCGGCCGGACTGCATGCAGCGGGCCTTAGTCAACAAATTCATGCGTGGTGGTCGAGTCAGGCACCGACCCAACTGATGGCGAAAGGAAACTGATGTCCGTTGTAACGACCGTCCCTGTCGAAGATGTGCAATCGCGCGCCGATCATCGGCGCATTGCGATCGACAAAGTCGGCATCAAAGACATTCGTCACCCGGTGAAGCTGCGCGATCGCACCGATGGCGAGCAACACACCGTCGCCACCTTCAACATGTATGTGAATTTGCCGCATGATTTCAAAGGCACGCATATGTCGCGCTTTGTCGAAATCTTGCACACCGAGCGTGAAATCTCGGTCGAGCATTTCCCGAAGCTCTTGGAGGAGATGACGCAGCGTCTCGAGGCCGAAGCCGGTCATATCGAGATGCACTTTCCTTTTTTCGTAATGAAAAAAGCGCCGGTTTCGGGCGTCGAGAGCTTGATGGATTACGAGGTCACCCTGATCGGGGATCGTCGCGCGGGAAAGACCGAGATTCGCGTGAAGGTCGTCGTGCCCGTCACTAGCCTATGCCCTTGCAGCAAGAAGATCTCCGATCGCGGCGCTCACAATCAGCGCTCACACGTGACGATCACGGCAACATTGCTCGAGCACGTCTGGATCGAGGAGTTGATCGACATTGCCGAAGATGAAGCCTCATGCGAGGTGTTCGGCATCCTCAAACGCCCAGACGAGAAGTACGTCACCGAGCGCGCTTACGACAATCCGAAATTTGTCGAGGATCTGGTGCGTGATCTCGCTCTACGTTTGCGCCAGGAATCTCGCATCGCCTCCTTCGTGGTCGAAGCCGAGAACTTCGAGTCGATCCACAATCACTCGGCTTATGCCCTCATCGAGGGCGTGAACACTCAAGCGCCGAAGTGATCCCAGCCGCTGCGCTCGATACCGAGCGCAGCCGGTGTGACCGCGCGCCCTTCGAGCGTCAAACGCACACCCGAGCCCGCCTCGATTCGACCGATGGCGGTGATGCCGCAGGCGCTGATGTCATGCGATGGCGTCTCCGACCCTGATTGCCACTGCTGCCACCGCTCAAGCGGCAAGGTGAACAACAACTCGTAGTCGTCACCCCCCGTCAACGCGAGTCGCCGCGCGGCATCAAGACCTCGGGTTTCGATGAGCGCTGTCGAAAGCGGTAAACACTCGAGTTCTAGTCCAGCGCCAACACCACTCGCTGCGGCCAACTTGCCAAGATCAGCAAGCAGGCCGTCGGAAACATCCATCGCCGCAGTCGCGATGCCGAGCAAGGCTTGTCCGAGCGCCACGCGTGGCGTCGGAAAATTGAAGCGCGCGCGCAAGTCCTCATTCGAGTCATGGAGTCCCGCTGCGGCGTCACCCAACGTCCCTGAGACCAACACCACATCGCCCACCTTGGCGCCGCTACGGACTAGTGCTTGCCCCTTCGGAACATAACCCACCGCCTGCACGGTGATGCTGAGCGGCCCGCGAGTCGTGTCACCACCGACGAGGGCGACACCATGCGCTCTCGCCAAGGCTAAGAAGCCTGCTGCGAATTCTTTGATCCAGGACTCATCCGCAGAAGGCAGCGTCAACGCGAGCAACGCCCAAGCAGGCTCAGCACCCATCGCCGCTAAGTCCGAGAAATTGACGGCAAGCGCACGATGACCGATGGAGCGTGGTGAAGCTCCGCTCTTGAAGTGGGTGCCCTCGACCAAGGTATCGGTGACCATCACGAGATCGA
>JBMTZD010000110.1:0-3921 GCA_049455235.1 Steroidobacteraceae bacterium
CGTTGGAGTGGAGTGAAGCAATCGGGTGTGCCGCTGCCAGAGCTACGGGTGTTGACCGATAAGATCGATCGCGTGCCGAGCTCGTTTGCCGTGACGGCTGATTCCAAGCAGATCTATTTCACGGCTGAAGAAGCCGGGCACGAAAAGTTGTTTGTGACCAGCCTGCGTGATGGCACGACGAAGCTGGCTTTCGATATGGCGGTTGGGGTGTACACCAATATCACGATCGCGGAGCGTAGTCGTTCGCTCGTCTTGTTGGGCGCGTTCGAGAGTGCGACGCGACCGCCGCAGATCGTGCGGATCGATCCGAGTACGTCTTCGCACACGACCTTGGCCTCGTTCGATGACGAACGTCTTGCGAAACTCGATCTCGCGCCTGTGCGACATTTCTGGTTTACGAGTTCGAAGGCTCGTCGCATCCACAATATGTTGCTGACGCCGCAAGGATTTGATCCATCAAAGAAATATCCGTTGTTGGTGCTGATCCACGGCGGGCCGCACACGATGTGGCGCGACCAGTGGGTGCTGCGCTGGAACTATCACCTGTTGGCGGCACCTGGCTATGTCGTGCTGCTGACCAACTACAGTGGGTCAACGGGTTTTGGTGAGGCGGCTGCGCAAACGATTCAGGGCGATCCGCTGCGCACAGCCGGTGAGGAGTTGAATGAGGCTGCCGATGTCGCCATCCGTGACAACGCGTTCATCGACGCAACGCGACAGTGCGCGGGAGGGGCGAGCTATGGCGGGCACCTCTCCAATTGGCTACAAGCCACAACGACCCGATACCGTTGTCTCATCAGTCACGCGGGCCTGATCAATCTCGAGTCGCAGTGGGGGACGAGTGACACGATCTATGGTCGCGAGGTCAACAACGGCGGTCCCGTTTGGGAGCAAGGCCCTGTTTGGCGTGAGCAGAATCCGATTCGCTATGCCGCCAACTTCCGCACGCCGACCTTGGTGACGGTGGGAGAGCGGGACTTCCGAGTACCGCTCAATAACTCGCTGGAGTACTGGTCGGTGTTGCAGCGGCAGCAGATTCCGAGCCGCCTGCTCGTGTTCCCAGAGGAGAATCACTGGATTTTGAAAGGCGAGAACAGTCGGTATTTCTACAGCCAGGTGCACGCCTGGCTCGCGAAATGGCTGGGATCGGCCGAGGCGGAGGCGGGCGCACCGAAGTAGCGCTCGCGGGCCTTTTCTTGTAAGATCGCGCTCCCGCGAGGCTCCTCGGGTCTCGCGGGAGCGGTTCTTGGCGTAAGCCTTCAATCGCAAGTGCTTGATTTAAAAGCCCCCCGAGGGGCTTTTTGTTTTTGTGCCCCTGGCCGGGGCGGGACGATAGCAAGGGGGCCCTCGAGGCCCTTTTTCATTATGGCAACGGCATCGGTAGTACGCGAGAAAATGATCGCCCTGCTCGAACCTCTGGTCGAGCAGCTGGGCTATGAGCTCGTCGATATCGAGTGGGTATCAGCACCGCGTAGTGCCACCTTGCGCATCTTCCTAGACCTGCCGGCCGGGCGTGAAGGACATGTGGGCATCGAAGACTGCGAACGAGTCAGTCGAGAGGTGTCAGCGTTACTCGATGTTGAGGACCCGGTCGCCGGCGCCTACAACCTCGAAGTATCGTCGCCGGGATTCGATCGGGTGCTGCGCAAGCCGGCGCACTTCGAACGGTTCCAGGGCGCGCGAGTTTGGGTGGAGTTGAATGTGGCCCGCGACGGACGACGTCGGTACACGGGCACGCTTTGCGGCGTGAGCCCAGAGGGAGTCACCCTCGAGGTCGATGGGCAGAACGTCGCGATCGGTTTCGGTGAAGTGGGTAAAGCACGCCTCGTTGCCTAATCGGCGCAGGCGAGCAACGGAAGAGGACGAACGACGATGAGCAAAGAAATCATGATGGTGGTCGATGCCGTCTCCAACGAGAAGGGCGTCGATAAAGAAGTCATCTTCGAGGCGCTCGAAGCCGCCCTCGCGTCGGCCACTCGCAAAAAGCATGGCGAAGAGTGGGATGTACGCGTGTCGATCAACCGCAAGACGGGTGATTACGACACCTTCCGCCGCTGGAAAGTCTTTGCCGACGACTCGAAAGAGTTGGAGGTGCCGGATCGCGAATTGCGTCTCGAAGACGCGCTGGATGTCGATGCCAAGGCGGTGGCCGGTGGCTACGTCGAAGAGCCGATGGAATCGGTCAGTTTCGGGCGAATCGCGGCGCAACAAGCTAAGCAGGTCATCGTTCAAAAGGTACGCGAGGCAGAGCGGGCGCAAGTCGTCGATGCCTATCTTGATCGTGTGGGTCAATTGGTTAGTGGCGTGGTCAAACGCGTCGACCGCAATGGTATTTACGTGGATCTCGGCGGCAATGCCGAGGGCTTCGTCTCGCGTCAGGACATGATCATGCGCGAGCAGGTCAAGCCGCAGGATCGCATCAAGGCCTACCTCAAGGAAGTGCGTTCCGAGCCGCGCGGACCGCAGTTGTTCCTCACGCGTTCAGCGCCTGAGTTCCTCATCGAGTTGTTCAAGCTCGAGGTGCCTGAAGTCGGTCAGGGACTTATCCAGATCTTGGGTGCAGCGCGTGACCCTGGTATCCGCGCGAAAATTGCGGTCAAGAGCAATGACAATCGCGTCGATCCGGTCGGTGCCTGCGTCGGTATGCGCGGATCGCGCGTGCAGGCGGTCTCCAACGAAATCGCGGGTGAGCGAGTCGACATCATTCCGTTCGACGAGAACCCGGCGCAGTTCGTAATCAATGCGATGTCACCTGCTGAGGTGATCTCGATCGTGGTCGACGAAGACTCGCACAGCATGGACATTGCCGTATCCGAGGAGAAGCTCTCGCAGGCGATCGGTCGCGGTGGTCAGAACATTCGTCTCGCCAGTCAGCTGACGGGTTGGGAACTCAATGTCATGACCGAGTCGGATGCTGAAGCCAAGAGCGAATCGGAAGCTCGCGCGCTCGTCGAGAATTTCATGAAGCAGCTCGATGTCGACGAAGACGTCGCGACGATCCTCGTGCAAGAGGGCTTCTCGACGGTCGAGGAAGTGGCTTATGTGCCGCAGGGTGAGCTCATTGCGATCGAAGAGTTCAGTGAGGACATCGTCAAAGAATTGCGCAGTCGCGCTCGTGACGTGCTCCTCACGCAGGCGATCGCGAGCGAGGAAAGCCTTGATTCGCAATTGCCTGCAGATGATTTGCTGTTGCTCGAGGGCATGCAGCCCGATCTCGCATTGGCATTGGCGTCGCGTGGTGTTCGCACTCGCGAGGATCTCGCCGAGCAGGCAATCGACGATTTGCTCGATATCCAGGGTTTGACGGCCGAAGAAGCCGGCAAGCTCATCATGAAGGCCCGCGAGCACTGGTTCGCCCCGGGTCACGGCTGATGGCCTAGGGGGTCGCGACAGATGGCAGACGTAACAGTTGCCCAATTCGCCGAGGTGTTGAAGGTTCCGGTCGAGAAGCTGCTAGTGCAGCTCGATCAGGCCGGCATCAAGGTGGCAGGACCGAACGACAAGATCAGTGACGAGGCCAAGCTCGAATTGCTGAGTCACTTGCGTCGTAGTCACGGACAGTCCGGTGAAGAAGCCGGTGCCGTAGCGGCACCGCGCAAGATCACCTTGCAGCGCAAACAACAAAGCGAGATCAAACTCGCTGGTGGCGCCGGACGCGCGCGCACCGTGAACGTCGAGGTGCGCGTGAAGCGCACTTACGTGAAGCGTGATGTGCTCGAGGAACAAGCGAAGGCTCAAGGCGGTGATGACACCGAGACCAAGCGTCTCGAAGCCGAAGAGGCCGCTCGTCTCGAGCGCGAGCGTCAAGAAAACGAGCGTCGCGAAGCCGAGCGCATGGAGGCGGAGAACCGCCGCCGTCTCGAGGAAGAAGCTGCTGCACGACGTGCTGCTGAAGAGGCCCGTCGCGCTGCCGAGCAGCGC
>JBMTZD010000111.1:0-3907 GCA_049455235.1 Steroidobacteraceae bacterium
ACGGTTTGAAGCCGGTGCAGCGTCGCATCATCTACGCGATGAGCGAGCTTGGGCTTTCCGCAGTATCGAAACATAAGAAATCCGCGCGTACCGTCGGTGACGTGATCGGCAAGTTCCATCCGCACGGTGACTCGGCCTGCTACGAGGCCATGGTGCTGATGGCGCAGCCCTTTGCCTATCGCTACACCATCGTCGATGGGCAGGGTAACTGGGGTTCGCAGGACGATCCGAAGTCCTTCGCGGCCATGCGCTATACCGAAGCCAAGCTCACGCGCTATGCCGAAGTCCTGCTCAAAGAGCTCGGCGAGGGTACGACCGACTGGACGCCGAACTTCGACGGCACGATGGAAGAGCCCTGCGTGCTTCCGGCGCGCATGCCGAATTTGCTACTGAATGGTACGACCGGGATCGCGGTCGGCATGGCGACCGACATCCCGCCGCACAACCTGCGCGAAGTGGCAAACGCCTGCATTCACTTGCTCGAGGAGCCCGAGGCCACCACTCGCGCCCTGATGAAGTTCGTGAAGGGGCCCGATTTGCCGACGGGTGCCGAGATCATTTCGCCGCGATCGGATCTCGTCGATTTCTATGAAAAGGGCACCGGCAGCTTCAAAGCACGTGCGACCTACACGATGGAAGACGAATGCATCGTGATCGAGGCGCTGCCGTGGCAGACCTCGGGTTCGAAAGTGCTCGAGCAGATTGCCGAGCAGATGCGCGCCAAAAAGCTACCGATGGTCGAAGATCTGCGCGACGAATCGGACCATGAGAATCCCACGCGCCTCGTCATCGTGCCGAAAGGCCGTAAGGTCGATGTCGAGCAGTTGATGGCGCACTTGTTCGCGACCACCGATCTTGAGCGTAACTATCGCGTGAACCTGAACGTGATCGGCCTCGACGGTCGACCGAAGGTCATGGGTTTACGCGAAATCCTGAGCGAGTGGTTGAAGTTCCGTATCGCGACGGTTCGTCGCCGGCTCGAATGGCGGCTCGATAAGGTCACGCGTCGCCTGCACATCCTTGATGGCTTGCTGGTGGCCTATCTCAACCTCGATGAAGTGATCCGCATCATTCGGCGCGAGGACGAACCGAAGCCGGTTTTGATGAAGCGCTTTTCGTTGAGCGAAGAGCAGGCCGAAGCGATCCTCGAAACCAAGTTGCGCCACCTCGCCAAGCTTGAGGAGATGAAAATCCGTGGCGAGCAGGCTGAGCTTGCCGCCGAGCGCGACGACTTACAGTCGATTTTGGGTAGCGAGAAGAAGCTGCGAAAACTGGTCGGCGACGAGCTCACGGCCGATGCCGAAAAATACGGTGATGCACGTCGTTCGAAGATCGTCGAGCGCGAAGCGGCACAAGCCATCGACGAGACGGCATTGATCGCCAATGAGCCTGTGACCGTGGTGCTCTCGGCGGGCGGTTGGGTGCGTGCAGCCAAGGGTCACGAAATTGATCCGCGCTCGCTGCAATATAAAACCGGTGATCAATACCAAGGGTCAGCTCGCGGTATGTCGCTCCAGCAAACCGTATTTCTCGACACGACAGGGCGTACCTATTGTGTGCCAGCGCACTCATTGCCCTCGGCGCGGGGTCTTGGTGAGCCTTTGTCCGGGCGTCTCAACCCTCCCGATGGCGCGCGCTTCACCGGTGTCATGATGGGCGCCGAGGAGAGCCTGTGGCTGCTGATGTCGGATGCGGGTTACGGCTTTACGGTCAGATTCAAAGATCTCATCACCGATCGTAAGGCCGGCAAGGCTGTGCTCAATGTCCCTGAGAATTCGTATGCGATAGCGCCCGCGCTCGTGCCATCTGAGAAGTCCTTGGTCTGCATCGCCATCGTCGATGCCGATGGCGAGAACGGCCGCTTGCTCGCCTTCCCGGTGAGCGAAGTGCCTGAGATGCCAAAGGGTAAGGGAAATAAGCTCTTCAACATCCCGACGCAGCTTGCGAAGGAGCGCGCCGAAGTTGTGGTCGGCGCGGCGGTGGTCGAGCCGGGTGGTTCGTTGATCGTTTACAACGATGATCGCAGTAAGACCTACAGCTTCAGCGAACTCAAAGAATATCAGGGCTCGCGCGCGCAGCGCGGTGCCGTGATTACGCGCGGTTGGCGGAAGGTGACTCGGATCGAGGCGGGTAATTAGTCTTATTTCAGAGGCTTTTGCCGCTCGGGGCATTCTTGTATATTTCCATAATATACAGGAATGATTGAGTTGCCCGAGATCATTGCATTTGACTGGGATGACGGAAATCGGTTGAAGAGCCGAAAGCACGGCGTTTTGCAGTCCGAGGCGGAAGAAGTTTTCTTCAACCAGCCTCTACTATTGGTGGATCTAGGTCACAGCGAAAGGGAGCCTCGTTACCACGCTTTGGGTGAAACTAGATCGGGACGACGCCTTTACATCATCTATACGCTGCGCCGTAACTGCAGCTTGATTCGAGTGATTTCTGCCCGCGATATGCATCGCAAAGAGCGAGCTTTCTATGACCAAGCCGACTAAATCGATACCCAAATTCAAAACAGAGGCTCAAGAGCGTCGCTTCTGGGAGTCGGCGGGGCGTGATTCGACTCAGTACCTAGACTGGAGTACGGCACAACGCGCCGTTTTTCCGAATCTGAAGCCTTCGACTAAGACGATTTCACTGCGGCTTCCTGAGCATTTATTGGATGCCATCAAGTCTGCCGCAAATTCGCGCGATGTGCCTTATCAATCCTTGATCAAGGTTTGGCTACAAGAACGAGTCGATCGCGACTAAAGCCCGGCTGCCAGCACCGTTTTTGCTTCTCGCCTCGGGATCTCACGCGCGAGCTTCGGCACGAGAAAACCGGGCAATGCTTCGGCCATGGCCGTGACGAGTTCCTTGCCGCGAGCTTCGCTGACTTCAAAGTGAGCGGTGCCGTTCACGCGATCGAGCAGGTGCAAGTAGTAGGGCGCAATACCAAGATCATGGAGTCGCTTCGAGAGCGCGATAAGTGCCTCGGCCTCGTCGTTGACGCCGCGCAACAGCACGGCCTGATTCAATAGCAGCGCACCCGTGGAGCGCAGCTTTGAAATGGCGTCGGCGGCGTCCCCTTGCAGTTCGTTCGCGTGATTCACGTGCAGCACGACGGTAACGCGCCACGGCAAGCTCGCAATCCATTCGATGAAACCCTCATCCACGCGTGAGGGCAGCACGATGGCATTACGCGTGTGGATGCGCAGCCATTCGATGTGCGCGATGCCACGCAGGGCATCGGTCAATGATTTTAAGCGCGCATTCGTCAGCGAGAGTGGATCGCCACCACTGAGGATGACTTCGCGAATCGAGCTGTCCGCCGCGATCGCGGAGATGGCTTCGCGCCATCGACCGAGATCGCCTTGCTGATCGGCATACGGAAACTCACGGCGAAAGCAGTAGCGACAATGTACGGCGCAGGCCTCGGTCGTAATCATCAGGGCGCGATGCGCATACTTCTTCAAAAGTCCCGGGGCGAGTCCTGCTTCATCCTCATGCAAGGGATCGGAGACATAGCCCGGTGTGCGATCGAGTTCCGCACCGATGGGCAGAATCTGGCGCAGCAGGGGGTCAGCGAGGTTCCTAGGCTGCATACGTGCGACAAAACTGCGCGGCACGCGTAAGCCGAATTGAGCCGCTGCCGCTCGGGCGCCCTCGAGCCAATCACTCGATAATTGCAGGATATCGGCGAGCTCGACCGGATCGGTGATCGAGTCTGCAAATTCCTGCTGCCAGGTCATCGATGCAGCAGGCTGCTGGCGGGAGAGGGGGGTAGCCGTTATCATGTGCGCCCTTTTTGGCCCGGGTATTCTGGGCCGACCCTCGCGGGAACGCAAAGCGGAAGAGAGAACATGGGCAGCTACAACACCAGCGAATTCAAGTCCGGCCTCAAGATCCTCATCGACGGTGATCCGTA
>JBMTZD010000112.1:0-3840 GCA_049455235.1 Steroidobacteraceae bacterium
GTCTCGATCATCGAATCGGGCGGATCGCCGATCAGCCCCTCGATCGCGCGATCGCTCATCAACCGTCTGCGCCCACCGCTCGAGGCGGCAGAGAATCAGGATTTGCTGTCGCAGCGCGAAGCAGAGGTCCTTCAGCTTTGCTCCAAAGGACTACGCTACGCTGAGATTGCCGAGGTCCTCGGTGTCTCGAGCCACACCGTCAACACACACCTCAAAAGCGTTTATCGGAAACTGATGGTGCATTCGCGGGCGGAGGCGGTCTTCGAGGCAAGGCGCCACGGCCTTCTCAATGATTAGATCGATCGGCGGGCTGCTGGTTGTCAGCCTGCTGGTTGCACTGGCGCCGCCCGCTCACTCCGCAGGCTCGCTGCCCGAGAACGTTTCCGCCGGCGCTTTCTGTGAAATCTCGAGCGCGGAATACCGTGCCGAGGAACCCGTGAGCTGTACGTTCAGTTCGATCGCGCTTCCTCATAACTGGACTCCTTCGACCTCAGGACCCTCTCTCGGACGCTATCGCTTCGAGATCCCGCGACCACGACCAGGACTTTACGGTGTCCTGCTAAACCGAGTGCCGCTCGATGGCGACGTGCGCATCGATGGACGAGCGGTCATCGACCGGCTCGATATCGATCAAACAAGTCGGTGGCGATATTGGCCGGTGATGGGCCACTTCACCGTCGACGAGGCACCGGGCGATCGACTCGTCATTGAAATCACCACGCGGGCTCACTCCGAAATCAAGAACGGATTGGGCGGTATTCGTGTAGGCCCCTTGCCGCTCATCGAAGCCGAGTACCGGGATCGATTGGTCGCAGACGTTTTGCTCCTTGCCGGTCTTGCGGTGGCCGCGATCTTTGCTGGCGTCATCGGCCTCACCATCGGCGATCAGCGGAATGTCACCACCCGAGTTCTTGTTGTGGTGTCGTGGCTCTCGATCGTGGGCGGGCTGCGGTGTCTACACAATTTGGTAATCGATTCCCCACTCTCAGTCGTCGTTTGGCAAAGAATCGGGTTATGGCTACTCGCGCTCGCAGGGCTCCTGACCTTGCAGGTGGTATCGGCCTATCTCGCCAAAGACCGACCCAGCCGAAAGCCGCTCCTCGGAGGGGTCGCGGCAATCACGCTGCTGTTCGCCATGCCGCCGGCCTTGATCGACTCCAAAATCGTCATCAACTTCATTTTTGCAGCGATCCCACTCGTCGCGCTTGTCTTACTCGGTAAACTCGCATGGCGCCTAAAAACTCGCTCGGATGCGATCGGAATCACGATTCTCGTGATACTCGCGATCACTCTTGCCGCAGGAATCCACGATTATGTCGTGCATCTTGGCAGCGCGACGCTCTCCGGGCAGTACCTACAAACCTGGACGCTTCCGGCAACCTTAGCGATTTCGGTCGTCGCCCTAGTCAAACGCGCATCCGATCAACGAGAAATCGAGACGCAACTTCAGCAAGCCACGGTACGGCGCGAGGAATTACTTCGTGATCTTCACGATCGCATCGGCAGTCGACTCGTCGCCCTCTCCTTTCATGCCCGACAGGTGAGCGGAGATCCTGCGCTGGTCGGAGAGACTCAATCGCTGATTCATGAGGTCAGATTGATACACGGCGCGGTCGCCGCCGAGGCCACCTCGATCGACTCGCTCCTCGCAGATCTGCGACACCTGTACTCCCGTATTGGCGGCGGGCGGCTACCCATCCATTGGGAACTGGCAGAGCTCGCCGTCCCGTTGGAGCTCGACGCGAATCAAGCTATCGCCGTCTTACGCATCGTCGAGGAAGCGGTCGCCAACATCATCAAGCACGCTCAAGCCGAACGCATCACGATTCGCTTAACCGGCCCCTACGAAAACGATCTCGCCGCGCTCGAGGTAATCGACAATGGCGCGGGAGAGTTCCGCCCCGGTGAATCCGGAGGTCTCGAAAACATGCGCCTGAGGGCGGAGCAGGTCGGGCTAAGTATCGAGTTGACCCGCCTCGACCAGGGTAAAGCGGTTCGGATTCGCTTCCCGCGACTCAGCGCGAGACGCTGAAGAAGGGGTCGCTCAAATGCCCGGCTCGGATATTCGCACGCAACGAGGGCTCGAGGAGTTTCGGCGCCTTGAGTGTCGCATCGCGTTTTTCGCGCATGTCCACAAATTGCTCGAGCGTCACACCGTCTTTTAGGTGAATGTTGTTGTCGCTCAAATCTTTGGGGTTCGTCAGATGCTGAGGTGACGACCCTTCCGCCGGATAATCGTGACAAAGAAAAATCCGTGTCGCATCGGGTAGTGAGAGCAGCCGCTTCATCGAAGCGTAGAGCTCGCGGGCGTCCCCGCCCGGGAAATCACAACGCGCCGTACCGTAATGCGGGGCGAAAATGGTATCTCCGACGAACGCCGCATCGCCGATGAGGTAGGTCACGCTATCGGGCGTATGGCCTGGCGTCGGAATGACATCGACCTGCAGATCACCCAGCGAAAAACGCTCGCCGGCCTTGAACAGCGCGTCGAACTGGCGCCCATCGACCGGAAAGTCAGACTCGAGATTTAGGCGCGCTTTGAAGGTGCTCTGAACCTCGCGAATACCTTCGCCGATACCCACCCGCGCGCCGGGCAGACGATGCTTGAGCCACTGGGCTGCGGTGAGATGATCGGCATGCGCATGGGTTTCCAAGATCCAGTCCACGCGGATCCCCTCGAGCTGGACATACGCCAGCAACTGCTCGGCGGACTGGGATGACGTATGCCGGGTCACCGGATCGTAATCCAGCACCGGATCGATGATCGCCGCCGCGCGGCGCGACGGGTCTGTCACGACATGACTGAACGTGCCGGTCGCCGGGTCATACAAGGTATGAACAAGGGGCGCTAATGTGCTCATGTGTTGATTGTAGGGTCGCGCCAGAGTTCCTCCAATCCGTAACTTCCGACCCCGCAGAACGGCCATCGGAACCGACGAGCGACGGATCAGTTCGAGCGGACGGTTACGATAACGATCAGCGCCATATGGGCGGACGGTCTCAAACTGGGGGTGGATCATGATTCTGTTGACGGGGATCACGGGCAACATCGGGGGCGCAACGGCACGTGCGCTTCTGGAGCGCGGCGTACGCTTCAGAGCTTTGGTGCGCGACCTCACTAAGGCGGGCGCCTGGGCCGAGCAAGGTGTCGAACTTGTTCAGGGCGACTTCGAGGATGTCGAGTCCATTCGACGAGCGCTCGTCGGCATCGATCGCGCCCTGCTCGTGCTGCCGAACGGCGAAGTGCAGGAACGACTTGAATTGTCGTTCATCAAAACCGCACGAAGTGCGGGTTTACCGTGGATCATCAAACTGTCGTCTCCCGAGGCTGTGCGGGGTACCACGAGTCCGATCCCCCTCGCCCACATTGCCGCCGAAGACGCGATCATGGCCTCCGGCATGAAGTGGACCTTCGTTCGCCCGAGTTTTTACATGCAAAACTTTCGGGGCTCGGTCAAGGCGGCAAAAGCGACCGGAAAACTGTCCATGCCCATGGGTAACGGAACGGTGGCCGTCACCGACAATAACGAGGCCGGTCAATTCATCGCACATGTTCTCACCGACAGCGATTCGTCGCGGCATCATGGACAGTGCTACGACATCACCGGGCCCGATCCCGTCATGACGTTTCACGATGTCGCTAAGGCGATTAGCGAAGTGATCGGCCAACCCGTTGTCTACGACGATTGCGATCCCAAAGCCTTTCAGGAAGCGATTCGCCCGTTCCACCGCAATCAGTGGCATTCGGATGCCGTCGCGACGCTCTTTGCCGAGATCGCAAGCGGACGCACCCCGGGCCACAAGACCGACACCTTTCAGAAAATCATGGGACGTCCCGGC
>JBMTZD010000113.1:0-3838 GCA_049455235.1 Steroidobacteraceae bacterium
TGTTGAAACGATGGGCAAAACGCATCCCTGCAAGCAGGGGCGCGAGCAAACTCCGCATTATATAGGAAACCCGCGTAAATCCCGTAACTTGTTGATTTGAATCAGGGTCGGATGCTGCCCGGGACGCCAAAGCAACGCTTCGGTTAGAATCGCGACCCTCGGCGCCGGGTTAGCACAGTGGTAGTGCAGCAGTTTTGTAAACTGTTGGTCGGGGGTTCAAATCCCTCACCCGGCACCATTTTCAAAGACTTACGTCGCGCTGTCCTCGTTCGCCAGTCATTTTTTGTTGTCCTTGGTGGCCTGATGTTGGCCCAAACACTTACAGGCGTGCTGTGCCACTAATTGGTCGTCAGCATCTTCACGATGCGATACCAGTGATCGAGACCTTCGTAGAACGAACTAACGGGGATCCGTTCGTTTAGGCCATGAGCGAATTGGTCTTCTGCACGAATGAAGGTCTCGCCGATACCGTAGGTGGGGATGCCGGCGGCACGATAGAAGAGTCCATCGGTTGCCCCCGACTCTTGAAGCGGAATGATCGGAATACCCGGGTGACGAGCATGCACGGCGGCCGTTACAGCCTCGATCACATCTTTGCGCAGAGGTGATGCATCGCTGTAGTGCGGTTCGTCGATGGTTTCTACCTCGAGCGCATCACCGACGATCGTTTGCAGTTCAGCGCGAATTTCCGCGGGTGTGGTGCCCGGGAAAATTCGGCAATTGACGGTTGCGGTTGCTTGTTGCGGCAGCGCGTTGTCGGCGTGACCTGCGCGCAGCATCGTCGGGACGCAGGTCGTGCGTGTTGCGCCGACGTAGACCGGATGCTTCCACAGTTCATCTGCGGCCGCCTCATCGTTCGGGTTTGCTGCGAAGTTGCGCATGGCATCGCCGAGAGGGCCTTGTGTGATCGCGCCTGTTTCTTTGAAAAAAGAAATCGTCGTCTCGGACCACTGCACGGGAAAGCGATAGTTGCGGATCTTCTGCAGCGCATCAGCCAAATCATAGATGGCGTTGTCTTGTCGCGGTTGCGAACTGTGGCCACCGGGGTTGTAGGCGCTCACTTTATAACTGGCGTAGGTCTTCTCAGCCGTTTGGATGTTGTAGGAGTGGGCGCGCCCGTTGGTGTCTAGCGTGCCGCCGCCGGCATCCGAGTTGAGTGCGAATTCGGCATCGACCCAATCACGGTACTCGGCCAGCAACTTCATGGTCGTGAGGCCGGTGGTTTCTTCGTCGCCACTCAACACCAAGACGAGATCGCGGTTCGGGACGAACTGCTCTCGCTTTAGGCGTATGAAAAGTGAAACGAGCGCGGTAACCCCATTTTTGACATCTTGCGTGCCGCGCCCGTAAAAAAATCCATTGGCCTCTTCGAGCTTGAATGGATCGCGCTTCCAATGTTCTTTGAGCGCAGGGACAACATCGAGGTGCGACAACAGAAGGATCGGTTTGCGAGCCGCTTTACCAGCGCCCGGAATGCCGCGATACCGCACCACGAGGTAAGCCGTCTCGTCGAGCCGACCGAGCAAGATGTCCGCATCCGCAAAGCCCTCTTGCCGCAGGCGGCCTGCGAGATACTCGGCAAACTGAGGGGTCTCATAGCCGGGTGCGATGCTTCTGAAGGCGATGCTGCGCTCGAAAATTTCCCGAGCGTCGGTGGCAATATCGTTTTGTTGCGCCGATAACGAGGTATTGCCGAGTAAACCGGTTGCGGCCAATGCCCAGATGAACCCGGAAATCCGCCTCTGAGGGCTGTGATGCAGAGTCATCGTGCGAGCCTAGCAGATATACTCGCCGCACCTATGCTGAGCTTGAACTGGCACGCCATCGCCACCCTCGTCATCGCTATGCTGACCTTTTGGGGGTTCACCAAAGATCGCTGGCCTGTTCAAACCACCGCGTTGCTGTCGGTGCTCGCCTTGATGATCGTCTTTGGTTTGTTGCCCGCTGAGCCGGGTGTCCCGCTGTTAGGGCCTGCGGATTTTCTAGCGGGTTTCGGCCACCCGGCGCTGGTGACGATTTGTTGTTTGATGGTCTTGGGTCACGGTCTCGTGGCGACCGGTGCGCTCGAGCCCGCTGGCCGGTTCCTTTCTCGAGCGTTCGTTTATTCGCCCGCGCTAGCCACCTTGTTGATGCTGGTGGTTTGTCTGTTGTTGAGCGGCGTGATCAACGATACGCCGATCGTGGTCTTGATGGTGCCTGTATTGATCGCGGCGGCTGCGCGAAGCCGCATGCAAGCCACTCAAACATTGCTGCCGATGAATTACGCGGTCTTGATCGGCGGTATGGCGACCACGATCGGCACCTCTACCAATCTGTTGGTCGTTGGTTTGGCGCAAGATCTTGGGGTGACCCCTTTCGGCGTATTCGAATTTATGCCGATCGTGTTGGTGGCTGCGGCCGTAGCATTGCCTTATCTGTGGCTGGTCGTACCGAGACTATTGCCGCGCGCCGATGAGAGCCGATCGAATGGAACGCCGATGCTGTTCACGGTGCTCGCCGAGGTTCGTAGCGGCGGGTTTGCAGACGGCCGACCGCTCGATGCGCCGCGCTTCAAGGCCGAACATTTCGCGGTTCGTGCGGTGCGGCGAGCAGGACATGATATTCCGATCGAAGGATCGACTCGCTTGGAGGCGGGTGATGTGCTGCTGATCGAAACGCCGGCGGATGACGTGCGTGAGCATGCCGTCTCCTTGGGTCTCGACATCCTCGCTGTCAATTCGCTCGAGAGTGGCGATCCGGCCAAGCAAGTTTTGGCTCAAATCATGGTGACGCGGGAGGACGAATATTCCGTCGGCGGCTCTGGCGCGCAGCATTTTGTTACGCGCACGGGCTTGTCGCTGCTCGGGCTCCATCGTCTCGAAGGTGGCGTTGCAGATCCGACGCGCACTCTGCTGAAGCAGGGGGACATCGTGCTCGTTCGAGGGGCTCGCCATACGCTCGACTCGATCAAAGAATTTCCCGATCTGCTGGTGCTCGATGCCACTCGCGACCTCCCCCACACGCGCAATGCGCCCATTGCGGTGGCCATCATGGTGGCGGTGATCGTCGCGGCTGCGAGTGGGCTGTTAGAGATGGTGCTGGCTTCGGCGCTTGGTGTGGCTGCCATGATGATGACGGGTTGTCTGCGCTGGAAAGACGCGAGCAGCGCACTCTCGAGCAACGTGATCATGATCGTCATGGCGAGTCTTGCGCTCGGTGAAGCGCTGACGGCAACGGGATTGGTTCAGTCGGTCGGCGATGGCCTTGCGTGGATTGGTGGGCACGTGCCACCGATCGCGGCGTTGGCGATGGTGATGCTGATCATGGCGGTGTTGACCAACTTCGTCTCGAATAATGCGGCAGCCATTATGGGAACACCGGTGGCGGTATCGATGGCGAATACGCTGGGGCTCGATCCACAGCCCTTCGTACTCGCAGTGCTGTTTGGCTGCAATCTTTGTTACGCAACGCCGATGGGATATCAGACCAATCTGTTGGTCATGTCGGCGGCGGGTTACAAGTTCGGTGATTTTGTGCGGGCAGGTGTGCCGCTGCTGATTCTGATGTGGCTGACGCTGAGTGGGTTACTGGCGTTGCAGTACCCACTCAGCGTCATGCCTTGAGCGAGGCTCGGCTTATTTGCCGAAGCTCATCCGCAGGTCGAGGTAGTAATTACGACCGTAGTCTGAGTGTACATCCGAGAGATAGCCGAAGTAGTCGTCGGCCAGTGGTGCACGCTCGTTGGTGAAGTTGTTGATGCCGAATCGCACGCGGGTATCGATACCGCTTAGGGCAAAGCGATAATCGATCGTTGCGTTACCGGTGGTCATGGCAGGCAGCACCCAGCGAGTACCGTCCG
>JBMTZD010000114.1:0-3831 GCA_049455235.1 Steroidobacteraceae bacterium
CCGTCTCGGTGGCCGAGGAATCCACCATCGCCTCATCTGCGGCAGTGACCGCGATAACTTCTGCGGAAGTTTCGGGAGGCGACAGGGCGGAGGTATCGGGGTCCTCTTTGTTGCGGAGATCCGAGGGCGTGTTGACCCGCCGCTCGATAATTTGAAAGGTCGGTCCGTCAGATTCGCCGCCTCCCAGGGCATTCGTGGCCATTTTGGAGAGCGTTGCAGACTCGCTAATGATCAGCGCAGCGACGGCAATTCCGACGCCGCCCAAGACGAGACGAAGAACGATGGAGTCAGCTCGTTTCACGTCGAGATTTTTTCAAGATGTCAGGTACGTGGCAATACCATCCACATCGTAGGCACTAAAAACTGGTCGAAAATGACCGCCGTTAGGGTTTCGGCTAACCTGATTTTGGCGAGGTCTCCCTCGCTCTTCGCTTCCCGCTCTCGGCGAGTACATCCCGAACTTCTTTCATTCGGGCTTCAAAGCGGGCGCGCTGGACGCTCGTGATGTCCGGGTCGGACAGCGCAAGCTCAATCTGTTTGACCGCGAGCATGAGGTCGCCCGTCGCGATGTGGTACTCGCCCATGTAGTAATACGCGTCACCGGTGTCGCCCGCGCTGCTGGCGGCGAGGGCCGTCAGTCGGATCTGCTCGGGTGTCGGCGGCACGTTGTTGAAGAGGTCGAGCAACACGGCGTGCGCTTCTTTGGCGCCGCCCGTCTGCAGCAGCACTTCGGCATAGCGAATGGTCAGTGGCACGTTACGCGGCGCGATGTCGAGCGCGCGCTTTAGCGTTTGCCTCGCGAGATCGGGTTGGCCTGCAGCGAAAAGCGCTTGACCGAGGGCCGCCTGCAGCATGGGGCTCTGCGGCTGCGACGCGGAGAGCTCGACGAGAGCGCTCGCGGCGCGCTCGCGGTCACCGGCGCCGAGTCGTGCAAGCGCTTCGCCGTAACGCTGGGCGGCATTGAGAGGCGCCCGATCGGCGAGCGAGGCATAAAAGGGCCTGAGATCCGAGCCGCTCGGCGCGCCCAAGACGCGCACGCGCTCGCGGACGAACTCGTACGACGCGGTTTGCGGTTTCACGGAGGGTGTGATTTGCGAGGCGCGATCACGCGACTCGGCGATACGGTTCGTCGTGACGGGGTGGGTACGTAGAAACTCCGGAATGCCGCTCCCGGCAAGTCCTGAGCGACGATTGAGGGTTTCAAAGAAATCGGGCATCGCGTTCGGATCGAAACCGGCAGCGGCGAGAAAACCGATGCCGATACGGTCGGCCTCGTATTCGTTGGCGCGCGTAAAGTTGATGCGTTGCTGGACCATCGTGCCTTGAGCGATCGCAATTCCGGCTTGTACGGCATCGGGGCTGCCGGTCGTCATGCCGATGAGTATGGCCGCCAACATGGCCGCCGCGGAGGTCATCGAGTTGCGGCCCTGCGCCTGAATGGCTCGCGCAATGTGTCGCTGCTTGACGTGCGCAATCTCGTGTGCGAGCACGCTCGCGAGTTGCGATTCGTTAGCGGTTGCCGTGATAAGGCCATAGTTGACGCCAATGAATCCCCCGGGCAACGCGAAGGCGTTGACGCCGGCCTCGCGTACGACGAAGAAGGTGAAGCGTTGTTCGGACTCGGGAATCTGCGAGGCAATGCGGCTGCCAAGCGCTTGGATGTAGTCGGTGACTTCGGGGTCCTCGAGGATGAGTCCCTGATCGCGTAAGCCGCGCACGACCATGCGTCCGATCTGGTACTCGTCGTTGAGGGTGAGCGTGGAGTTGGCACCCGAACCGATATCGGGCAGGTCGGCGGCCGATTGGGCGAACGCGACAGTCGGCACGAGCAGAACGAGCACCGCAAAAACGGTGCTCAGCGAACGAACCCATGCCGCACGGTAAGACGGGATCATTCGACGATAGACCTCCGGCAGGTCGGCAAGTTCAGAGCGCCTCGGAAGCGTGATCGGCGAGACGCGATCGCTCGCCACGCACGAGCGTGACATGGCCCGCGTGCGGCCAGCCCTGAAAACGGCTCACGACGAAGGTGAGGCCCGATGTCGTCTCGGTGAGATAGGGCGTATCGATCTGCGCGATATTGCCGAGACAAATAATCTTGGTGCCGGGCCCAGCGCGGGTCACCAGCGCTTTCATTTGTTTGGGCGTGAGGTTCTGTGCCTCATCCAGGATGACGAATCGATTGAGGAAGGTGCGACCTCGCATGAAATTAAGCGAACGGATTTTGATACGGTTGCGCAGCAGATCGTTCGTGGCCGCGCGGCCCCAACTGCCGCCCTCGGAGCTCTGGGTGAGGACTTCGAGGTTGTCCATGAGGGCGCCCATCCAGGGCTCCATTTTTTCTTCTTCGGTGCCGGGCAAAAACCCGATGTCCTCGCCGAGCGGAATCGTGACGCGCGTCATGATGATCTCAGCGTAGCGGTTGTGTTCGAGCGTCTGCACGAGGCCGGCGGCCAAGGTCAGCAGCGTCTTTCCGGTACCCGCGGGTCCGAGGATGGTGACGAAGTCGATCTCCGGATCCATCAACAAATTGAGCGCGAAATTTTGTTCGCGATTGCGGGCGCCGATTCCCCACACGCCGTGGCGTTCACTGCGGAAGTCGCGGATGAGTTCGAGCGTCGCGGTATTTCCTTGGAGACTGCGGACCAGCGCTTCGATACCCCCCTCGCGCTCTTCGTAGACGAACTGGTTGGGGCGCCATTTCGCGACGCCCGGACCGGAGATTTCGTAGAACGTGCGCGCACCTTCCTTCCAAGAGCGCATGTCCTTGCCGTGTCGTTCCCAAAAATCAGGCGAGAGCGCCTCGTGGCCGGTCGAGAGGATGTCCGCATCCTCGATGGCGCGATCGCTGAAATAGTCCTCGGCATGCACGCCGACGACCGCCGCCTTGATGCGCAGATTGATGTCTTTGGAAACGAGCACCACGCGCGTCTGCGGGTAAAGGGCCTGCAGCGCGAGCGTTTGCGCCAGGATGGCGTTGTCGTTGCCCTGACCCGGCAAACTGTCGGGTAACGCAGTGCTGAGGCGTTGCGTCTGAAAGTAGAGTCGACCGGAGGAGGGGGCTTTACCGTGGTTCCCCGAGAGGTGGTTCGGTAGAGGCAGGCCTTGCTCGATTTGCTCGCGGGTGGCGTCGCGCATGAGATCGTCGAGAAATCGACTGACCTGACGGACGTTGCGCGAGGCTTCCGAGACGCCTTTCTTGTTAGCGTCGAGCTCTTCGAGCACGACCATCGGCAGATAGATGTCGTGCTCTTCGAAACGAAAGATGGACGCCGGATCGTGCATCAGCACGTTGGTGTCGAGCACGAACAGCCGGCGCTGCCGTGCCGTGCGGCGGCGGCTCAAAGGGTTTTTGCCGCAGCAAGCACGTCGGCGGCGTGGCCGTCGGCTTTCACTTTGCGCCACGCCTGTGCCAGCGTGCCGTCTGTATCGATGAGAAAAGTACTGCGTTCAATGCCCATAACTTTCTTGCCATACATATTCTTTTCTTTGATGACGTCGAACATTTTGCAAAGCCCCTCGTCAGAGTCCGAGAGCAGCTCGTAGTTGAGCTTCTCTTTCGTCTTGAACTTTTGGTGTGACGCGCAGGAGTCGCGAGAAACGCCGATGACGAGCGTGTTCGCTTTACGGAACGCGCCATGCAGATCTCGAAACTGTTGCGCCTCGACCGTGCAACCCGAGGTCATGTCTTTGGGGTAAAAGAAGAGCACCACCTTGCTGCCCTTGGCCTCGCGCAGTCGCCAAGTGCCGCCATCGGTCGTGGTGGCGGTGAAATCCGGGATCTTCTTGCCGAGTTCGATCTTGGCCGAGGCGGACTTGGGCATTCTAAGG
>JBMTZD010000115.1:0-3808 GCA_049455235.1 Steroidobacteraceae bacterium
CAGCGCAAAACGAACCGCAAGTGCTGCCACGGCCTCACCATCGACGATTACAGGCACGGCAATACTGCCCTGTTCGGTCAGACGCAACGGACGAGTCGCCCGAGCATAGCCGCGCTCACGCATGGCGGCTATATCACGGTCGAGCGCCACACGATCCGACCAAAGCGCTAATGTTTCTTCGGCGCGATTCGGCCAAAGATATTCGAGCAAGGTCTCGCGAACCCGCGGACTCGAGAATGCGATGATGGCCCGACCCGAGGCGGTCGTGAGCACTGGCACGTGCATACCGCGCTCAAAATATTCGACTGCGAAGCCACTTTCGCGATCGGTCGAATCCTCGATGAACAATTCCGGAAAACGGAGCGTCATCAGGCTCATCGGCCACTGAACGCGGGCTGATGATGCGTGCATGGCGCGCCGGATCGGCTCGAGTCTTTCGGTAATGGCATCGAAGCCGTGACTGAGCATGGTCGCTTTCAGCGTGAGCTGATAGCGGCGGTTCGGCAATCGCACCACGAAGTCCGTGGCCTCGAGTGTCGCGAGGCAACGATTGACCGTGGTTCTCGCGAGACGTAATCGCTGGCTGAGGGCCGCTGTCGTGAGCGGGCCGTAGCGATTGAGTACCTGAATCAGCTCCAAACCCCGCAACAGCACGCGCACCGGGGTGGGATGCCCCGGTGGCATGCGATGCGTTCCTGCAGGGGCGCCCGTCGTGTTGCTGCCCTGATCGTCGTCCATCATCTCTCTCGGCTCGCGGCCTTACCGGCCGCTGCCTACTTTAGCCTATCGTCATAACGATATGCTCATTCGCCAGCGCTTTCTACCTCACTGACGGACGGCTCCTCGGATTCTCCGGTGGTAATGCCCCCCACGTCGCTAAATCCACGCGACGGGTCGTCCGCCTTGCGCCGACGGTGAGCATGGGCCGCGAAGCCCGTTCCCGCCGGAATCAAGCGACCGACGATGACGTTTTCCTTCAAGCCGCGCAGGTCATCCTTGAGACCACGTACCGCGGCCTCGGTGAGTACGCGCGTGGTTTCTTGGAACGACGCGGCCGAGATGAACGATTCGGTCGCCAACGAGGCTTTGGTGATACCGAGCAACACGGGCGCAAGCGCAGCCTGCTCCTTGTTGTCAGCCGCCATTCGGTCGTTGATGTCGAGGGCGCGCGAACGATCGAGCTGCTCACCCTTGAGCAGCGGCGTCTCGCCCGCATTCGTGACCTCAGCCTTACGCAGCATCTGTCGGATGATGACTTCGATGTGCTTGTCGTTGATCTTCACGCCCTGCAGACGATAGACGTCCTGGATCTCGCGAACGAGGTAGTTCGCCAGCGCCTGAACGCCCTGCAAGCGCAGGATGTCGTGCGGATTCGGCTCACCGTCGGCGATAACTTCGCCGCGGGTAACCTGCTCGCCTTCGAAGACGTTGAGTTGACGCCACTTCGGGATCAGCTCTTCGTACTTCTCGCCGCGCTCGTCGGTGATGACAAGACGACGCTTACCCTTGGTCTCCTTGCCGAAGCTAACCGTACCGCTCTTCTCGGCGAGGATCGCCGGGTCCTTCGGCTTGCGAGCTTCGAACAGATCCGCCACGCGCGGCAGACCGCCGGTGATGTCGCGGGTCTTCGACGACTCTTGCGGGATGCGGGCGATAACGTCGCCGACCGCCACTTTCGCGCCGTCCTCGAGGCTGATGAGCGCGCCCGCGGGCAGCGTATAGACCGCCGGAATCTCGGTGTTCGCAAACGGCACTTCCTTGCCCTTCGCGTTGACGAGCTTGATGGTCGGACGCAGTTCCTTGCCACCGCGCTGCTTGCTGCCGTCCATGACGACGACCGACGACAATCCGGTGACTTCGTCGACCTGACGCGTCACGGTGAGTCCATCGACGAAGTCCTGGAACTTCAGGAACCCCGCCACTTCCGTGACAACCGGGTGGGTGTGCGGATCCCAAGTCGCGACCGTTTGTCCGGCCTCGACCATCGTACCTTCGGTGCTGTTGATCTGCGCACCGTAAGGGATCTTGTAGCGCTCACGCTCACGGCCGAATTCATCGACCACGCCAATCTCGCCCGAACGTGACACGGCCACGAGATAACCCTTCTCGTGCGACACAGTCTTCACGTTGTGGAAGCGCAGCGTGCCCTTGTTGCGCACTTCGACGCTCGAAGCGGCAGCGGCACGCGATGCCGCACCACCGATGTGGAAGGTACGCATCGTGAGCTGGGTACCCGGCTCACCGATCGACTGCGCGGCCATGACGCCGACGGCCTCACCGATGTTGATGATGCGACCGCGAGCAAGGTCACGTCCGTAGCACATCGCGCAGACACCGTAGCGGGTTGCGCAGGTGATGGGCGAACGTACCTGAACTTGATCGACGCCGTGTTGCTCGAGCGTGCGGACGAGATGCTCATCGATGAGCGTGCCCGCTTCGATCAGTACGGCACCCTTGCCGCCCGGACGCAGCACGTCTTCGACGACCACGCGACCGAGGACGCGCTCACCGAGACCTTCGACCACGTCGCCGCCTTCGACGATCGGCGTGACCGAGAGACCCTCGGTGGTGCCGCAATCGGTTTCGGTGACGACGAGATCCTGAGCGACGTCGACGAGACGACGCGTCAGGTAACCCGAGTTCGCGGTCTTCAACGCGGTGTCCGCGAGACCCTTACGGGCGCCGTGGGTCGAGATGAAGTACTGCAGAACGTTGAGGCCTTCACGGAAGTTAGCCGTGATCGGCGTCTCGATGATCGAGCCGTCAGGCTTGGCCATGAGGCCGCGCATACCGGCGAGCTGACGAATCTGCGCCGCACTACCACGAGCGCCCGAGTCCGCCATCATGAAGATCGAGTTGAACGACTTTTGTCGCTGCTTCTCACCCTTGCTATCGATCGCCTCTTCGGTGCCGAGCTTCTCCATCATCGCCTTGGCGACTTGATCGTTGGCACGTGACCAAATATCGACGACCTTGTTGTAGCGCTCACCGTTGGTGACGAGACCAGAGGCGTACTGCTCCTGGATTTCTTTCACTTCACGATCGGCAGAGGCCACGATCTTGACCTTCTGTTCCGGAATCACGATGTCGTCGATGCCGAAAGACACCGAAGCACGCGTGGCGTAGTGGAAACCGGTGTACATCACACGGTCCGCGAAGATGACCGTGTCTTTCAGACCGAGGATACGGTAGCAGGCGTTGATCGTTGCCGAGATCGCCTTCTTCGTCATGTCCTGGTTGATGACATCGAAGGACATACCGGCCGGTAGCACTTCGGAGAGCAACGCACGACCCACCGTGGTTTTCACCAGGCGACGACGCTCGATCCACTCACCGTTTTCGATAACCGTCTCGTTGATACGCACGCTAATACGCGCTTGCAGGTGAACCTGACGCGTCTCGTAGGCGCGATGCACCTCGCCGACGTCGGCGAACATCATGCCTTCACCGAGCGCACCCACACGCTCGCGAGTCATGAAGTAGAGACCGAGCACCACGTCTTGCGACGGAACGATGATCGGATCGCCGTTGGCGGGCGAGAGAATGTTGTTCGACGACATCATCAACGCGCGCGCTTCGAGCTGCGCTTCGAGCGACAGCGGCACGTGCACGGCCATCTGGTCACCGTCGAAGTCGGCGTTGAAGGCCGTACAGACGAGCGGATGCAGCTGGATCGCCTTACCTTCGATCAGCACCGGCTCGAAAGCCTGGATACCGAGACGGTGCAGCGTCGGGGCGCGGTTCAAGAGCACGGGATGCTCGCGGATCACCTCAGAGAGGATGTCCCAAACTTCCGGTCCCTCACGCT
>JBMTZD010000116.1:0-3791 GCA_049455235.1 Steroidobacteraceae bacterium
GAACCGCCGAGCGGATTTCGGCATACGGATCGTTGTCGATGGTCGGCATGGACTACCCCTCTGCCGCAAGCATACCGCGCGCCTCGAGCAGAGCGAGTACTCGCTCTGCCGCCTCGTCCGCCGTGCAATCGACGGTGTTGAGACGCAGCTCTGGCGCAAGCGGTGCTTCATAGGGCGCATCGATCCCGGTGAAATTCACGAGCTCGCCGCGACGCGCCTTTCGATAAAGTCCTTTCACGTCTCGCGACTCGGCGATTTCGAGCGGCGTGTCGACGTGCACCTCGAGGAACTCGCCCTCCCCCATGAGCTGCCGCGCCATGTCGCGCTCGGCCCGATACGGCGAGATGAAGGCGGCCAAAACGATCAGCCCCGCGTCGACCATGAGTTTTCCGACCTCGGCGATTCGGCGAATGTTTTCGACACGATCTGCCGCCGTGAAGCCAAGATCACGATTGAGCCCATGCCGAACGTTATCGCCATCCAGCAAGTAGGTATGACACCCACGGGCAAGTAGTTTCCGCTCGAGGGCATTGGCAATCGTCGACTTCCCGGATCCCGAAAGACCCGTGAACCAAACTAAGACAGGCCTTTGTCGCATGAGTGCCGCACGCGCCGCCTTATCGACACTCACCGCCTGCCGATGGATGTTCCGTGATCGACGTAATGCGAACCGGATCATGCCCGCACCGACCGTCGCCTGACTCAGTCGATCGATCACGATGAAGCCGCCCATCGCACGATCGATCTCGTACGGCTCGAAGGGGACCGGCTGATCGAGGGCGACGTTACAGGTCCCGATTTCATTGAGCTCGAGTTGTCGGGCTGCAAGCATCTCTAGCGTGTTGACGTTCAACTTGTGCTTCGGAGTCGCGAACACCGCCCCCACCGTTCGGGTACCGATTTTCAGCAGATAGGAACGACCTGCGAGCATCGGCTCATCGCCGAGCCACACCAGCGTCGTCTCGAACTGGTCGGCGATCTCGGCCGCATCGTTTGCCGCACTGATGACATCGCCTCGTGTGACGTCAATCTCGTCGGCGAGCATGATGGTGATCGACTGTCCGACGTTAGCCTCCTCGAGATCACCATCGGCCGTCACGATACGCGCCACACGACTTTGATGACCGGAGGGCTGAACCCGGATCGCATCGCCGACACGCACGCATCCGCTCGTGATCAAACCACTGTAGCCACGAAAGTCGGCCGAGGGACGATTGACCCACTGCACGGGCAAACGCAGCGGCCGATCGAGTTGCGAGCGCCGATCGATCTCCACCGTCTCGAGGTGACTAACGAGCGTCGGGCCGCGATACCAACGCATCTGAGCGCTGTGGGTGACGATGTTGTCGCCGTGAAGCGCTGAAACGGGAATGGCCGATACCGAGATCAAGCCGATCCGCTGCGCGAACTCCTGATACTCCGTCAGGATTCGGTCGAACCGCGACTGCGAATAGTCGATGAGGTCCATTTTGTTGACCGCGAGTACGACGGAACGAAGACCCATCAACGAGACGAGGTACGAATGGCGACGGGTTTGCGCCAAAACACCTTTACGCGCGTCGACGAGGATCACGGCCAGATCCGCCGTCGAAGCGCCGGTCACCATGTTTCGGGTGTATTGCTCGTGCCCCGGCGTATCCGCCACGATGAACTTGCGCTGCGGCGTACTGAAGTATCGATAAGCCACATCGATGGTGATGCCCTGCTCCCGCTCGGCCGTCAGCCCATCGACGAGCAAGGCAAAGTCGATCGCATCGCCCTGCGTACCCCATTTTCGACTGTCGTCTTTGAGTGATGACAACTGGTCGTCGCGCACCTGATGCGACTCGTAGAGCAGCCGACCGATCAGCGTACTCTTTCCGTCATCGACACTGCCGCAGGTGATGAAGCGCAGAAGATCGGACATCAGAAATATCCCTCACGCTTTTTACGCTCCATCGAGGCGGGCCCGTCATGGTCGATGAGACGACCTTGCCGCTCGCTGAATGTGGATCGCTCCATCTCGGCGATGATCTCGGGCAGCGTCTCCGCCGTACTCTCGATCGCGCCGGACAGTGGATAACAGCCGAGCGTGCGGAATCGCACCTTGCGCAGCACCGGCACTTCATCGGCCTCGAGCGGCATTCGCTCATCGTCCACCATGAGGAGCATGCCCTGCCGCTCGACAACGGGACGCACTTTCGCCAAATAAAGCGGCACGATCGGAATACGCTCGAGCTCGATGTAACGCCACACGTCGAGTTCCGTCCAGTTCGATAATGGAAAAACGCGAATCGACTCTCCGGGTGCCTTACGCGTGTTGTACAGATTCCAGAGTTCGGGCCGCTGGTTCCGCGGATCCCATCGATGATGCGCATTGCGAAACGAGAACACCCGCTCCTTGGCGCGCGACTTTTCTTCATCGCGACGCGCGCCGCCGAATGCCGCATCGAAGCCATGTTGAGTCAGCGCTTGACGTAGTCCTTCGGTGTTCCATTGATCGGCGTGAACCTGCGAACCATGCGTGAACGGATTGATTCCGAGACGTAGGGCTTCGGGATTTCGATGCACGATGAGACGCAAACCGTACTCGCGCGCGATCTTCTCGCGCATGTCGTACATCTCGCGAAACTCCCAGGTGCTGTCGATGTGCAGTAACGGAAAGGGCAGCGGCGAAGGAAAGAATGCTTTACGCGCGATGTGCAACATCACGGCGCTGTCTTTACCCCCCGTGTAGAGCAGCACCGGACGCTCGGTCTCGGCGATCACTTCGCGCATGATGTGAATGCTTTCTGCCTCGAGACGCTGAAGATGGCTCGACGCCCGCGCTGTCGCACCACCCTGCTCAGCAGCTACGGACATCGGACCAGGCCCGCTCGGCGCAGCAATGAGCTGCAAGCGCGGGTGGCGCAGCGCCCACTCGCGTAACTCTGCACGCGAGACATCGATACCATGCAGCAGCACGCCCCGCGTCTCGGGCCACGTGTCGACCAATCGATCGAGAAACGACAACCAGCTCGCCAATCGGAAAGGCTCGGGCAGCGGAATCCAAGCCAATTGACCGCGCAAGGTCTGCGCGACGAGCACGCGCGATGCCGTCCCGACCTTGCACTCGCCACACCACAAAATCTCACCCGGCATGCGGCGCGTTTCTTTGACGAGCGGAATCACAGTCTCGTTTCGCCACGCCGCTATCGCGGGATCTGCCGTCGCCCGCTCCGCGAGTGTTGGCAAACCGAGGCCCACGCGGGTCAACATTCTCGAGAGCGCACGACCCTCGAGCGCGACGCCGAACATACTCTGCGTCTCGCGCGACACCACCGGCGCACTCCAAAGCGCGACGGATCGAGGAGGCGCTTCTGATGAAAATCGGGATACGAGCGCCCCTTCGCGCTCTGCCGACAACACCCGCCTCGCCCCCACCGGCCGACCTCGACGCCGCCGCTCGAGCGCGCCCCAACCTCCTTCGGAAAACACGCGATACGCCTCGATGATCGTCGGCGCACTCAGCCCCGTCGCCTCGCGGACTTCGGCGAGGGTCCGGCCCGCCAACCGCATCTCGACGGCTCGGCGACGGGCTTCGACGCTGACGGTCGATGGAGTCTTCGGCATGTATGCGATAACCTGTTGTCCCGATTGGTGAATTTTATGTCTATTAATTATTTAATCAAGGGATCAGGATTAGGACCCATGAATGCCGCTTTTCTGGGGGCCGTAATCGACATCGCCCGCGAAGCCGGCCGGGTCGTCTCTACGATTTACGACACGGAATTCACCGTCTCCACCAAATCCGACGCGTCGCCGGTCACGCT
>JBMTZD010000117.1:0-3721 GCA_049455235.1 Steroidobacteraceae bacterium
ACACTGCCGAGCAGTGCTCTCGATCAGAACTTGATCGATGCACGCACGCCGAGCTGACGCGGCATGTTCGGCGTCACGGCAACACCCTGATACGTGGTCAACTGTAGGATGCCCGGGGCGGAGTCGAAGTCCGTCCAACGCGCGCACGCAGCCCAGCTGTCGTCATCGAAGGCGTTCTTGACGAAGCCCTCGATACGCAGACCATCCTTCTCGCCACCGAAGCGCAGATTGGTCAGCGAATAGGACTTGCAGTAGGCAAGGTTGCTTTCATCGACGAACGTCTTGCCGACGTAGCTGACATCGCCATTGACGAACCAGCTCCACTCGGTGCCCTTGATCGGCGCGGTGTAGCCCGAGGCGATGCTGCCCGACCATTCGGGGAAGCGCGCGTTCGAGTTGCCTTTCATCTGCGTGAAGCCCGCGATCGGCTGCACGAAGTTGAAGATGAAGTCGTCGTACTCGGATTTCGCCCAGGTGAGCGTGGTCCGCAGATCCCAACCCTCGGCAACGATCAACGAACCCTCGAACTCGACACCCGTCAGCTTCGAGTCGCCCGGCACGTTGGCATTGCGCGTGTTGAGGTACGGCTGGCCCGCATTCGCGCCGCTGGCGAACACCGCAGGCAGACCCGTCGCGCCGTTGGCGCAGCCGTTGCCCGCGGTGGCACTCGGCACGCCGCCGTGGGCAAACGAACCGCAGTCCTCCTGGATGACGAAGGCGGAGCGGCCTTTTTGGTTCTCCCACTTGCCCCAATAGACGGCGACGTTGGTCTGCGCGCGACGATCGAGCCACTGCTGCTTCCAGCCGAGCTCGTACATGTCGAGCTTGTCACCCTCGACCACACCGGCGATGCCCGGGAACGCCTTCTGATACTGCGCCGCCTCGCGGGCCGTCGCCTGTGCAATCTGGGCGTTGATCACGCCCGGAAGAATGCCCTTGGCGTAGCTCGCGTAGACGTTGGTCTCATCGTTCGGTGTCCAGCGAAGGATCGCGCGCGGCAGGAAGCTGTCATCCTGAATGCTGGTGGGACTCGAGGAGAAAATACCGCTGGTGGTCTTATCCTTCTGCTGACGGCCTTCGAGACTCGCCGACAATGCGTCGGTGAACTGATAGGCCACCGATGCAAAGATACCCTCGGTCTTCACCTTGTCCGTATTCTGCGCGAGGCTGTTGGGCGAGAAGAGGTTGGATTTGGAGCAAGGCCCGCCAATCGTGCCTACCGCCGCGAAGCAGAGCCAGATGACATCACCGCCCGACCCGGACTGCAGGAAGGTCTGGTCGTAGGAGTTGACGCCTGCAAGCCAGGTGAGCTTCTGGTCGCGCGGCGAGGTCACGCGCAACTCGTAGCTCTCGTCCTCCGAGTCCACCGGGTCACGGGACATCCAATAGCCGGCCGGCGTGAGGCCGAAAGGACGGATCCAGTTCGCCTTCAGCTCGTTCTTGCCGGCCTGAAAGGCGAACTCGTAACCACCCGCGAACTCGTAGGTTCCCGCCACCGAGAATCGGGTGACGGCGCGCTTGAGGCCGATCTTGCTGATGTTGGGCACATCGACACGCGGATCGTTCGGACGCGCGACCAGACTGTCGTACACGAAGTTCGGCGTGCCGTTCAGGGCCGCCTGCCTCGGGAAGAGCGTCGTGACCTGGTCAATGATGCTGGTCGTGCCAAAGATATTCTTGGCCACACCGAGTTCGGGCACCGCACCGCAGATGTAATTCTTGGGCAGCGCGTTCGGGAACAGCGGATCCTGCGTCTTGATCGTCTTGCCGGTGCAGCTGTCGTTGCGCCAACCGTTGACGAGACCGCCCATCATCGGACCGTCATCGTCGATGGCATGAAAGCCGCGGACCTTGACGTTGAGCGCATCGGTCGGCTGGAAGTTGAGGGTCAGCGCGATCGATTCGCTGCTCTCCTCGCCGAGGCCACCGCCATCGGTCGCGGTGTACACCGCACCACGGCTGTAATAACGACCGCCGAGACGGAAGGACAGCTTGTCCTGGATGATCGGGCCTTCGAAGCTCGCCGACACGTCGTTGTCGCTGAACGTCGCCGAGGACACATTCAGGCGACCAGAGTATTCCGTCAACGACGGGGTACGGGTGATGTAGTTGATCGCGCCGCCAAAGGTGCTACGACCATAGGTCGCCGACTGCGGACCCTTGATGACCTCGATGCGTTCCACATCATCGTAGGGAATCGACTGCGTGCCGCCGAGCACGAAAACGCCGTCGATGAACAGCGAACCGAGTTGCAGCGAAGGACTGTCGGAGTTGACGTTCATGCCGCGGAAACGGATCGCCGAGGTGTAGCGACCGGGAATCTGGCCGCCCTGATTGGAGTACTGCACGCCGGGGGCGCTGCGCGCCACATCCTCGAGCGTGGCGAAGCCCTTCTTTTCGATATCAGCCGCGGTAAATGCCGTGATCGACAAGGGCGCCTCGATCAGTCGCTCTTCGGTCTTGCGCGCCGTGACCGTGACCTCTTCGAGCGCCAGTGCGCCCTCTGCGCCCTGCTGGGCGAGCACCTGACCGCCCGCAAGCACGGTGGCCACCGCAGCGGCAACCGCCGTGAAAATCGTTCTGTTCGACATTTGTTCTGCTCCCTATAGGGAAGTTAGAGTTAATAAAACATCGCGGTTGTAAGCCTCGTTTCGATGCTCTGTCAATACTGTTTCCTTTTGCGCAACACTGGCTTCCAGCGCTTGGGCTTCCAGCGCTTGGAAAACACGCTCGATCAGGGCCTCTCGAGCGACCGTGCGACGGGCCAGGTCTTGATCATTAAGTCTATATTTTTCCACAGCTTGTTTAGATATCTTACGACTAGTCTCAAGTACTTTTTCGAGTGTCTGCAAGCGCTCGGCGAGCGTCGAGACTTCTGCGGTCAAGGCAACAATAATGACAAAAAGTTCATCCACGCCATCGGTCTTGTGAAAACGCGCGCGCTTGCCTTTGGGCACCCGTGGCAGACGGGATACGACCATCAGTGCGTCTCCTGACCACCGGAGACGTTCATCGATTCCCCGGTGAGATAGGCCGCCTCAGCGGAGCAAAGAAACGCGCAGGCCTTGGCGGTATCTTCGGCGAGGCCGACCCGTCCGAGCGGAATTCGTCCACGCACCTCAGTCAGATAGTCCTCGATCGTCTGTCGACGCTGAGCCGCACGATAGGCGTTCTGCACTGCACCGAGCTGCGTCGTGACATGGTTCGGGCAAACCCGCGTTGACGGTGATCCCGTGGGCGCCAAGCTCGAGCGCGGCGCTGCGTGTGAGACCGATGAGCCCGTGCTTGGAGGCGGCATAGGCCGACAAATGCAGCGAGCCGGACTTGGCCGCCACGCTCGCGATGTTGATGATCCGCCCCCCTCTGCCCTGCGCAATCATCTGTCTTGCCGCCCGCTGCGAACAAAGAAATGCTCCGGTCAAATTGACCTCGAGCACCGTATTGCAACGATCAAGGGGCATGTCGATGAGGGGTTGCATGAGATAGCCGACCCCGGCGTTGTTGACGAGAATGTCTAAGCCGCCGAATTCACCGCCGTTTTACTAACTGGAATCGACTTCTCGGCGTGTAAGCACCCTGCTCTTCTAACTTGCTGAATTCCCTCGCAGCGAAGCGAACTGAAAGGGATTACATCGTTTTTGACTTGTCAGAACAGAATTTGTGACGCGCTAACTCATTGATTTGTAAGACTGGGCCCGCTTGGATTCGAACCAAGGACCAA
>JBMTZD010000118.1:0-3699 GCA_049455235.1 Steroidobacteraceae bacterium
TGATCGTCTGTCTCGTTCATCACGCGCCCATTGTGACAGAGGCTATGATGGAGGGGATAACCCAGCGTGAGGACGTTCGAGCATGTGGCCATCTGTTGCAGCCGTCGGAATCGGCGCCGCATTGGGCGCGCTACTGCGCTGGCAGCTCAGCGAACGACTGAATCGTCTTCTTCCAGACATTCCGCCTGGCACTCTGACCGCCAACATCATCGGCGGCTATATCGTCGGTCTCGCGCTCGCCTTCTTTGCGCAACGAGAGGATCTGCCGGTTGAATGGCGACTCTTGATCGTGACTGGCTTTTGCGGAGGCCTCACGACCTTCTCCACCTTCTCAAGCGAAATCGTGAGCTTGCTTCAACAAGGTCGTTTCGGCGTGGCCGCAAGTGGCATCGCACTGCACGTTGCAAGCTCGCTCATCGCCACACTCGCCGGTATCGGAACGTGGCAGTTGTTGAGGGGCGCGTGAGCGCCTACGCGCTCGCGATCCACTACGATTTCAAGCTACCCACCAAAAACGCCTAACGCTCATTGGGTATTAGCGTCAAATGTAACCGCAGCCCCGCGGAAAATCGCGTTGATGAAAATCAGGTTAAGACCTGCCATGTGAGCACGGAAGTTCGGATCGGCGGTGAAGCCGATGACGACCCCTCTGCCAGTGGATTTGCTAACGACGAAGGGCTTGAACGCCAACTGACGTCGATTCTCTTCCCACAACACCCCGGATGCGAGCACCTGATCCGGCGCGGCAAAGCGCGCGACGGTATCCGCGTCGTTCAATCGCACAGGCGCGTAGATGTCGTTGCCGGTGACTAGGACATTCAGTCGAGAAGCGACTCCTGCAGTGAGCCAGTGCTCATCTTCAACATCTGCTCGTGCGAGCACACCGGCCACCGGTCGTGGTGGCGCCTTGAGCGGCCGCTCGGCCTTCTGCAAATCAGCCTCTGTGGCTAATTCTTTGGCATCGACTCGCGAATCCGCGTCATCGGCTTTAGCGGAGTCGGACTTGGCAGAGTCGGGTTTGGCGCCCGCGCCCGCCTTGGCACTTGAATCCTTCGGGGAGTCAGACTCCAACGCGTTCTCGAGTTTCAGTGGCAACAGATCGACCCCTTTTTCGGCGAGATAACGAGTCCCGCTACCAAGCCCGATCAGCACTCCGCCGCGTTGGACCCAGTTCTTCAGATTCTCGGCACCGCGCTTGCCGACGGTTGCGGCGTAACTGCCGCCCTCACCCGGCACCACGATCACATCGAAACCATCGAGGTTGGCGGCACTCACCCGACGCGCTCGAATCAATGTCACCGGGTAGCCAAACTGCCGCTCCAATACGAAGCGAGCATGACCTGCCGAATAACGCTCGGTGGGCTCATCCCACACCAACGCCACGCGCGGGAGCGGCATATGCAACATGTTGGGTGAACCCAAGCTCGGACCGTCGGTGACCCAACTATCAGAAACCGCAGTGACCCGGGCACCGCTCTGCCTCGCGAGCTCCAGCACGCGAGCCGCCAAGTTCTCCGAGGTACGCGCACCATCCACGAACAAGGAACCCGCCGGATATCTCACGCCACCGATCGTGAATTCTTTGTTTGACGATTTGACGGGCAGACCTGCCCGCAATGCTGCCGTCAGAAACCGTGCCGAGGCGGTGCTACCCCATGGCACGAGATAGCCGACCGAGCTCGCCTCACCGATGACCGTGCCGCTCGGCTGCCAATCCCGCGAAACCAGCATGCCCTTCACGCTGGGATCGTTATTGCAGGCGATCGCGGGCACGTTGAACATCAGCGGCAGCGACCAGGCGGTCACATCGTAAATCTCATCCGGCAGCCCCTTGGAAACGCGCTCCTCCTGCCGCTTGACGAAGTCGGCCTTCATTTCGGTCTTCTCATCGAGCAGCGTACGAATCAGTCGCTTCGTCGGTTGCGCAGCCGACACCACATAGCTACCGGCCTCGAAACGACGACCACAAGCAGCAAAGGCGGCCTCCGCGCGACGCACTTCAATGCCGTTTCGCGCCAAAGTGACCGCGAGTCTCGCCGCCATGTCGGCATCGGGCGCCTCAGGAATCACATAGGCCTTAACCGGCTCGCGCTGCCCCTCTGCGATCGCGCTGGCTCGATAGTTCGCAAAGTCGGTGAGAAAGCGCGAACGGTTATTCGCGACGACCTCGACGGCCGAGAGCGAAGCGATGAACTGACTTTTGACCGTATCGGAGAACTGCAGCAAAGAGCCATCCGATCGTCGCGCCACAAGGCCGCGCGATGAGCCTTGTTCATAGACCATGGCGCTCGCGCCCTGATAATTGGGCCAACCGCTGCCGTAACCCGGGAAAAATCCATCGAAGATTTCCCGGTTGAAATACCGCAAGCCCGCCTTATCGAACCAAGCGGCGTTATTGCGCGCGATGAGCTCGACATTGCTCAATTGCTTCGGTGTCAGATGCGGGTTGAGCGGGTCCGCCTCGGGCGGAAAAAAGAAGGTTTGATTAGCGCCCATTTCGTGAATGTCGGCGACGACCACGGGCATCCACTCGAGCATCAAACCCGCGTGCGCGCGCATCTCCGGTTGCGTCTGCGTGAACCAGTCGCGGTTCATATCGAAGACATAGTGATTCATGCGACCGCCCGGCCATGGCTCATCGCGCTCGGCCGACAACGGCGACGGATCGGGTTCAAGACCGCGAGCGGCTCGATTGCTATTGATGAATCGCTCTCGTCCATCCGGGTTCTGCAGGGGCAGAACGACGATCACGGTTTCCTCGAGCATCTTGGCAACGCGCGGGTCACCACGCGAGGCCAACAAGTGATAAGCCGTCAGCAAGGCGGCATCGGTCGTACCGGGCTCGTTACCGTGCACGGAGTGCGAGAGCCATACGACCGCGGGCATCGACTGGATGATCGCCGCAGACTCGCCGGGACCCAGGCGCCGCGGATCGGCAAGCCTTGCCATCGCGTTTTTGATCTCATCGAGACGGGCGATATTTCTCTCACTACTGATGACGCCATAGATCAGCTTGCGCCCTTCCCAACTTTCACCGTATTCGAAAGTACGCATCCGCTGCGGCACGGCCGCGGCCAAGGCTTCGAAATAACGACTGACTTGATCGGCCCGAGCCATTTCGGCTCCGACCTCGAAGCCAAGCACACGACGCACCGACGGGATGCTCGGGTCATAGTCCGCACCCGGCCAATATTCGACGCTCGATGCCGCCGCTGTGATCGGCGCCCGCGCGGTACTCCAGGGCGGAGCCACGGCACAGAGCAGCGAGCCAACCACGATGCCCACTCGACCTAGCGTGAATTTCGACCGCATTCGAAGACCCTCCCACACGAGATCGACATTATCCACATCGGAACGCCAAACCGCACTGCTTGGCGAGTCAGGCCAAGCGATCGGCCAAATTTTGCATCAAGCATTAAGATCGGGGACATCAGACCGAATATGATCAGCACTGCCGTTCGCCACCAGAACCAATACAAGCACTTCATGACTGATCTAACGCCCGACCAAATGATGGTGCTGCAGTCAACGTGGAACGTCGCTCTGGCCGTGGCGACGCTTGGCATTCTATGGAACGCTCGCGGTCCCTCTGTTTATTTTTGGTGTATTGGCGGCCTCGTGGGTGGCGCATTTTCAGTGCTATCCATTGGATCAGCGGCCACGCTTTTCTACCAAACCTACTGGGGCCAAACGCTCCTA
>JBMTZD010000119.1:0-3652 GCA_049455235.1 Steroidobacteraceae bacterium
GCCGAGGAATATCTGCAAGAGCGGCTGCGCGAAATCAAACTCAAATAATTCGAAACTCGGGGGAAATCATTGATGCTTTACGCGCAAGCTCTGCTCGGTATCGTCGTATTCATCGCCATCGCGCTACCGATGTCGAGCAACTGGCGTAAGGTCAACTGGAAGCTCATCAGCGTTGCGGTCATCTTGCAATTTGTGATCTGCGCTCTGCTGTTGAAGGCGCCGATCATCAAAGAAGGCCTGCTTTATCTCAATCAAGCGGTCGGCGCCCTCGGCGCAGCCACGATGAAAGGCACCTCATTCGTCTACGGCTATCTGGGCGGTGGCGATACGCCCTTCACGGTCACGAACCCGAATGCCGTGGTGACTTTCGCATTTCAGGTGTTGCCGCTTGTCATCGTGATGTCGGCGCTGTCGGCGCTGTTGTGGTACTGGCGTATTTTGCCGATCGTCATTCGTGCGATCTCTGCCGTTTTCGAGCGCGCGCTGGGCACGAAAGGCCCGTCAGGGCTCGTCGCCACGGCCAATATTTTCTTAGGCCAAACCGAAGCGCCGTTACTCGTAAAGCCCTATCTCGAGCGAATGTCGCGCTATGAGTTGCTGCTCGTCATGACAGCGGGCATGGCGACCATTGCAGGTTCGGTGATGGTGATTTATTCGGCCATGCTCGGCCAACTTTTTGATGGTGTACTCGGTCATCTCATTACCAAGTCAATCATGTCGGTGCCCGCTGCGGTGCTATTCGCTCACGTCATGCTGCCGAACGACGAATCCGATCGACAAGAGCTGCAGCCGCCACCGCGTATCTACCAAAGCGCGATGGACTCGATCACCCGTGGCACGGGCGACGGCCTTGCGCTCTATCTCAACATCATCGCCATCTTGATCGTACTGACGGCCTTCGTGGCTCTGGCCAATAGCATCGTCGGCTTTCTGCCCTACGTCGGCGGTGAAGCCATGACACTCGAGCGCATCGCCGGCTGGATATTCGCACCGATCGCTTGGCTCATGGGCGTGCCTTGGCACGAGGCGATGATGGTGGGTTCGTTGCTGGGCGTGAAGAGCGTGCTCAATGAATTCATCGCGTTCATCCAGCTCTCATCGATGCCAGTCAATTCGCTCTCCGAGCACTCGCGCCTGATCACGATTTACGCACTCGCCGGATTCGCCAATCTCGCGAGCATCGGAATTCAAATCAGCGGTATCGGCACCATGGCTCCAGAGCGACGCAAGGATCTTGCCGATCTCGCATGGCCCGCGTTCGTTGCGGCGACGCTCGCCTCGTGCATGACCGGTTGCGTCGTCGGTATCGTCGCAGGCTGACAACGCTCATGGCGAAGCTCTACTTCTACTACTCGACGATGAACGCCGGAAAGTCCACGGCGTTGCTACAAGCGGCGCATAACTATCGCGAGCGCGGTATGCGCTCGCTCGTCTACACCGCCAAGCTCGATGATCGCGCGGGCGGTCGCATCGCCTCACGTATTGGTATCAGCGCAGAGGCGCGACATTTCGGCGGCGAAGTAGATCTCTACGCGGATATCGCCACGGAGCATTCGATTGATCCTCTCGCCTGCGTGCTCATCGACGAATCGCAGTTCCTCTCAACCGACCACGTGAAGCAACTCGCGCGCGTCGTCGACGAACTGAACATTCCCGTTTTATGTTACGGCCTGCGCACGGATTTCTTAGGTCGCCTATTCGAGGGCAGCGCGCAGCTGCTCGCTTGGGCCGATAACCTCGTCGAACTGAAGACCGTTTGTCACTGCGGCAAAAAAGCGACGATGGTCGTTCGGGTCCGCCCCGATGGCTCGGTCGAGACGACTGGCGCCCAAGTCGAAATTGGGGGTAACGATCGCTACGTACCCCTGTGTCGCCGGCATTTCACGGCCGCGATCACCGACGGCGAGCTCTAAAAGCGACCAACACCACTTTGGTGCGATAAGCCGCTGGTCTTGTTGCATAAATGCAACAACAAATTTTGCTCGGGTCACGCGAATGTCATTCGCTCCAAATTACAATATGCACCCCCCCACACCAGCATCCTTAGGGAGAGAATAGATGCGAACTCGAACGTCCCCGCAGGCCAGCCTGCTTGTGGCGAGTTTCGTCGCGACGGCCATCGTCGCTGCGAGCGCAGTCCACGCACCGAGCGCTTATGCGCAAGTGACTTCAGCCGCCGCCAGCGGTGAAGTGGTTTCGGCTGACGGCAACCCGGCGAGCGGTCTCTCCGTTGAGCTGCGTCACGTTCCCTCGGGAACGGTGAGCCGCACGACGACCGATGCCGATGGTCGCTTCAACTTCCGCGGCGTTCGCGTCGGTGGTCCGTACACGATCACCGTGAGTGGCTCGGGCTTCAAGACCGCCACGCTCGACAATCAATTCCTCCAACTCGGCGACACGGGCGGCATCGTCGTCAACGTGCAGCCGGATGGTCTCGCCGAAGTCGTGGTCGCCGCCAACCGCGTGGCCGACCCGGTGTTCGACTCGACCCGCACCGGTGCAGGCACGCGCGTTGCGCGTGAGCAGATCGAAGGCTTGCCCTCGATCAACCGCAACATCCAAGACTACGTTCGCACCGATCCGCGCATCGCGCAGACCGACAAAGAGCGTGGCGAAATTTCGGCGGGCGGTCAAAACACCCGCTTCAACAATATCCGCATCGACGGCGTGTCGACGAACGACGGATTCGGTCTCGAGTCGAACAACCTGCCGACCGAGCGTCAGCCGATCAGCATCGACTCGATCGAGTCGATCAATATAGCTCTCGCCGACTTCGACGTCGCTCGTTCTGGCTACACGGGTGCCAGCATCAACGCGGTGACAAAGTCTGGTACCAACGAGTTCAAAGGCTCAGCGTATTACTTCACCCGCAGCAACGATTGGGTGGGCAAGCGTAACGGCAACAAGTTCACCGGCTTCAAAGACGAGAACACCATCGGTGCCACCTTGGGCGGACCGATCGTCGAAGACAAGCTGTTCTTCTTCGCGAGCTACGAGCAGTTCGAGCGCTCTGCGGAGGCCCCGAGCTTCGGTCCTTCGGGCTCTGGCGCTTCGAACATCGTCTCGGGCATCACGCAAGCCCAGATTGCCGAAGCAGCTGCCATTGCTAAAGACGTGTGGAAGTTCGATGCGGGTTCTTTCAATCCGCCTTCGAGCCTCAACACTGAAATCAAGGACATGCTCGTCAAGTTCGACTGGAACATCAGCGAGTCGCAGCGTGCGAGCCTCCGTTTGAACAAGACCGAGCAAACGCTGCCGATCCTGCCGAACTTCGGTTCGCGCTCACTCTCGCTCTCGAGCCACTGGTACAACAACATCCGCGAGTTCGAAAGCGCCGTGGCCCAGTTGTACAGCGACTGGACGCCGGCCTTCTCGACCGAAGTGTCGTTCACGAGCTCGAAGCAGGCCTCGACCAACGATATCGGCAATCCGCTCCCGGCCATCCAGATCTGCTTGAACAGCTCGAGCTGCTCGGGCGCGGATAGCCTCTGGATCGGTACCGAGCGCTTCCGTCACGTCAACATCGTGAATGTCGACACGACCGCCTTCTTCGCCGCTGGCACCTACTCTTGGGGCGATCACGCTACCAAGTTCGGTGTCGACTACGACAGCAAGGACATCTTCAACCTCTTCGGTCGTGACCAGTTCGGTG
>JBMTZD010000120.1:0-3596 GCA_049455235.1 Steroidobacteraceae bacterium
TCGACGACGTCTACATCGCCCGCCTGAACGGCAACAACGTCACGCTCGCCGACATCGAGCGCGTCGAAGTGCTGCGTGGCCCGCAAGGCACGCTGTACGGTCGCAACACCTTGGCGGGTGCCATCAAGTTCGTCTCCCGCACGCCCGGTGAGAAGAGCTGGACCGATTTCAGCTTCGGGATCGGCAATTACGACCAGCATCGATTGTCGCTCAGCCTGGGCGGCCCGCTGGGCGATGACTTCGCTGGTTCCTTGTCAGCGCAATACACGAACACGGATGGTCGATTCTTCAACAACCATCCGACCGTCAACGAGAACAGCGGACTCGAGCGCAGCTGGGCGGCTCGCGCAAAACTGCGCTACACCGGCAACGATAAAATCGACGTGGTGGCTTCGCTGTCGATCTCCGATGCGGAGAATGACGGCGGTCAGCTGATTCCCGCGACCACGCCGCAAGTCCCGGGCAACCGGCAGTTCACTTCCGACAATCTCGTTCCGACGCTCGGCCGGTTCGTGCTGGCGACGCCCAACATCGCCCGCGCACCGTTCCCGCTCGCGGCGCGCACCGCGGGTACCACGCGGCAGACGATCGCAACACTGAACGTCGGTTTTGACCTTGGCGCATCCACGTTGCGCTCCATCACGGGCTACGTGGAGACCAAGGATTACTTCATGAACGACTTCGGTGGCCTCGGCATCATCACGGCCGGTCAGGATTCCGACGTCGATCAGTACAGCCAGGAATTGCAAGTCGTCGGTAAGGCGATGAGCGATCGCCTGAACTACCTCGTGGGTATCTACGTATTCGAGGAAAAAGGCTTCCAAGACTTTGTGTGGACAGTGGGCGCGCCCTTCAACCGCACGGACTCGGATATCAAGACGACCTCGCAGTCCGCTTTCGTGCAGGCTGACTACGCGCTGACCGATGCCCTCAAAGCAACGGCCGGCTATCGCTATACCCAAGACGAGAAGAGCTTCGACTTCCTGTTCACGGGGCTGGTGCCTTTCGTCGCACCGACCGGCAAGGTGAATCTCGATAACGACTACTCGAAGGGCACCATGCGCTTCGGTCTCGACTACACCGTACCGACGAGCAGCGAGAACATCGACAGCCTGATGGTCTACGCATCGGCTGCCGAGGGGTTCAAGTCGGGTGGCTACAACGGCATCGCGATCGCCAACTTCAACGATGCGAAGAGCCCGTATGGCCCGGAGAGCAACTGGACGTATGAGACGGGCCTCAAGACCGACATGCTTGGCAATCGCCTGCGCATCAACGCCAACTACTTCCTAGCCAAGATCGACGATCTGACACTGAACGCGACGGTACAGGATCCCGTTACGGGCCTGCTCTCGTTCCCGGTGCAGAACTCGGGCAAGGCTGAGGTTCAGGGTCTCGAGTTCGAGATCACCGCAATTCCGGCCGATGGCCTGACGGTGTTCCTCTCGGGCACGGCCTTGATGGACGGCCAGTACACCAGCCTGCGAACCGGTAGCGCCCCGGCAAATGCGCCGCGTGACTACGGCGTACAGCCGGTGGTTCCGCAGACGCCGGACTACAGCTTCACGATCGGCTTCGACTATGGGTTTGACACCTCCGCGGGGCGGCTGACCCTGGGTGCGGACTGGTTCCAGACCGACGACTACATCACCGCCGCCACCAACGACTTCAAGGTCAAGGGGTATGGCGCAGGTAATGCGTTCGTCAGCCTAGCGGTCACGGAAAACTGGTCGCTGCGCGGCTCGGTCAAGAATTTCACGGACGAGTACGTACTGCAGACCGGCTCTCGCTCGCTCGGCGGCTTCATCCCGCTGCGCCCCCGCGAGTATCTGATCTCGGCGAACTACAAGCTCGACTAACTATTCGAGGCTCGCTGATTCAAGGCCCTTTTCTTTTCGTCGCATCGCGCCTTACGATGAGCCGTTCATCCTGACGGCTCCTGCCGCGGAGATTCATGCCATGACTGCAGCCGCTTCGCTCTCCTCCGCCACCACCGAGTTTCTTACCCGTCGCCATGGGCATTTCATCGCCGGTCAGTGGCGGCCGTCCGCGTCGGGCGAGACTTTCGATGTCTATGATCCGGCGACCGGAGGACGCATTGCTTCCTGTGCCGCGGGCGGCGTACCCGAGATAGATGCGGCGGTGGCCGCAGCGCGGGCTGCCTTCGAGGGTCCATGGTCACGCTTCACGGCAGCCCAGCGCAGTGCTGTGCTCTGGAAGATCGCCGATCTCGTTCAGCAAAACTTCCAGCAGCTCTGCGAACTCGAGATTCTCGATAACGGACTTCCGACGCCTCTTGCTCAATACGTATGCGGCATGGTGGTTCCGGAATTTTTCCGCTACTACGCCGGATGGCCGACCAAAATCGAGGGAGCCACCATCCCCGCTGCGCCCCAAGGCAAACTGCCGGGCGAGGCGATTTCCTTCACACTGCGAGAGCCGATCGGCGTCGTAGGTGCGATCACACCCTGGAACTCGCCTCTGCCCATGGTGATGCTCAAGATCGCCCCCGCCCTGGCCACAGGCTGCACACTGGTGCTCAAGCCTGCGGAACTCACGCCGCTCACGGCGATGCGGCTCGCCGAGATTTGCCAGGAAGCGGGTGTGCCCGAAGGCGTCATCAATATCGTCAACGGGTTTGGTGAATCGGCCGGCGCAGCGCTCGCCGCCCACCCCGGGGTCGACAAGATTGCATTCACCGGCTCGACCGAGGTTGGTCGACTGATCGTCAAAGCCGCCGCAGGCAATCTCAAAAAGGTCACGCTTGAGCTAGGCGGTAAATCTCCGGTGATCGTTTTCCCGGATGCCGACCTCGAACAAGTGATTCCTGGTGCAGCGCGCGCCTGCTTTTTCCTGCAGGGGCAAAACTGTATGGCAGGCACACGTTTGTTCGTGCACGAAAAAATCCACGATAAGGTCGTCGACGGAATCGCTGCAATCGCACGTTCGATGAAAATTGGCCCGGGACTCGATCCGACTTCTGAGTTTGGACCGCTGATCTCGGCTCAGCAGCGCGATCGGGTTGCCGGTTTTGTCGAGGCGGGTCGCAAAGAAGGTGCGGAGATCGTTTGCGGCGGGCGTGCGCCCTCGCGCGAGGGATATTTCTTCGAACCCACCGTTCTGGCGCGCACGCGCCCTGGCATGACACCGGTCAAAAACGAAATCTTCGGTCCCGTGCTGTGCGTTCAGACATTTGGCGACGGTGAGCTCGATCGGGTGGCCCGCGAGGCAAACTCCACGATCTACGGGCTCTCGGGTAGCGTCTGGACCCGGGATCTCGGCACGGCGATGCAGATGGTGCGCAAGATCGACTCCGGGCAAGTCAGCGTGAATATGCATGCAGCAATCGATCCGGCGATGCCCTTCGGCGGGAATAAGCAGTCGGGCTGGGGCCGGGAGTTCGGTCGCGAAGGCTTGGAGCCCTATCTCAAAACGAAGGGCATCTCGATGACGTGGTGACGCGTCCGCCGGCTTCACGTAACAGACGCTGATACTCCCCCGACTGCGCAAGCAGCCATCGTGCTGCGCAGCGTAACTCGTCGATATCCGCACGGGGTGCCGACAATGTGGTCGGCAACGTGACAAGACGGGCGTGA
>JBMTZD010000121.1:0-3542 GCA_049455235.1 Steroidobacteraceae bacterium
CGACGGGCGCCGACGACGATCGTCGACTCGAAACCGTCGTCGTGACCGGCTCCAGCATCAAGAGAAAGGTGACCGAGAGTGCGTTGCCGATCCAGGTCATCGGTACGGAAGACATCCGCCGCGAGGGCATCACCAGCGCCGAGCAGCTCATCAGCTATCTCAACTCGAACGGCAACGGTCTCGATAACCTCGCCTCTAACGCCGACGTCGTCGGCGGTGCGCAGCGAGGCAATAACGGCGCCTCCTCTGCGAACCTGCGTGGCCAAGGGTCGGCCGCGACTTTGATTCTCCTCAACGGTCGTCGCGTGGCGGCGCACGGCCTCAACGGCGGCGCTGTCGACATCAACCAGATTCCGATGGCGGCCATCGAGCGCGTCGAAATCCTCAAAGATGGCGCTTCGGCCATTTACGGCACCGATGCGATCGGTGGCGTCATCAACTTCATTCTCAAAAATAACGTTCAAGGCCTGACGTTCAATGCCTTCGGTGACGTCACCGAGCTCGGCGGCGGCGCGATCTATCGCGCTTCGGCGACGGGCGGTCTCGGCGACGCCAACTCCGACGGTTGGAACGTGATGGCGACGGTGTCGTTCAGCGACCACCAGGAGTTGCGCGGCGACGCGCGCGATTTCGTGAATACGTTCCAGCCCGATCGCGGCGTATCGGTCGATACCCGCGGCACGCCGTTCGCAACCATCATGCCGCTCGGCGTTGGTCCCAACACGCCGCTCGGCACGATCATGAACAACAATACCGCTGCGCCGTTCGTCCCCGGAAGTACGACCATTCGCGCCTCAGGCGGTATCAACCCGCTCGATCTCCCGGGCGGCGGCGGTTGTAACCAGATCGATGGTATGCAGGCGTACGACACGCGGCTCTGGAACTTCCCCGAAGCAGAATTCGCATGCGCTTGGGATACCGGTCGCGCAGCCGTTCTTCAGCAGCCCATTCAGACGGTGAACGTCGTCAGTCGTGGTGTATTGCGGTTAGGCGAGCACGAAATCGCCGCCGAGCTCACCGGCTCCAAGGCAGAATCTGCGAAACGCTTCTCGAACCTGCAGCTGACGCCGAACACCTCTACGCAGAACTACGCATTCCCGCGCAACTCGGCGTCACAGGCCGTCTACGATCGCGTATTCAATCAATTGGTCGCCGTATTCCCGACACTCGAGGCACGACGAGGCCTGCCGATGTCTTACCGTTGGCGCTGTATGGAGTGCGGACGACGTGAGATCGAGACCACCACGGAAACCGGCCGATTCTTCATCGGCGCCGATGGTCCCGTCGGGTTCTTGCAGGACTGGGAGTATCGAACCGGAGTGTCGTACGCATTCAGCGAGTCTGAGTCGCAGCTCGGCACGGGGTATTACTACCGAAACACCACGCGGGACGCCTCGGGAAGCATCATCGCCAATGGCATCATCGATGCCCTCAACACCGGCGTGATCAACCCCTTCCTCCGACCGGGCGAGTCGCAGAGCCAGGCCGCGCTCGACCTCTTGAAGGGCGCATCGGCTGAGGGCGTCATCCTGTACGGCGGAAAATTCTCGGTGACGCAGGTCGATGCTTCGGTGTCCGGTCCGTTGTTTTCTCTGCCGGCGGGCGAAGTGCTCGCCGCCGTGGGAATCGACTCCCGCAAAGAGGAATACGAGTTCAATGGTGAGCGCCGCGCCGCAGCCGCGCGGCCGATCATCATTGCAGCGCCGTTCGACGACGGTAACGCGCTCGCGGGCGTATCCCGCAACGTGAAGGCGATTTACGGCGAAGTCATGTTGCCGATCGTCGAGGGCATGGAATTGACCGCTGCAGTAAGACGTGACGATTACGATGGTTTCGGTTCGACGGTCAATCCAAAGATTTCGTTGAAGTATCGCCCGGTCGAGTCCGTCATGTTTCGCGGCTCCTACAACGAAGGCTTCCGAGTACCGTCGTTCAACCAGATTTTCAACTCATCGTCGCAAGCTCCGTACTCGGGCCGTGACATCGCCGATCCGGCCAAGTGCCCGGGCGGGCGTCCCAATGCGACCATTCCGGCCTGTGCGGTGGTACAGCCCAGTATTATCCAGGGCGGTAAGCCGGATCTGGGTCCGGAAGAGGCCGAGCAGGCGAGCTTCGGCGTCGTCTTCGAAGCGGGCGACAACTTCAGTGTGTCGGTCGACTGGTGGCGGGTCGATCGTATCGGCACCATTCAGATCCTCACGCTGCAGCAACTCGCTGACAACTACTCGACCTTCACCGATCGTTACGTGCGCGATGCCTCGGGTAATCTGCTGTCGATCGACCAGCGCTGGGTCAACGCCGGTGAATCGAAAACTGAGGGCCTCGAACTTTCGACTCGTCTTCGAGGCGAGGCGTGGGGCGGCACCTGGAGTGCGGGGCTTGACGGTACTCGGATGCTCGAGAAGCGCTCGCGTATTGCACCGAGTCTGCCCTTCGGTCCCAGTGAAATTGGTCGATTCACTTTTGCGGGCGACCTCGGTCTCGAGTGGAAGCACAACGCGTTCTTCGCATTCACTCGCGGCGATTGGAGTGCCTCGTTGTCACAAATCTACCGATCCGGTTATACGAACCAGGAGCTTCCCGGTGTGACGGCGAGCATCGTTTCGCCTCCCAACCTTGATCGCCGCGTCGACAGTTACGTGACGTACAACGCATCGGTGACTTGGCGGGGCTTTGACGGACTGACCGTCACCGCCGGTATCAAGAACGTGTTCAACGAAGATCCGCCGTTTGCGATCACCTACGATAGCAACTTCGGATCGGGCAGCTCTTGGGAGCCGCGCGTAGCTGATCCGCGTAATCGCAGCTTCACGTTGCTGATGGAGTATCGCTTCTAAGCGGGCGATCCCAACGCACTGGTGAGACGAACAACCGGCGTACTCGAAAGAGTGCGCCGGTTTTTTTTGATCTCAAGGCAGCGTGACGAGCGTCTCGAAAACCATGGCCGCGCTGCCGATGATCCACACGCCTTCGAGCGAGCTTCCCTCGAACTCGAGATCGACGTCCACACGGCCGGGGCGGTTCATGAACTGGCCTTGTGCGCCAGAGAAATGCGCATGGTCGCCCGAACGCTCCAGAAGATTGTGATGCAACAAGTAGGCGCCGAGCAGGCCGTGCGCGTTCCCCGATACGGGGTCCTCGGGGATGCCGATCGACGGACAGAACATCCGCGATTGGGTGAGGCAGCCCTCGACGCCCGAATCGAGTGTGAACACGAAGTGACCGGATGCACCAAGTTGGGCTGAGAGCGTGGTCAGCCGATTGAAATCGGGTTTGAGTTGTTTCAGTTGTGCCGTGCCGCGTACACCGACGAGCAAGCGGTTACTACCGGCAGATCCGACGATGCGCATTTCACAACGCGGATCGAGATCCGCACTCGAGAGGGCGAGTGCATCGAGTACCGCGAGCCGCTCGCGCTGATTGAGCTCGCGACCGAGTACCGGCGCGGGCTGGCGCACGGCGATGCGGCGATCGGGACCGGTTCCGTGTATTTCGACATCCACCAACCCGGCTTTTTGTCGCTGGCGGCGTCGACGTGGTGA
>JBMTZD010000122.1:0-3523 GCA_049455235.1 Steroidobacteraceae bacterium
CGCCTCGAGCTCTCGAGCAGCGTCAAAGAACTCTTGAAAGGCCCCATGCAAGCCCGCCTCGGAACTTCCGATGGCATCTTGTAGCGCTTGTAGCTCTTTGAGCATCCCCTGTTCGGCCTCAAGACCCGATGCTGCGCGCTGGAGATTTTCTTCTGCGAAGCGGTCATACAGACGTTGTATTTCAGCGAATCGAACACCCGTGCCTACACTGACGATCGCGGTCGGATCCTGACCAGAGGAAGCAAGCACCGCCCTCTGACGGACATAACCGTCGGTTTGCAGATTCGCGATATTGTTACTGGTGGTCGCAAGTGCGCGTTGATAAGCACTCAGACCCGAGACGCCGATGCCGATGAGATCAGACATGTCAGCGATCCTTCAACTCGAAGCTGCGCTGCTTGAGCACGACATCGGTCGGAATATCTACTGGTGCGCGACGTTCTGTGGGGTTCGGACCCGACTTTGCCAACTGCTGCTCGATGAACGGCGCAAGGCCGATACCACCGGCCTTCGACATGCCGAGCGCGATCTGCTGGTCGAACATCTGCTCGTACGTTTCCATCGCATCCGACCCGAGCAGACCACTGCGATTAACCGTCTTGCGCATCTCCTTAAGGATGATGTTCAAGAAAAGCGACTCGAACTGCTGCGCGACTCCCTTCGTGGCATCCTCGGGACGAGTGCCCGCCTTGGCCTTGAGATCAGCCAGCGAGTTGAAGTCGAACCACGATGAAGGTTGACGAACGTCCATGACTCTTAGATGACGATGAGTTCCGCTTGCAGAGCACCCGCTTGCTTGAGCGCCTCAAGGATCGAGATCAAAGCGGTGGGTGATGCGCCGATTTCGTTGACGGCATTGACGATCTGACGAAGCTCCGCGCCGGGCTTGAAAAGAACCATCTGCTTGTTCTCTTCACTTATCGTTACATCGGCATTTTGAACAGGCGTAGTCGTACCGCCGCGCGAAAACGGCTCGGGCTGACTCACCTCGTTGGTGGCTTCGACCGTGACCGTGATATTTCCCTGGCTCACTGCTGCCGCTTTGACACGCACGTTAGAGCTAATGACAACCGTGCCCGTACGTGAGTTGACGACGACTCGGGCAGGCGGCTCAGACGCATCCACCTCGAGTTCTTCCAGCATGCCGACGAACGCCACACGGGCCTCGGGTGCGGTCGGCGCACGAACCTTGACGGATACCGCATCCGTGGCGGCCGCCGTGCCCTCACCAAACTGCGCATTAATCACTTTCATGATACGAGCGCTGGTCGCAAAATCTGGCGAGACGAGATTGAGTGTCACGTATTCGCCGACATTGAGTGGACCTTCGACTTCGCGCTCAACAAGAGCGCCACCTGGAATACGTGCCGAGGTTGATACACCGACTGCTACCGAGCTACCGGCAGCATCGGCCGAGAAACCGGAAGCCGCCAGCGGGCCTTGGGCGATGGCATAGGTTTGACCATCGGCGCCACGCATCCGCGTCATTAGCAATAACCCGCCGCGTAGGCTCTTGGCCTTCGCTATAGCAGCCACATTGACATCGACTTTCTGGCCGGGCTTCGCGAATGCGGGCAGTTCTGCGGTCACCATCACCGCAGCGACGTTTTCGACTTTGAAGTCCTTGACGGCCGTCGGATCGAGATCGTAGCTGGATAGGGGTCCATCCACCGATGCGCCCATACGGGCGAGCGTCTCGCGCAGTGTTTGAATAGTGAACGAAATATCTTTGCCGTCGCCCGTGCCTTGCAGACCGACGACGAGACCATAGCCGATCAACTGGTTTGGCCGAGCGGCGGACAACGCTGCAATATCTTTTATGCGTGCCGCTTCAGCCGGAACGAATGCTGTCGACCAGAACGAGATGAAGAGGACCGCAAAAAAATTGAACCATCGATTCGAAAACAACATGATGCGGCTCCTCAAAATGGCCAAAGCTTCAAGAGGGCGCGATTCATCCACCCCGCACGACTGGCATCGGCCAATTCGCCTTTCGCTGCAAAACTGATATCGGCATCGGCGAGCCGTCGCGAGCGGACGGTGTTATCCGGCTGGATATCCATCGGCCGCACGAATCCCGTTAACCGGATCAGCTGAACGCCGCGTGTCAGCTCTAAGCGCTTGTAGCCCCGAATGGCAAGTAATCCGTTCGGCAATACCTCAGTGACCACTGCCGTCACCTCGCCTTCGATGCGCCCGACTTGCTCCGCGCTCCCCTCGCCCCGAGACTCGATAGCACTCTCACCCGGATTCATATCGGAAGCCCACGCTTTACCGAGCCTGCGATTTAAATCTGCGAGCGCGATCGGCGTCAGTGCAGTGGTCGCAGAATTTCGTGTTGCATTATTCGAGGCGGAGCTCGACGCCGAGACTTGCTCGTCGATCAAGACCGTAAGGATGTCGCCTGGTTGTCGAGCTCGATCCTGACCCAACAAGCTGTCCTGACCTGCTCGCGAAAAAATGGAGCCGTCGGCTACGGGTGCAGACATTGGAGCTGTCGACGGAACGTAGACCCGTTCCGGCGGAAGATCACGTAAACCGATCTCAGCGCACCCCGAGAGCAGCGAGATCGCCGCCGCTGAAAATATGATTGTTCGCTTCACTCATCACCCTCAGAGGTTGTTATTAGCGAAGCGCAACATGCCGTCGACCGCTTCGATCGCCTTCGAGTTCACCTCGTACGCACGCTGGGTCTCGATCATGCTGACCATCTCTTCGACGACGTTGACGTTCGAGCTTTCGAGCGCGCCTTGGATCAGCTGGCCATTACCCTGCTGAGAGGGAATCCCCACCTGCGGCGGACCACTTGAGGTCGTTTCGCGGAACAGGTTTTCACCGATCGCCTGGAGCCCCGAGGGGTTGAGAAAGCGCGCAAGCTGGATCTGGCCAATGGTCTGCGCCTGCGCTTCACCGAAAGCCTGGATCGATACGGTACCGTCGGCACCAATCGTGATCGTTTGTGCGTTCTGCGGAATCGCGAGCTCGGGCTGCAAGCGGTAGCCGCTCGAGTTGACGAGCACGCCTTCGCCCGAAATCTTGAACCCGCCATCGCGCGTATACGCGATCGTGCCGTCCGGCTGGAGAATCTGGAAGAACCCCTCGCCGCTGATCGCCAAATCGAAAGCGTTCTGCGTCTGAATCAGATTACCTTGAGCGTGCAGCTTTTCAGTCGCAACGACTCGTGTACCTGTACCGAGTAGTAAACCGGTCGGCGCGGTGGTATCGGCGGATGTCTGAGCACCGCCCTGTCGAACGCTCTGGTACAGAAGATCCTCAAAGGTCGCACGGTCGCGCTTGAAGCCTGTCGTATTGACGTTAGCGAGGTTGTTGGCGATGACCGTCATACGCGTTTGCTGCGCATCGAGACCTGTCTTTGCCACCCAGAGAGCTGCTTCCATTTTCTATCTTCCTAAAAAATATAACGCTTACTGGCTCAGACGAGCGAGACTCTGGCTACGCTCCGCCAGATCACTCGCCTGCTTCAGCACTTTCACTTGCATTTCGTAGCGGCGACTCATGCTGA
>JBMTZD010000123.1:0-3486 GCA_049455235.1 Steroidobacteraceae bacterium
AAATAGAGCCCTCCGTTCAAGCCACCCCAAGCATTGAACTCCCAATCAACGCCGCGAACTCGGCCGATCTTATCCATCACACAGGTGGGGCCGACATCACGCATCCACGCGTCGTCACTCTCCAAGCGCAATACCCGGATGCGCGGCTGCAGCGCCAAGCGCGCCTCGTCAAAGACCCTCGCGGGAACACCGACCGTGACCGGCTCGAAATCCGCAATCGCATGCGCGACCGCGGCAAAGGCTCTTTGCGCCGGCCGAGCTGCTTCGCGCCAGTTGTCGGATCGGGTGGGCCACAGCATCCAACAGCCTCGATGTGGCTCAAACTCTCCCGGCATTCGAAAGCCGTGCTCGCGGGGCGTTCCCGCTAAATCCGCGCTGCTGTGCAATGGTTGCATACCGGCATTCTAGCCGAGCCGTTGGGCCCTGCATGGTAGGATGCGCGCTGCGCGCGACACGGGGGTTCTGTGACGCCGCGCCCGTATTTTCTCCAAGGAGTTCGATTCGTCATGACCACAGCGGCAAAGATCACGCTGACACCTCCCGCAGGCGGTGCCAAGATTCATATCGACCAGGGCAAATTGGTCGTTCCCCCTAATCCCATCGTACCTTTCATCGAAGGGGACGGAACCGGGCCCGATATCTGGCGCTCGAGCGTTCGAGTTATGGATGCGGCGGTTGAAAAGGCCTACGGCGGTCAGCGCAAGATTCACTGGATGGAAGTCTATGCGGGTGAAAAAGCTAACAAGCTTTTCAACACTTGGTTGCCTGATGAGACGGTCACGGCCTGTCGCGAATACCTCGTCTCGATCAAAGGCCCGCTGACCACCCCAGTGGGAGGTGGTATCCGTTCACTGAATGTGGCCTTGCGCCAACTCTTAGACCTGTATGTCTGCCTGCGCCCCGTGCGTTGGTTCAAGGGTGTTCCCTCACCCGTGCGTCACCCGGAAAAGGTCAACATGTCCATCTTCCGAGAGAATACCGAGGACATCTACGCGGGGATCGAGTTCGAGCAAGGTACCGCTGAGAACGAGCTCTTCAAAAAGCTCTTCAAAGAAAACTTTCCAAAAGCCTATGCCAAGATTCGCTTCCCCGAGACATCGGGAATCGGTATCAAGCCCGTTTCGATTGAAGGCACTGAGCGCCTCTTCCGTGCAGCGATCCAATACGCGATCGACAACCAACGTAAGAGCGTGACGATCGTCCATAAAGGGAACATCCAAAAATTCACCGAGGGCGCATTCCGAAATTGGTCGTACGCCCTCGCCGAGCGAGAGTTCCCGGGTCAAACCTACACGTGGGAGCAGTGGGAACGCACTAAGGCCGAAGATGGCAGCAAAGCAGCCAACGAGGAAATGGACGCGGCACTGAAATCAGGCAAGATCCTGATCAAAGACGCTATCGCCGATATCACCCTACAGCAGGTACTGACGCGCCCAGAAGAATTTGACGTCATCGCGACGCTCAATCTTAATGGCGATTATCTCTCGGACGCGCTAGCGGCACAGGTTGGCGGTATCGGTATCGCTCCCGGGGCCAACATCAACTACGTCACGGGTCACGCCGTGTTCGAAGCGACCCACGGCACTGCGCCGAAGTACGCCAATCTCGATAAGGTCAATCCGGGCTCGGTGTTGCTGTCGGGCGAGATGATGCTGCGTTATATGGGCTGGACCGAGGCGGCCGATGCCGTCATCACCGCCATGGATCGCACCATCGGTCAAAAGACGGTGACCTACGACTTCGCACGTCTCATGGAAGGCGCGAAGGAAGTCAAATGCAGCGAGTTCGCCGACGCGTTGATCGGCAATCTCTAAGGGCCAGGCGGTGACCGCCGAGAACCTGATCGAAGAAGGATCTCGGCGGATCGCCGCAGCCTTTGCGACTTACAATCGCGAGTTTCGCGAGATCACGCGGCGAGCCCCGCTGCGTTTCGAAGCCTGCGACTGGCACGGCAGTCAACAAGACGCGGTCGAACGCATCGAGCTATACGATCGTTGGGTGAACAGCACCGTCGCCCTGGCGCGGCAGGAGTTCGGCGGCCTCGCGTCCGATCGCGCCCTTTGGAAAACGATGCGCGATCGGTTTCACGCGCGGACCGCAGGACTTCCGGACGCCGCGTTCGCGCGAACGTTTTTCAGCTCAGTGTCACGGCGCGTCTTCGGCACGGTCGGCGTCGCCGCCGACATCGAGTTCGTCGGAGTCGACCTCGATCCGCTCGAAGGGGCGGGCGACAACGCCGAAACGAAGATTTATACCAACCGTGGCAGCGTGGCGCTCGTCATCGAGGATCTGCTCGGCGATATCAAACTACGTCGTCAATGGATCGACTTCGAAAAGAGCGTGAACAACACCACGCTCGAAATCGTCAAACAGGCGCGTCGCCACCTGCCCGCGGGAGTCGACGTCGACGACGCCCTCAAATACATCGAAATTCTCACGCCCCTCTTCTTTCAGAGCACGCGCGCCTACGTCGTCGGTCAGCTGGTGGCTGACGGACTGCGTTTGCCTCTGCTGCTCGCGCTGCAGAACACCGACCGCGGCCTATTCATCGACGCCGTCATGCTCGATGAGGACGAACTCAGTATCGTCTTCGGATTCACACGTTCCTACTTTCATGCCGACCTCGAGCGTGTCGTCGAGGCGGTCGTTTTCCTGCGCCAATTACTGCCGCGAAAACCCCTCTCGGAGCTTTTCACAGTGCTCGGGCGCGCGCGACAAGGCAAGGCGGAGCGCTATCGCGAGCTCGCTCGGCATCTGCAGCATTCGGAAGATCTGTTCGCGCACGCGCCCGGCGAGCGCGGTCTCGTGATGATCTGCTTCACCCTACCCTCGGTCGATGTCGTATTTAAATTGATCCGCGATCGATTCCCGCCGGTGAAGACCGTGCTACGTCAGGACGTCATCGACAAGTACAAGTTCGTTTTTCGGCATGATCGTGCGGGCCGTTTGGTCGATGCGCAGGAGTTCAAGCGTGTTCGACTTCCGAAAGCACGCTTCACGACAGAGCTGATTGAAGAGCTGCTCTCCGAGGCAGCTGAAACCGTCCATATCGACGGCGACGACCTCGTCTTCGATCACATGTACATCGAGCGGCGGATGATCCCGCTCAATCTTTATCTTCGAGAGGCGCCGCCCGAGGCGGCCGATAAAGCCGTGGTCGACTATGGTCAGGCCATTCGCGATCTCGCGCTGTCCAACATCTTCGCTGGCGATCTACTACTCAAAAATTTTGGCGTGACCCGTCACGGCCGGGTGATCTTCTACGACTATGACGAACTCTGTCAGGTCACCGACTGTCGCTTCCGTGAGATGCCACAGGCCGACAACGACGAGGACGAGATGCGCGGCGAAGCGTGGTTTTACGTTGCTGACAATGACGTCTTCCCAGAAACCTTCCTCAATTTCTTGGCCTTCAGCGACGAGCAGCGAGAGTTGTTTCGCCGCACTCACGGTGACCTGCTCGAGGCCGATTTCTGGCGCGGAATC
>JBMTZD010000124.1:0-3359 GCA_049455235.1 Steroidobacteraceae bacterium
CCAGTAGAAATAGATACCCCAGTGGTCGTTGAGTTGTGCTCCTTCGGTATTCCATAGCGGCCTCGAAAGCTCCCGCGCCGCCCCAAACGTCTCGTTACGTTGTAGAAGTGCAGTGACTTTTAGAACAGAGAGCGTGAGCCTTTGATCACGTGATCGCAGGAACTCGCCTTGTTCGATGTTTTTTATACTGTTAAGCGCCTCTTCAATCCGAGACAACTCTATAAACGCCTCGATCTCGAGGAGCGCGAGCTGAGCGTGCCGCGAAGGATCTAAGCCATCTTTTTTGTTCTTTGAGTTCTGGCGTTGAAATTCCAGCCAATCAAGAAATTCTTTCGATCTCCCAACACGAATACTCCATGCACCCCATATCTGATATAGATCGACTTGAGAGGAGTTAAATTCGCCATGAAGTCTCTTAGACTCTTCAATAAGTCTGTCGACTAAAGCCCAACCGAAAGAGTACTCCCCTAAGTGATAAAGACCAGATACAAGCTCAAGCTCACGACGTAACCGGGTCGATGGCGGCTGCTCGATTGACGATAGATAAATTTTCGCCTCCCGATAAATACTTATAGCGTCACCGCCCTTACCAGAAAAAACACTTACGAGCATCTGTCCGTAAATCGACCTCAAAGAACGATCGATGTCTTGCGTTTTACTTGCGATTTCACGGGAAAGTGAAAAGTTCTTTGAGGCGGAGTCATAACTCCTAAACTGAAGATCTCTCCATCCGGAGTACCAAAGGTAATCGGATTTCTGTAGAGGTGATAGTAAATAATCCTTAGTTAGACTCGATAGTCGATTAACCGCGGATACGAGGTCTGAATTATTTTTTGATTGAACCGCTATCTCCGCAAGATCGAAGAGTGCGGCTGCTATTAAAGATTTTTCGTCTATCTTATTCAGTGCATCTAGTCGTCGATAGGTCGCCTCTCTCGCTCGATTCAAGTCTCCGAGGGATGTCCATAAACGCCCCGCGGTCGCATATAACTCAGATTTAATCTCTTCATCTAAGCCCTCGGATTTTTCTAAAGATAATTCTGCGGTTTTCAGGACTTCTCTCGCCGAAACATCTCGCCCGCCGTGTAACTCGGGATTGGCTTTCTCGAAAAGCCCGATTAGGAAGTCCCTTGTAGCGGCAGCGCGACGAGACTCAACACGCGCTTCGTGTGCCTGCAATATCGCAATGATTGCAGAGATAATTACAGCGCTTGCCGCAAGACCGACCACAGAGACCGCGACAACATTTCTCGCGACAAACTTTTTGATAGCGACGAGCCGTGAGGGAGGCTTCGCAAGAACGGGGTGTCCCTCGAGCCATCGTACAAGATCGAGGCGAAACGCCTCAACCGACGGATAACGTTCGCTTACACTTCGAGCCATTGCCTTCAACAAAACGGCATCGAGATCCCCGCGGAGGATTTGAGATAACCGCGATGCAGTGGCGGCCCGACACTCGGCGACCGGAGGCTCGACCTTGACTCGACTGGGTGTTTTGATTCGGCTTTCGAGGATGGCGGTCTCAAGTTCCGCTCTTGAAGCATTATGGGTGACGTACGGCGGACTACCGACTAGGAGCTCGTACAACATCACCCCCAAGGAATACACATCAGACGCGAGCGTTAGGCGCTGGTGTTGCACCTGTTCGGGACTCGCATAGCGAGGTGTCATCGCGCGAGCGAGAGTGCGCGAATTTAGGTCGATCGGTGAAACCTGGTCGTCATCGCTCATCAGCTTTGCGATCCCAAAGTCGAGTAATCGCACTTCGCCGCGTTGGTTTACGAGAACGTTTCCAGGCTTTAGGTCACGGTGCAGCACGAGATTGACGTGGGCGTACTGAGCAGCGTCGAGCACCTGTATGAAGAGCCGAACACGTGCATGAACCGAAAGTAGCTGCTCATCACAGAATCGATCGATCCGCTGACCTTCGACATACTCGAGGGCGAGAAACGGGCGTCCAAGTTGGTCGACTCCAGCGTCATAAAGTCGCGCAATATTCGGGTGCTCGAGCGATCCGAGAATGTCCCGCTCGCGCGCCATTCGGGCAGCTAAGTCACGCGCCCACACCATACGGGGCAACTTCAGGGCGACACGGCGCTTCAGCGTTCCGTCCGCACGCTCAGCAAGCCAGACGGATCCCATTCCGCCATCGCCTAGCTGCTGGAGCAGCCGGTAGGGCCCGATCAGGTCGCCAACGATGACGGTCGCCGGCGGCGTTAGGCCTTCAGTCCCTCCCGTGAACGCGTCGAGAAATGGGCGTGTCTGTATACCCGCCTGAACTTCGAGCAACCTCCTTAAAGGCTCTCGAAGCAGATCGAACCGAGGCGGCAGAGCGGCAAGCCATGCAGGCCGCTCCTCGAGCGGCAGCATCAGCCCCGCTTCGAGCAGTCGCTGCAGGTCGGACCAGTCGGCGGGGTCGCTGGGAGATGTCACGACGAGATTAGTAACCGTCTTCGCAAATCACCGGAAGACTTACATCAATGATCCTGCCCGTCACCCCCGAGAATCGATTCGAATTTGGGAGTTTTTAGCCTTGACCTCGGCTAAGGAGCGTTCGAACGCCCTCTTCTATTTGGGTCATCATGAGAGCGAACCCGTCTGATTCCCCGTAGTACGGGTCCGGAACTTCCCGATCGCCCAAGAACAGCCGAATCGGCGTGGTATTTCCGGCGGGTCGCCTCGCCTCAATCTGAGCTTCATTGTCCTTGTCCATGGCAAGGATGACGTCATGCGCGCGGTAGTCTTGCTCGGTAATCTCGCGACAGCGAAATGCGGTCAGATCGTAGCCACGAGAGGCGCAGGCTTCTATGGATCGCGGATCTGCCGAGTCGCCCACGTGTTTATCTTTTAGACCTGCCGAACTGAATTGCCAGTCGGTAACGCCACTGCGCGCTGCCATCGAGCGAGCCACGATTTCCGCGGCTGGCGACCGACAGTAATTTCCGGCATCGACGAACAGCACTTTCACGAACGGTCTCCTTGACTAGGTTGAGAATTCGAACGCCCCGATTCGCATTGACTGACCGCGTCATCGACACGCTCGAGCCAATCTCCGGGATATTTGCTCCGATACCAATCGCGTAACGGCGCGGTCGCGGCCTTGAACTCCGCGCGCTGCGTCTCGGTTGCGTAGTCGATTGTGCCGCCACCCGATAAAAATTTTTCGATCGCAGGCTTCTCGCGATCTTTTGCGGCTCGCCGAGTGGCTGCGGCGAGCTCGCCATAAGCGATCGTCACGGCAGCCTGAACGTCGGGCGGCAACCTTTCCCATGCTTTTTCCGAATACCACCAAATCGCCGACATGTAACTGTGACGATCAATGAAAACATGTCTGATGTGATCGTCGAACTTCATACCCA
>JBMTZD010000125.1:0-3285 GCA_049455235.1 Steroidobacteraceae bacterium
CGGAGTTTGCTCGCGCCCCTGCTTGCAGGGATGCGTTTTGCCCATCGTTTCAACAACCTCTGACGGAACCTGCCATGCCCCGTACTACCCCGCTGGCCGACATTCGCAACATCGGCATCATTGCCCACGTCGACGCCGGCAAGACCACGACCACCGAACGCATCCTTTATTACACGGGTCGTAAGCACACGATCGTCGACGTGCACGATACCAAGGATTTGAAGTCCTCCACCACGACCGACTACCTCGAACAAGAGCAGAAGCGTGGTATCACGATTCAGTCGGCTGCGGTGTCGACCTTCTGGCGTAAGAAGAAGATCAACGTCATCGACACTCCGGGGCACGTCGACTTCACCATCGAAGTGAATCGCTCGCTGCGCGTGCTCGACGGCGCCGTCGTCGTGTTCGACGGCGTGGCCGGTGTGGAGCCGCAGTCGGAGACGAACTGGCGTCTGGCCGACAACTACGGCGTTCCGCGTATTTGCTACGTCAATAAAATGGATCGCAGCGGCGCAGGCTTCTTGCGTTGCGTCGACATGATCAAAAAGCGCTTGGGCGCGCGTCCGCTGCCGGTGCAATTGCCGATCGGCTCGGAAGACAACTTCAAGGGCATGGTTGATCTCGTCACCATGAAGGCGCTGGTGTGGAGTTCGGACGATCGCGATGCGGTTCCCGAAGAGCTCGACATCACGGATGACCTGGCCGACAAACTCGGCATCACGGTCCCGAGCGATCGCGCGATCCTCGCGCGCATCGGCGAATTCCGCAAAGAGCTCGTCGATACCTGCCTCGAGATGGACGATGCCGCGATGGAAGCCTATCTCATGGAAGAGAAAGAGCCTTCGGTCGAAACGATCCGCGCCTGCCTACGTAAAGGCACGCTGACGAGCGCCTTCAACCCGGTGCTCTGCGGCTCCTCGTACAAGAACAAAGGCGTGACCCAAGTTCTCGATGCCGTGGTCGACTACCTGCCGGCACCGACCGACGTTGCGGCCATCAACACGGTGGATGCCGACGGTAATCCGGTCGGTGAGCGTATTTGCTCGGATGACGAGCCGTTCTCGGCGCTCGCGTTCAAGGTCATCAACGACGCTTATGGCGCCCTCACCTTCGTGCGTGTTTACTCGGGCGTGCTCACCAAGGGCATGTCGGTGACGAACACGACTCGCGGCAAGCGCGAGAAGATCGGCCGCATGGTCGAGATGTTCGCCAAAGAAGCGAACGCCATCGAAGAGGCTCGCGCCGGTGACATCATCGCGCTCGTCTCGCTCGCCGAAACAGACACGGGCGACACGCTTTGCGACACCGATCATCCGGTCGTGCTCGAGCGCATGCGCTTCCCTGAGCCCGTCATCAGCGTCTCGGTGCAGCCGAAGAGCAAGGCCGAACTCGAGAAGTTCAGCGCTGCTCTGAGCAAGATGGTTCGTGCCGATCCTTCGTTGCGCCTCGAAACCGATCGCGAAACCGGTCAGACGATTCTGCGCGGCATGGGCGAGTTGCACCTCGATGTGACGCTCGATCGTATGCGCACCGAGTTCAACGTCGAAGGCATCATGGGTGAGCCGCAGGTGGCTTACCGCGAAGCCTTCACGAAGACGATCGAAGAACACTACGTGCACAAGAAGCAGACGGGTGGTTCGGGTCAGTTCGCCGACGTGTGGATTAAGTTCGAGCCGCTCGAGCGCGGCAAGGGCTTCGAGTTCGTCGATGCGACGGTCGGCGGCTCGGTGCCGCGCGAATACGTCCCCTCGGTCGAGAAGGGCCTCAAGATGCAGATGGAAGAAGGCGTGCTCGCGAAGTTCCCGACTGTGGACTTCCGCGCCACGCTGTTCGACGGTAGCTACCACGACGTCGACTCGAACGCTCTGACGTTCGAAATCGCCGCCAAGGCCTGCTTCCGCGAAGGCATCCGTAAAGCGGGCCCCGTGCTCCTCGAGCCTGTGATGAAGGTCGAAGTCGTTACCCCGGGTGATTACTTGGGCGACGTCATCGGCGACATCAACCGTCGTCGTGGCTCGATTCAAGACCAGCTCGAGCGCGGCGCGAACATCGCCGTCGTGGCCACCGTGCCGCTGTCGGAAATGTTCGGCTACATCGGTCAGTTGCGCGCCATGTCGAGTGGTCGCGCCTCGTACACGATGGAGTTCTCGCACTATGACCTCGTGCCGCGCAACGTGGCAGACAAGGTCGTCGAAGAGGCCAACAAGCCGAAGGCCTGATCGATCCGATCGCGCTCGGCGGAATGCCGAGTCAAAGAAAAGGGAGGCTTCGGCCTCCCTTTTTTATTGGGTATTGGCGTATTGCGCGTGGTGCGCAAGACCCCGCAGGACGAGATCGTCGATGCGCACGTGCGCGAACGGCAGCTCGATATCCTCGGCACCGCCTCCCGTCAGGATCACTCGGGGCAGCACGCCAACTTTGACGCCTGCGACTCTCCGCGCCCGCTCGATCGCAGCCGCCACACTCTGCCTCGCGCCTTGCTCGATGGCCGAGCGCGTATCGCGAGCAAAGAAGTCCGTCGTTGGCGATTTCGTGCGACTTTTGGCGCGCGTTGCGATGCCGCCTGTCTTGCCGAGCAAAGACTCGACCATTATCGACGGACCCGGCAGGATCAGCCCACCGTGATGTCGCCCATCGCGCGCGAGCAGATCGATCGTCGTTGCCGTACCGACATCGACGACGAGCAACGCTCGTGCACGCGGGAACGATGCGCGCGCACCGATCAACGCAACCCAGCGATCGGCGCCGAGCCGCCAAGGATCCTGGTAGGCGTTGATCAGATCACCATAAGCTGCCGCACTTGAGACGAATTTCGGCGCATAGGCCGTTTGGCCTCTCACCCAGGCGACGAATTTTTTTCGGATCGATTCTTTGGCGACACTCACGGCAAGCACCGGAATGCCCTCGCGGAAAACGCCAACAGGCCACTGCCCATGTATCGCGGCGCGCATCGGGCCGGGTCTGCCGTTTGCTTGCATCACCGCCCACTTCAGGCGCGTATTGCCAAGATCGGCGAGGACCATCATCGCCGCACCGACACATCGCCCGCCAAGACGATCTCACGCGAGCCATCCTCGCGCTCGAGCTGCAGCGCACCCTGTGCATCGATGCCACGAGCGATACCACGGCGCTGACCGTTTAGGTCGTGCACGATGACAGGTTGGTCACTCAAGATGTCGGCTGATGACCAACTTTCTTTGAAGGGCGCAAAACCTTCGGCGCGAAAGCGCTCAAGACCGATCACGCATTCACTGACGATATCGGCTGCGAGCCGATTACGCATCC
>JBMTZD010000126.1:0-3274 GCA_049455235.1 Steroidobacteraceae bacterium
TGTACTTCATCGTGCACGAACCGAGCGGATAGAAGTTCGTGTCGATCGAGAAGTTCAGTTGCGACAAACGCGTGAAGTGACGGACCGCATCGAGCTCACTCACCTCTGGCAGCATCGGCGCCTGACGGCGGCGCAACGCAGCGGGAATCGTCGCTAAGGCCGAATCCACATCGGCACCCGGCGGTTGCTGCACGGTCGCACTGCGACCCGAGCGTGAATATTCGAAAATCGATTTTTCGAGAATCTGATTCATGGGTTCGTTCTCCTTAGGCCGCACGGACCTTTTGCACGGCGGCGCCGAGGGCGGTCGCATAGCGAGCAAGATCACCCGCAGTCTTGGTTTCCGTCGCACAGACGAGCAGCGCCGAGCCGAGCTCGGGATAATCCGCCGACAAATCAAAACCACCCAAGATGCCTTGCGCCTCGAGCTCACGCAGCACAGCGGCTGCCGGTCGATCGAGCAACAGAACGGCCTCGTGGAAACGCGACCCATTGAAAGCCGCGCGCACCCCTTTGACTTGGGTCAGCGCTTCGACGAGCTCACCGCTGCGCTGCATGGAAGCCGCGGCCACCTTGGCCAAGCCCTGCGGACCGATCAAGGTCATGTAGATCGTCGCCGCCGTCATCAGGAGGCCCTGATTGGTGCAGATGTTCGATGTGGCCTTGCCACGACGAATGTGCTGCTCGCGCGCCTGCAGCGTCAGCGTGTAGCCCGGCTTGCCATCGAGATCGACCGTACGACCGACGATGCGTCCCGGCATCGAGCGTACGTATTCCATCCGCGTCGTCATAAAACCGAAATACGGTCCGCCCGATGAGAGCGGCACGCCGAGCGGCTGACCTTCACCAACGCAGATGTCCGCGCCGGTCTTGCCCCACAAACCCGGCGGCTTCAACAACGCGAGCGAGGTCGGATTGACCACCGCGATGACGAGCATGCCCTGTTCGTGCGCCCAATCGGTCAGCGCGTCGACATCCTCGAGCTGGCCAAAGAAATTCGGCTGCTGGATCACGAGCGCGGCGATATCTTCGCCCGCAAACGCGGCGAGCGCCTCCCGATCGATGCAACCGTCTTCACGACGATAGGCAACCGTTTCGAATCGCAAACCCTGATTACCCGCAGTGCTGATAGCCACGCGACGATAGTTCGGGTTCACCGTCGAAGGTACGAGCACTCGCAAGCTCTTGGACTTGCGATGCGCGCGCACTGCCATCAGTGCTGCCTCGGCTACCGCCGAGCCACCGTCGTACAGCGAGGCGTTCGAGACTTCCATGCCCGTAAGGCTCGAAATCATCGTTTGGTATTCGTAGATCAGCTGTAGCGTGCCCTGGCTCGCTTCGGCCTGATAAGGCGTGTAGGCACTGTAGAACTCGCCGCGCGTGGTGATCGCCCAAACGGCCGACGGAATGTGATGCTCGTAGGCACCCGCGCCAATGAACGAGAGCGGACGCCCGTCGAGTCGTGCGCGCTCGCTCATCAAGCGCCCAATCTCCATCTCCGAGAGCCCCTCGGGAATGCCGTCGAGACCCTGGATGCGCAAGCTCGCCGGAATCTCATCGAAGAGCGCGTCGATCGACGGCGCCCCGATGGTCGCGAGCATCTCGCGAACGTCCTGCTCCGTATGCGGAATGAACGGCATGATCAGCCCCCCTCAGCCGCAAGCACGGCCGAGTAGGCACCCGCATCGAGTAGGGCGTCGACGCCCGAGGCCGATGCGGGCTGCACGCGATAGAGCCAACCCTTGCCATAGCAGTCTTCATTGATGAGCTCAGGACTTGCCGACAAAGATTCGTTGACTTCAACGACCGTGCCGGCCACGGGTGAATAGACATCGCTTGCCGCTTTGACTGATTCGACGACAGCGCAAGCACCGCCGACCTCTAGGGCCGTGCCGAGTGGCGGCACATCGACGAAGACGAGATCGCCGAGCGCGTGCTGGGCGTGATCGGTGATGCCGACCTCAATGCGTCCGTCCGGCAGTGAGCGGGCCCATTCGTGGGATTTGGCATAGCGCAGATCGGCAGGAACTTGGCTCATGGAGATACTCCTCAAAGGCTAATGAGAGCGCGTCCGTGACGGACGAAAGGCAACTTCACGACTCGGGCCGCGAGCAACTTGCCGCGGATGTCGACTTGTACGGTCTCGCCCGTGGCGCGTGGCACTCGGGCAAAAGCGATGGAACGCTCTAGAGTGGGCGAGAAGGTGCCACTTGTGACCTCACCTTCGCCGACACCCGGCACCACCACCTTTTGGTGGGAACGCAGCACGCCGCGATCTTCGAGCAGCAGTCCGACGAGTTTCATCGGTGACCCACCGGCCTTGCGAATCGCCTCGAGCGCCGCGCGCCCGACGAAGTCACGCTCGACCGGCTCGAAGGCAACGGTCCAACTCAGACCCGACTCGAGCGGATGTCGCGTCTCGTCCATGTCGTTGCCGTAGAGGTTCATGCCCGCTTCGAGGCGCAGCGTATCGCGCGCGCCAAGGCCACAGCTCGCGACACCGGCGGCATTGAGCGCCTTCCAGACCGACTCGGCCTCTGCCGCAGGTATCACGACTTCAAAGCCATCTTCACCGGTATAGCCCGTGCGCGCCACGAACCATGCGCCGCAGACGACACCAAAGAAAGGCTCGAGCAACAACGCGCGTTCCCGATCTTGCGGTTCGAGCAAATCGGCGACTGCGTTGCGCGCTTTGGGGCCTTGAACCGCAATCATGGCAAGATCACTACGCTCGATGATCTGAACGTCGAGCCCCCAATCGGCCGCGCAACGCCGCATCCACGCAAGATCCTTATCGCGCGTGCCGGCATTTACGACGATGCGGAAGTGACTCTCGGTCAAAAAATAAATGATCAGATCATCGATGACACCGCCGGTCTCGTTGAGCATGCAGCTATAGAGCGCCTTGCCCGCGATACGCAACTTGCCGACATCGTTGGCGACAAGGCGCGCGAGAAACGCGCGGGTAGCGGTCCCATGCAGATCGACCACACACATGTGCGACACATCGAACATGCCCGCATCACGTCGCACGTGATGGTGCTCTTCGATCTGCGAACCGTAGTGAACCGGCATATCCCAGCCGCCAAAATCGACCATGCGTGCGCCTTGCGCAACGTGCAGATCGTGTAGAGGTGTCTTGCGTCCCATGCTCTGTGCCCTCCCCGAGCCGACAGACTCGGGCCAAAAAAAAGGAGCGGCGGAGGCCTCTCGACCCCCGCCGCCCCTCTGTCCTTGAACCTGAGAGATCGGGTACTTGCCGTACCGCTCCCCT
>JBMTZD010000127.1:0-3222 GCA_049455235.1 Steroidobacteraceae bacterium
CACCGGTATTCGCCAGACGTACCGTGAGCGACCCATCTACTTTGTCGAGATCGTAGGCGTGCATCGGCTGACCGAGCTCTTGCACGATGTAGTTCGTGATGTCGACGACGGGGCTAATGCTGCGGACGCCGGCGCGGCGCAGGCGCTCGCGCAACCAAACAGGCGACGCCCGACTGTTATCGACATCGACAATAATGCGCGCGTGAAAGCGCGGACACGCTGCCGGTGCACCGAGCGCAACACGCGGTTGCTCGGCGATCGAGGGCGAAACCGACGCTATGTCCGGCAATGTCAGTGGCTTGCGGGTGAGCGCAGCGACTTCGCGCGCGATACCGCGCAGCGACATGGCATCACCTCGATTCGGTGTGACGGCAAGCTCTAGCACCGTATCGTCAAGAGCGAGATAGTCTCGCAACGTCGTTCCCACCGGCGCATCAGCCGGCAGTTCGATGATGCCCTCCGACGCTTCGCTCAAGCCTAATTCTTTGGCCGAGCACAACATGCCGGCCGACTCGACGCCACGCAACTTCGCGGCCTTGATTTTGAGATCACCGGGGAGCTGCGCGCCCACCATCGCAAGCGCCGTTTTCAAACCCACTCGCGCATTCGCCGCACCACAGACGATCTGCAGTGCGGGCGACGCTGCGCCGACACTCACTTCACAGACGCGCAGCTTGTCGGCCTGCGGGTGGGGAGTCGCACTCTGGATTTCGGCAACGACCACACCCTCGAAAGCCGGCGCTGCTGCGTGTATCCCTTCGAGCTCGAATCCCGCCATGGTGAGCGCGTGCCCGAGCGCCTTTGGCTCGAGACCGTGATTGACCCACTCTTGCAACCACTGCAGCGAGATCTTCATGCGGCACCGAACTGGCGCAAGAAGCGCAAATCACTTTCGAAAAACAAACGCAGGTCATTCACGCCGTCGCGCAACATCGCCAGACGTTCGATACCCATGCCGAAGGCATAACCCGTCCAACGCTCGGCATCGACACCCGCAGCCTTGAACACATTCGGATGCACCATGCCGCAACCACCCACCTCCAGCCAGCCGGTGTGCTTGCAGACCCGACAACCTTCGCCGTTACAGAAGACACAAGACATGTCGACTTCAGCAGAGGGTTCGGTAAACGGGAAATATGAAGGACGCAAGCGCGTGCGCAGATCGCGCTCGAAGTACGCCTGCAGAAATCCTTGTAGCGTCGCTTTTAAATTCGCGAAGCTGACATTTTCATTGACGACGAGACCCTCGACCTGATGAAACATCGGCGAGTGCGTCATGTCGTAGTCGCATCGATAAACTCGCCCCGGCATGATCATCGCCAAGGGCAAACGACCTTTGCGCAACTCGCGAATCTGCACCGGCGAGGTGTGCGTTCGCAGCAGACGACCGTCCGGAAAATAGAACGTGTCATGCATCGCACGAGCCGGATGATCGGCCGGGATGTTCAAAGCTTCGAAGTTGTGAAAGTCGTCCTCGATCTCGGGACCGGTGGCGATCTCGAAGCCCGATTGACGAAAGATCGTTTCGATACGCAAGCGCGCACGGGTCACCGGATGGAGACCACCGCGCTCTTCGCCACGGCCTGTGGCGGTCACGTCGATCCGTCCGGCAGCGAGCTGCGCCTCGACCTCCGCCGCGGTCAGCCGCGCTTCGGCGGCCTCAATCGCGGCCTGCACGACCTGCTTGGCTTCATTGATCTTGGCACCCGCCGCCGGCCGATCCGCCGCTGGCAAGGCACCCAAAGATTTCAGCTGCTCCGTCAGGAGGCCTTTTTTGCCCAACCAACGCACGCGCACCTCGTCGAGCGCGGCGAGCGTCGAGCTCGCCGCGACTTCGTCGAGGGCTTGTTGCGTGAGGGTCGCGAGATCGCTCACGACCGATCCTTACGGAGTGCCGAGCGCTGCCTTGACCTTGGTCACCAACGCGCCGAAAGCCTCCGCATCGTGCACCGCGATATCCGCGAGCATCTTGCGATCGATTTCGATGTTGGCGAGCTTGAGGCCGTTGATCATGCGGCTATAGGACAACCCGAACTGACGGGCCGCCGCATTGATACGCTGGATCCACAGAGCACGGAAATCGCGCTTCTTGAGGCGACGACCTTCATAGGCGTATTGACCCGCCTTGATGACCGCCTGCTTGGCAGCGCGAAAAACCTTGCGACGGGCGTTGTAGTAGCCCTTCGCTTTGCCTAAAACTTTCTTGTGGCGGCGACCCGCGGTCACGCCACGTTTGACTCTTGCCATGTTCGATTACCTCGGTAGCGAATTCTTAGAGATGCGGGAGCAACTGGTCGAGACGACCGACATCACTCTCGTGCACCAGACTCGAGCCGCCCGAGCGCAGTTGGCGCTTGGTCTTACGCGGCTTGTGGCCGAGGTTATGGCGACGGCCGGCGGAGTAGGACTTATATCCCTTCGCCGTTTTGCGAAAACGCTTCGCAGCCGCCCGGTTGGTTTTCAACTTGGGCATTTCAGACTCCTTTCAGTTTTTAGCTACGCTCACAGAACCCTGACGGGCCCGCTCGCGGGCGGATGAACCGGCCTTGCGGCTAGTGCATCACTTCTTTTTCGGCGCAAGCACCATGACCATTTGTCGCCCTTCCATCAGCGGATTCTGTTCGACCGACGCCGTTGCGGCGAGGTCGGTAGAAAGCCGATCGAGAAGACGACGCCCGATCTCTTGATGCGCCATTTCTCGGCCACGGAAACGCAAGGTCACCTTGGCCTTATCTCCCTCAGTCAGGAATCGGATCAAATTACGCAGCTTGACCTGGTAATCCGCCTCTTCCGTACCGGGGCGAAACTTCACTTCCTTAACTTGCTGTTGCTTCTGTTTCTTCTGCGCGGACTGGGTTTTCTTCTTCTGCTCGAAGAGGAACTTGCCGAAGTCCATGATGCGCACCACCGGCGGCTCGGCCATCGGCGACACCTCGACGAGATCGAGCTCACTATTTTGAGCGAGCTGGAGAGCCTCGAAGCGGGTCATGATTCCTGCCTGCGACCCATCGGCCGCGATCACGCGCACTTGCGGCGCCGTGATGTCCTCATTGCGCCGGATGCGCTTATTTGCAGTCGAGATACGTCAATCCTCCAAAATTCGGCGCCCGCGGCTCTCAAGCTCAGAGCGCAGGCGCTCGACGAAAGTCTGCGCTGACATCTGACCTAGATCCTTGCCGCTGCGGGTACGCACGGACAGAAGCTGCGCTGCTACTTCCTTGT
>JBMTZD010000128.1:0-3219 GCA_049455235.1 Steroidobacteraceae bacterium
AAGAAATCCAAGCTCGACTATTACCCTGGCGTGCTAGCGGACGTCTTGCTGCGCGAGTTGCGCTGAGCTTCAGAGCCAGCCGCGACGTTTGAAGAGAAGGTAGGGCCCAACAGCCGAGACGATCATCGCACCTACGGCAGCCCAAAAACCGAAAGCGTGCTGTGCTGCGGGGATATGGCTGAAATTCATGCCGAAGATGGCGCCGATGACCGATGGTGGTAGCAGTACGACTGTTGCCACCGAGAAAATCTTCAGGATGTTGTTCTGATCGATGTTGATCATGCCGAGCGTGGCGTCGAGCATGAATTGGACCTTGTCGCCAAGGAAGGCTGAGTGCCCGCTCATCTGTTCTATATCGCGGGTCGATGTTTTGAGTCGTCCTCGTACATCGCCTGCGATGTGGGGATGAGTGGCTTGGAGTAGGAAGACGAGTAGACGCCCGAGGCTCCCGAGAGTTTCACGCGCCTTCGAGTTCAAGTCGCCAATACGACCCACTCGTTCCAAAATTTGCCGATAGTCGATGTCACGGCGGCGCGTGCCGTCGCTCAGCGGCGCGAAGATATGCTGCGACAGATGATCAATATCGTCGCTCGTGCGCTCGAGCACATCGGCGATTCGGTTCACCTTAGCTTCCAACAGACCGGCAAGGATGGCGGCGGCGTTACCGCAGGTGGCGGGGTGTTTCTCGGCGTATGCGATGAAGCGTCGGAACGGCAGCGGATCGGCATAGCGCACCGTGACGAGCGCGTCGCCTTTGAGAATGTACGTGACTTGTGTGTTCTCCGGCCGCTCGGTATCGAGTTTGGTGACGACCGTAGCCGTCATGTAGAGCGAACCCTCGTCCTCGTACAAACGGTTTGAGCTCTCGATTTCGCGCATTTCATCGCGAGTCGGAATGCTGATTCCGAGCGTCCTTTCGACGAAGTGAATTTCATCGCTGCTCGGGTTCAATAGATCGAACCATAGGGGTGCAGCGCTACTCGCGGAATGATCAACGCTACGGGCGTGAAGGCCCGTCGCGTCGAGAACGAAAGAGTGAATCATGCGCGCCGGCTTCGATCCGCGCGCAACCGGTTTAGCGACGCTTCTCGGCGTTCGAGAGATCGTTGATCAGGTTCAGCATCTGCGGGATGCCACCAGCAGAGCCCACATCCGTTGTGTACTTGCCGTTGATCACCATGAAAGGAGTGCCTTCGGCGCGGTAGCGACGAACGGTTTCGTCGGCTTGACGCAGGCGAGTATTCACCCACATCGAATTCCAGGCGTCGGTAAAGGCCTTTTCTTCAATGCCGTTTTGTTTGGCCCAAGCCAACATCACGGGCAGTGTCGAAGCCTCATCGCGACCGAGCAGACCATTGCCACCGCGATGGATCGTATCGAAGACCTTGGTGTGCAGACGCTCGTCTTGCTTCAAGGCCTGCAGCGTGTAGTAGAGACGAGCATGCAGTTTCGCGCCGGCGTTCCAAGTTACCGGAACGCGAACGAACTCTACGTGAGCCGGTTTCGACTTTTTCCAAGTTTCGAGATAGGGGTCGAGAACGAAGCAGGCGCCGCAACCGTACCAAAAAATTTCGATGACTTCGACTTTGTCGGGAGCGACTGATGTCGCCTGCGGCGGAGACACCACGCGATAGTGGCGGCCCGCTTGCCACTTGCCAGCCGGCAGATTTTGTTGGGCGAGCAACGGAGTGGCGGCAACGGCAGCGATGGCCACCAACACTGACAAGAAGCGGGCGCGGCTGATCATGGAACCTTATCTCCGATGCAGTTCAGTTAACGCAGTACGATCAGCGCAGACCCTGGATGTAGCTCGCGAGGTTGCGGATATCTTCCTCGGTCAGACGCTTGGCAATCGTTGTCATCATGTGACCGTTACGCGACTTAGTCGGTTCCCCGGTGTTCACATCGCGATAGCGCTGCTCGTTTTGATAGTCGAGCAATTGCTTGGCCGTGTAGAGCGAGTGCTGCGCACGCAAAGCGGGATAAGCAGCGCTGGTGGCACCGAGGCCCACAGGACCATGACAGGCTTTGCAGGAAGGGATGTCGCGCGTGCGATCACCGCCGCGGTAGAGAGCCTCACCCGCTTTGTACGTCGCCGCATCAGCCTCGAGACCGTTCGGCGTTTGACGCGAGAAATAAGCAGCGAGATCCGCAATGTCTTCGTCGGTGAGCGCGATCGCCATGGGCCACATCACCGCGTTGTTGCGATGACCGGCGCGGAAGATCGTGAGCTGCTCGGTGACGTAGGCGGCGCTCTGACCCGCGAGGTTCGGCCATTCCGGGTTGACGCTGTTGCCGTTCGGGCCATGACAGGCGGTGCAAACGGCGGCTTTGGTAGCACCCGCTTCCGGATTGCCGCGTGCCTCGACGGCGGGCGAGCAGAGGGTCGCCACGGCGAGAGCGGCGAGCAGGCGGATGCTGGAGTTAACGGTGAACATGTTCGGACGGCTCCGGACGGTCTGATTCGAGCCGGTGAGTTTACACTACCACTCGTTTCAGATGCCCTACCGGGCAGGCGGTTTCCGTGTCGCGTTTCCCCCATGTGGAGTTTTTATTAAGTGTGGCTGCCCCTGTGCAGTTTCCGCCGGACGCGGGCGCCGAGGTCGCTATCGCGGGTCGGTCGAATGCAGGCAAGTCCAGTGCGATCAATGCCATCGCCGAGCGCAAGGCCTTGGCCAGAACGAGCAAGACGCCGGGGCAGACCCGCTTACTGAACTATTTCGAGCTGGAGGAGAGTCACCGCATCGTGGACTTACCGGGTTACGGCTATGCCGCCGTCCGTCCGGAAGAGCGGCGTAAGTGGGTGCCCTTGATCGATGCTTTGCGGGCGCGCTCCAGCCTCAAGGGACTCTGCCTGATCGTCGATTCGCGGCGTGGCCTGAGAGATGAGGATTTTGGCCTTATCGAATGGGCCGACCCCACGCGCCGTGGCGTGCATGTCCTCCTTTCGAAAGCGGACAAGTTGAACCAAGCCGAGCGAGCCGCGGTCTTGAAAGACTCACGCGCCCAATTGGGCACTCTCGCGAGCGTTCAGGTGTTCTCCGCCCACTCCGGCCTTGGGGTCAAGGACGCTCAGGCCGCGTTGGCGGCTTTGTGGGAGCGAGATAAAAAAACCCCCGACGGCCCATAGGGCTGCCGGGGGCAGACATAACCCGGCACAGGTCTTGAAGCCGGGACCCGCTCAGGGAGGGTAGAAGCGGGGAACGTGGAACGTTCGCT
>JBMTZD010000129.1:0-3212 GCA_049455235.1 Steroidobacteraceae bacterium
ATCGTGATTCATGCGGACTCTCGCTTGCGGTAACTGCGTGCGACGTAGGCTTCGACGAGTTGCTGGAACTCTTCGGCGATATGGTCGCCTTTCAGTGTGACGGTTTTCTCGCCATCTTCGTATACGGGGGCTACGGGGCGCTCGCCCGTACCGGGCAGGCTGATGCCGATGTTGGCGTGTTTACTCTCGCCGGGGCCATTGACGACGCAACCCATGACGGCCACGTTCATCTCTTCGACGCCTTCGTAGAGTTTGCGCCACTCCGGCATGCGATGCCGGATGTGCGACTGGATGTCTTGCGCCAGTTGCTGGAAGTACGTGCTGGTCGTTCGGCCGCAGCCGGGGCAGGCGATCACCATCGGCACGAAGGAGCGCAGACCCATCGTCTGTAGAATTTCTTGGGCGACGATCACTTCTTGGGTGCGATCGCCGTTCGGTTCGGGTGTCAGTGACACGCGGATCGTGTCGCCTATGCCCTTTTGCAAGAGCACGCCGATGCCGGCGGTCGAGGCCACGATGCCCTTGCTGCCCATGCCGGCTTCGGTGAGGCCGACGTGTAGCGGGTAATCGCAGCGCGCTGCAAGATCCGTGTAGATCGCGATCAGATCCTGCACACCGCTGACTTTGGCTGACAGCACGATCGCGTCATGTGGCTGACCAAGTTCCTCGGCGCGAGCGGCGCTTTGTAGACAGGACTCGACCACGGCGCTGCGCATGACTTCGTTGGCGCTACGCGGATTGGGCGAGGCGTTGTTCTCATCCATCATGCGCGTGAGCAGTTCCGAGTCGAGACTGCCCCAGTTCACGCCAATGCGTATGGGCTTCTGATGACGACACGCGACTTCGATCATTTCGGCAAATTGCGGGTCGCGCTTGCTGCCGCGGCCGACATTGCCCGGGTTGATGCGGTATTTGGCGAGCGCCTCGGCGCAAGCCGGGTGGGCCTTCAGGAGTTTGTGGCCGTTGAAATGAAAGTCGCCGATCAAGGGAACATGGACGCCCTGTTGAGCGAGACGATCACGGATGTGCGGTACAGCGGCCGCAGCCTCTTCGGTGTTGACGGTGACCCGGACGAGTTCCGAGCCCGCGCGGGCGAGCGCGCGCACTTGGGTGACCGTGGATTCGATATCCGCGGTATCGGTGTTGGTCATCGATTGAACAACGATCGGTGCACCGCCGCCGACACGAACGCTGCCTACCCGGGTTGCCACACTTGCTCGTCGCTGGATCATGGTGCGTTCCTCGTTATCCAGTCGCGCACTTTACCTTCCATGACATCGAGTGGCACGGCGCCGCTCTCGAGCACCACGTCGTGGAAAGAGCGGATATCAAAACGCTCGCCGAGTCGTTGTTCGGCTTCGCGCCGCAGCGCTTGGATACGCAACTGCCCGATCTTGTAGGCGAGTGCTTGACCTGGCCAGGCGATGTAGCGATCGATTTCATTGACGATATCGGCCTCCGTCTTGGCGGCGTTGTCCTTGAAAAATTCGATCGCTTGTTCGCGGCTCCAGCCTTTGGCGTGCAGTCCTGTGTCGACGACGAGCCGTACAGCCCGCCACATGTCGTAGGTCAGTTGCCCGAACTTGGAGTAAGGGTCCTGATAGAGACCGAGTTCTTCGCCGAGACTCTCCGAGTAGAGCGCCCAGCCCTCGACGTAGGCCGTGTAACCGGCATTGCGCCGAAACTGCGGCATGGCAGCTTGCTCCATGGCCAGCGCAATCTGCAGGTGATGGCCAGGTACCGCCTCGTGCACCGACAGCACCTCCATCTCGTATTTAGGGCGCACTTCGGGGCGATACAGATTCACATAATAAAAACCCGGTCGCGTGCCATCGGCTGCGGGCGGTTGGTAATACGCCGTCGTCGTATTCGGCGCACTGGTGCGCGGTATGGCGCGCACACCGTAGGGAGTACGCGGGAGCTTGCCGAAGAGTTTCACGAGGCCCGGGTCAATACGCTTGGATACGGCTTGATAAGCCTCGAACAGCGCTTCGGGCGTCGAGTAATAGAACTGCGGGTCGGTGCGCAAAAACACGAAGAACTCTTGCAGTGACCCTTTGAAGCCGACGTCATCTTTGATCGCGAGCATTTCGCTGCGGATACGGGCGACCTCTGCGAGACCGATCGAATGGATCTCCTCGGCGGTCAGCGCACTGCTCGTCGTGTGATAGGCGATACGCTCACGGTAGAAGTCGCCGCCCTCGGGTGTGGCCGAGATACCGACGCTGTCACGTGTCGCGGGCAAGTATCGTTGCTCGAAGGCGTTCGTGAAGCGCCGATAAGCCGGCAGCACGACGGTGTCGATGGCTCGCAGAGCCGCTGCATTCAAACGCTCGCGCGTGGCGGCGTCGATGTGATCGGGGAAGCGGCGAAAGGGCGCGTAGAACGGACTCTCCTCGGGCTTGGCGACGTTCTGAAGCGCAAGCTGTGCCGGAATTCTTTGCATGATCACGCGCGGCTGCGTGCGACCCTCGCGTACCGCGAGATCGAGCAGGGCGATGTGTTGATCGACGAGGGTGCCGACGCCATTGAGACGCGCGATCCAATCCTCGTAGTCCTTGACCGATTGGAAGGGCAGCAATTCCGTGATTTCGGAGAGCGTCTGGATCCCGCCTTGATGATCGATCCGATAAAGCCACGGCTTGAACGGCGCCGTCGCGAGGCGTTGTCGGTATTCGCGCTCGAAGAGGTCGTAGTCGAGCTGTTCGGCCGGCGTGAGTGCGGCCCGCGGAATGGCGGCGAGCGACTTCAGGGTTTCTCGATCGGCGGCCATCCGCTTGTCGATGGCGGAAATCGACAGATCGGTCCATCGGTCGTTGTAGCGGGTGTCGCCCAAATAGGTTGCGCTTTGTGGGTCCGCGGCGAGCTCGGCCTCCCAGGTTCGCTCGAACAGGGCGTAGAGCTGCTGGGCCGCCGCCGACCGATCCTGCGAGGCGCGCTCGGTCGCCATGCTGATCGGAATGACGATCAAACATAAAAGAAGGGCGGCAAACAATTTCAGGCTCGAAAGGCTGGCACGCATCGGAGAGCTCCTGTTTGGACGCCCGACAGTTTAAGTCAGACGCCGCGCGGCCGTCCGGACTGCTATGATCCGAAGCGTTCGCGTTATCAGACCTTGCCGGAGAGATTCGAGCGCCCCACCCGGGGTGGTTTCGGACGCCGAAGGCGCAAGTTTCCGCCCGGAAACGCTCAGGCAAAAGAACGGCAGGTCG
>JBMTZD010000130.1:0-3198 GCA_049455235.1 Steroidobacteraceae bacterium
CTTTGCGATCCGCGAGGGCGGTCGCACCGTCGGCGCAGGCGTCGTCGCGAAGATCGTGAAGTAAGGAAATATTCATGGCTAACCAAAACATTCGGATCAGACTGAAGGCGTTTGACCATCGTCTGATCGACACGTCCGCGCGCGAAATCGTCGAGACGGCCAAGCGCACGGGTGCCACGGTCAAGGGCCCTGTGCCCTTGCCGACCAAGATGGAGCGCTACACGCTGCTCGTCAGTCCGCACGGCGACAAGGACGCCCGCGACCAGTTTGAGCTACGTACGCACAAGCGTCTGATGGACATCCTCAACCCGACCGACAAGACGGTCGATGCGCTGATGCGCCTCGAGCTGCCGGCCGGCGTGGACGTTCAGATCAAGCTGAACTGATTAAGACCTTCGTTCGACCTTCGGGGGGATTCCCCCGGGGGTCGAACCGGTCGGTTCGAAAGGGGTTTTTGCCCCTTGCAAGTTAGAAATCCGTCGCTTACACTGCGCGCCCTTTTTGCTCCCGGGTATTCCGGGAAGGGCCGCTGAAATTTCGGCGGGATCGGGCGAGGTTGGCGGAATGCCGCCAAGACCACTCGAGAAAGTCCGCAACGGGTTCTCCGTCGCGGGTTCTCGGTCGTCTTCGACCTTCAGCCTGGTGTGTGTTGGATAGGTTTTTTTGTGTTCACCAATCGTAGTGAGCGCAGGAGAGTAGTACATGGCAATCGGTCTTGTCGGCCGCAAGTGCGGCATGACGCGCGTCTTCACCGACGCCGGGGAATCAATCCCCGTGACGGTGATTGAGGTTCTGCCGAACCGCGTGACGCAGGTCAAAACCACCGACAAGGATGGCTATCGCGCCATCCAAGTCACTTACGGATCACGTCGTCCGCAGCTCATTTCGAAGGCTGCTGCCGGTCATTTCGCCAAAGCAGGCACAGCTCCGGGCAAGTCGCTCGTCGAGTTCCGCCTCGGTGAAAAGGAAGGCGAGGGCCTCGCGGTAGGCGCCGAAATCAAGGCTGACCACTTCACCGTGGGCCAGATCGTCGACGTCACCGGCACGACCATCGGTAAAGGTTTCGCCGGCACGATGAAGCGCCACAACTTCGCGGGTCACCATGCGACCCACGGTGTGTCGGTTTCGCACCGTACCCCGGGTTCTATCGGCCAGCGCCAAACGCCGGGTCGCGTGTTCCAGGGCAAGCGCATGTCGGGTCACATGGGTGTGGCTCGTCGCACGACCGAGAATCTCAAGGTCGTTGAAGTCGACGCCGAACGTAATCTGCTGCTGGTCCGTGGTGCCGTTCCGGGCGCGGAAGGCGGTCAGGTGGTCATCCGTCCCTCGACCAAGGCGGCGCGTCTTGCCAAGCGCAAGCTGATCGTGCCGACCAAGGGCGCGGGCGGCAAAGCCGCCAAGAAGTGATCGGGAGCCATAGATCATGAAGATCAAGATCGCTGGCGGCTCGAATGAGCTGCAACTCTCGGAGGCCGCTTTCGGCCACGAGTACAACGAAGCGCTGGTGCACCAGGTCGTCACCGCCTATCGCAACGCGGGTCGTGCGGGCACTAAGGCCCAGCTGACCAAAGCCGAAGTGAGCGGTGGCGGCAAGAAACCCTGGGGCCAGAAGGGCACAGGTCAGGCCCGCGCCGGTTCGAGCCGTAGCCCGATTTGGGTGGGCGGTGGTCGCGCCTTTGCGGCCAAGCCACGTAGCTTCGAGCAAAAGGTCAACCGCAAGATGTATCGCGGCGCGCTGCGCTCGATGCTCTCGGAGCTCGTGCGTCAGGATCGTCTGATCGTGACCAACGGTATCGATCTCGAGGCGCCAAAGACCCGTCTGCTCGCCGCGCAATTGAAGTCGATGGCGCTCAACAACGTGTTGATCGTCGTCGAGGCGATCGACGAGAAGCTGTTCTTAGCCGCTCGCAATCTGCCGCACGTGCAGGTGTTGCCGGTGTCGGCTCTGAACCCGCTCGCACTCGTGAGCTACGACAAGGTGCTGATGACCGTCGGCGCCGTGAAACTGATCGAGGAGCGCCTGCAATGAGCGCCACTGTCTCGAAGCTCAGCCAAGAGCGTTTGATCAACGTGCTGCTCGCGCCGCACGTGACTGAGAAAACGGCGCTCGCCATGCAGAACGCGAACCAATACGCGTTCCGTGTGCGTCGCGATGCCACGAAGCCGGACATCAAAGCGGCCGTGGAGCTCATGTTCTCGGTGAAGGTGGCCGAAGTGAATGTCGTCAACGAGCCGGGTAAGACCCGTCGTTTCGGCAAGACCGTCGGTCGCACGCAAGATTCGAAGAAGGCCTATGTGCGTCTCGCACCGGGTCAGAGCATCGACTACGAAGCGAGGAAAGCCTAATGGCACTCGTCAAGAGCAAGCCGACGTCACCGGGTAGCCGGTTCGCCGTCAAGATCGACAAGTCCCACCTGTGGAAGGGTGATCCGTACGCGCCGCTGACCGTTGCCCAGTCGAAGACGGGTGGTCGCAATAGCTACGGGCGTATCACCACGCGCCACAAGGGCGGTGGTTCGCGTCAAAAGTTTCGCATCATTGATTTGAAGCGAGATAAGGACGGCGTGAAGGGCGTGATCGAGCGTATCGAGCACGACCCGAACCGCACGAGCCATATCGCGCTCGTCAAATACATGGACGGCGAGCGTCGTTACATCCTCGCGCCGAAGGGCGTGGTTCCGGGTGACGAAGTGCGCTCGGGTGCCGATTCGCCGATCAAGCCGGGCAATGCGATGCAGCTGCGTCACATTCCCGTCGGTACGACGGTGCACAACGTCGAGTTGAAGCCAGGTTGCGGTGGACAACTCGCGCGCAGCGCGGGTAGTTCGGTGCAGTACACCGCGCGTGAAGGCGTTTACGCCTACATCCGCTTGAAGTCGGGTGAAACGCGCAAGGTGATGATCGATTGCCGAGCCACCATCGGCGAGGTCAGCAACGACGAGCACAACCTGCGCAGCTACGGCAAGGCCGGCGCGAAGCGTTGGCTCGGTATCCGTCCGACGGTCCGTGGTCTCGCCATGAACCCGGTCGATCACCCCCACGGTGGTGGTGAAGGTAAGTCTGGCCAAGGTAATCCGCACCCGGTGTCGCCGTGGGGTTGGAATACCAAGGGCAAGAAGACCCGCACCAACAAGCGCACGACCCACATGATCGTGCAGCGTCGCCAGAACAAGGTCCGCTGAGCGGCCCGGTAAGGTC
>JBMTZD010000131.1:0-3182 GCA_049455235.1 Steroidobacteraceae bacterium
TGGGGTCCAGGATTTCGACGGATGGCGCCGAAGCCGATGATCGCGGCCGTCCTGCTGCTGCTCGCCTCCTGCGGAGGAGGTGGCGGCGGATCCTCCAGCAGCCCAACCAGCACCGTCGCGGCGCCACCCCCGATCAGCAAAGCCGAAGCCTATCGGTTCCTCAACCAAGCAACCTTTGGCGCCACCGAAACCGATGCGACCACCCTGATCGGCTTGGGTGACTCGAGTACCGGCTATTCGCGCTGGATCGACTCCCAGATTATCCGCGAGCCCTCTCTGCTCCTGCCTGCGGTCGAGACGGCTTATCCAAACCCCGTGCCGCAGGGCTTCAACGTGGGCAGTCTCAACGCGGTTCGGCTCGAGCGCTGGTTTGCCAATGTACTGCAAGGCGACGATCAACTGCGCCAGCGTGTCGCATTCGCACTATCCGAAATCTTTGTTGTGTCGCAAGTCGGCGCGCTGCTCAATTTGCCGAATGCGACAGCGAGCTTCCATGACATGCTCGCCCGAAACGCTTTCGGAAATTTCCGCGTGCTGCTCGAGGACGTCACGCTACACCCGGCAATGGGGGTGTACCTCTCGATGCTCGGCAACCAGAAGGCGGTGACGGGAACCAACCTTCGGCCTGACGAGAACTACGCCCGAGAAATGATGCAGTTATTCAGCATCGGACTCGTCGAGCTCAACATGGATGGCAGTGTTCGAACCGATGCGGGCGGTCAGGCGATTCCGACATATAACCAGAATGTCATCGAGGGCTTTTCGAGGGTGTTCACGGGCTGGAAGTGGGACTGTCCGTCGACACTCCCGGCCTGTACGTTCGCCAATACGCGTCCGCAGGTGGCGCCGGTGCTCGGGTACAACCAGGTCAAACCGATGCGGCTTTTCACCGAGCAGCACGAGACCGGCAGTAAGCTCGTGCTCAGCTATCCAGGCGCGGCGTTGACCAACGCAACCATTCCAGCCGGCCAAACCGGAACCAAAGATTTACAGGATGCCCTCGATAACGTTTTCAACCATCCGAACGTAGCGCCCTTCATATCCAAACAGCTCATTCAAAAGCTGGTCACGAGTAATCCGTCGCCCGCCTACGTACGACGTGTTGCCGAGCGATTCAATAACGATGGCAACGGCAATCGCGGCAATCTTGAGGCGGTCGTCCGCGCGATTCTGCTCGATCCCGAGGCGCGCTCGACGCCAAGCGGAAACGCCGCCGGGAAGCTCAAAGAGCCGTTACTGCGCTTGACGCAATTCTGGCGGGCGTACGATGCAACCTCCCGGTCTGGCAAGCTGGGTGCCGCAGGGAATTTTTCGGGCGGCGCCAGTGCGGTGTTCGGTCAGGCACAGGGCAGTGCGCCGTCGGTATTCAATTTTTTCAGTCCGTTTTACGCGCCTCCCGGCGAAATCTCTGACTCCGGCCGCGTAGCGCCGGAGATGCAACTGGCGACCGAGTACCTCAACACGCAGATTGCCAATTTCTTTTGGACCCAAGCCTTGAGTCGTACGCACAATGCCACCAATCTCGGCGTCGATGTGATGTACATCAACACTTCGGCGGAGCTACTGGTCGCTGCCGACAGCGAGGCGCTGATCAATCGTGTTGCTGAGCGGTTACTTGGCGGTGCTGCACAGATGTCGGTGGAGCTCAAGGCGCAAGCCAAAGCCCAAATCGATCGAACCGTCGTTCCGACGACCAACCCCGGTACCGCGCTCGCCACGCGTACGGCAGATGCCATTTTCTTCGTAGTGACCTCGCCGGAATTTGCGTTACAACGCTGAGCGTCTCTCACCATGAATCGATTAAGAAGAAAATTCATCAAGGCCGCTGCAGCGGGTGGGATCGTGCATGCCTTTGGACGTACAGCGGGTACGGTTCACGCACAGATGACGGGCACCGGCGGTTTCGGCGACTACAAAGCGCTCGTCTGCCTTTTCCTCTTCGGCGGAAACGACTCCTGGAACATGATCGTTCCGACAAGTACCGCCGAATATAACGCCTATGCGCGCTCACGAGGTGCAGGGACCTCCTCGACTCTCGCCATTGACCGTGCGACCTTGCTTCCCGTCTCGCAGCAGGGCGAGATCGCGGGCGATCCGACATATGGGTTCCATCCCAGCATGGAAGGCGCGCGCGAACTATTTTCATCCGGAAAACTCGCCGTGATGGCGAATATCGGCCCGCTGATCAGACCCACGACCAAGGCCCAATATCAAACTGCCGCGACGACGGGGCACTCACTACCGCCACAACTCTTCTCTCACAACGACCAGCAAGATCAGTGGCACAGTCTTCGTGGTCGGGTAACACTGAAGTCGGGTTGGGGCGGACGTATCGCCGATGTCTTGAATGCGCAGACCGGCACCCAGTCCCTTTCGGTCAACGTCTCGTTGGCGGGGCAAACTTATTTTCATGCTGGAGAAATTGCAAAGCCCTATGTCATGGGAGCGAACGGGCCGACGCCGTTCACGGCATTTCCGACGACGGGCAGCGGTCCTGCCAGGCGAGCGGCCTTCGAGGCGGCGTTGTCGGCCGCGTCGGGATCGGTATCGAACACGATTTATGAGCGCGCTTTTGCGGGAGTCCAGCAGCGAGCAGTGCAGTTTGCAGATCGCATCAGTTCGGCGATCGCCTCTGGGTATAGCTTCAGCGCGTTACCCAACACCGGCACCTTGTCCAGTTTGCAACAGCAGTTGCGAACCGTGGCGAAGATCATCTCCATGCGCCAGAGTCTCGGTCTCTCGCGACAGATATTTTTTGTCTCGACGGGTGGCTTTGATCAGCACGATGATCTGGTGCGTGACCAGCCTGGGTTACTCGCAAACGTCAGTGCATCGATTAAATATTTCAACGACGCGATGGTTGAGATTGGCATGGAGAATAGCGTCACCCTGTTCACCCACTCGGACTTTGGGCGCACGCTGACTTCGAACGGAGACGGCTCCGATCACGCTTGGGGTGGGATCCAGCTCGTTGCGGGCGGCGCCGTTCGAGGCGGGCGTTTCTATGGCAGCTATCCGCTACTGGAAATCGGGAGTGCCTCGGAGATCGGGGGTGGACGATTTATCCCTTCGATTTCCGCCGATCAATATGCTGCAACGCTCGCAACTTGGTTCGGAGTCGCCGACGCCGACTTGGCGAAAGTCGCGCCGAGCTTGGCCAACTTCCCGATTCGAAATCTCGG
>JBMTZD010000132.1:0-3130 GCA_049455235.1 Steroidobacteraceae bacterium
CTCCGCAGTGACCTGATTGAAGGGTTTCGTGTAGATCGCGGTGGTGCGTAGCACACCCGCTGGCTCACCTTGGCCATTCAACAGGACAGCATAGGCGCCCTCATACGGACGGCGCTCCGGGTCACGCCCGTAAGCCCAAGGCGTCGTCGCCGTAATCGTTTTCTCGCCGCTCAAAATCAGCGCGGTCAAAGCATTCGTCATCGTCTCGGTATCACCGAATCGCCGAACCCGCCACGCTTCCTCTGCGGGCAATCCCAACGAATTACGACAACGCTGCCAACTCGCGCGAGCAGCTTCGCTCGGACGGGCCTTCAAGGCCTCGTTGAAATCTTCGACAAACAGATTTTCGTAAACACTCTTGGAATCTTTGGCGATACCGTCGACAAAGCGACGCAGCTCGACATCGCTCGCCACGCTGGCACACCCGTCGAAGCGCTTCTGCAAAGTGAAACGGACGTACTGAACTCTCGCGGCCTGCCGACCCGCTGTCGCCGCCTGACGCCAGTACTGTTCGGCTAAACAAATGTCTGTCGGCGCAAACGGTCGATTGCGCGCGATGAACGTCGCGAAAATATATTGCGCCTGGATATGTCCCGCATCAGCAGCGAGCTTCATTTCTGCGACAGCCCGCTCATTCTGATTCGTATAGAACAGCACGCGCGCGAGTTGATAGCGAGCTCGCGGGTTGCTCGGATCGGTCTGCAGCGCCTGCTCACAAGCTGCAATCGCCTTCGGGTAATCGATATCGTTCTGATGCACGCCCGGCGTCACTTTTTGCGGATCTTCCGGGTGTGCTGCCAAGCGATCACACTCGGTAATGACGATCTCTGCCTGTGCAGGTAAAGACCACAAGGCCAGACCGATTCCCACTACAGCGTAACGTGCTATCAATTTCATACGATTCTCCGAGCGAGTTGCCAACAAATACTACACTCGCCAATACCAACCTCGTCGATTGAAATAACGGACTAGCATCCAGTACAACCACACTTGGGTCATTGCGAAGAGAAACGAAGCCAACTTCGCGTCGAAAAGCGGGGCGTAAACGGTCTGATAGGCATAGCGTAAAGGTGTCGAACCATCGGGTAGTACGATCAGACTTACAACGCGCGGCACGAGTCCGCTCAGAGTGAAAATGAGCAGCGCGTTACGCCCAAAATCTTCGCAGAAAGAGGCAAACGGCGCGGCTGCACGTACCGTTAGCAGTGGCCGCAGCAGACCAAGACAGATCAGCGCGAGCCCGCCCGATAGCAGAACGTAGGACGGTGTCCAAATTTTTTTGTTGATCGGCAACACACTCGACCACCACTGCGCCACCAGAAGCATCGCGACTCCGACGATGATCAGCTTCCACGGCAGATCGTCACGGGTCTGGCGCACCGACAACCAACTTCCTGCGATGTAACCGATTAGTACTTGCGCGATGGCTGGCAAGGTACTCGCCAAGCCTTCAGGGTCGAACGGTACACCCTCACCTCGATACAAATGGGCAGCACCCAAAACCACGCGATCCAGCGAAGTTCCAAAAAAACCCTCAAGCGAATAAGGATCGGAATCACTTGCGAATGCGAGACAGGCCCACCAGTAGCCGAGCAGTAGCAGCACGATGGCCCAAACCGCCGCCTTAATATCGCCCCACCAAATAATCAGGGCTGCAAATCCAAATGCTAAAGCGATCCGTTGGAGCACCCCCATGATGCGCAGCGACTCGAACTCGCGAAGCACGAGATGTCCGAATTCATCCCAGCGAACAAAGGGGCTGGCATTGATGAATAGGCCGATCGCAAAAATCGCAAGCGAGCGACCTAAAACGCGTCCACCGAAGATAGCGTGACCGGCCGCTCGTAGCGTCGGCACGGTCAATGCCATCGAATAGCCAACAGCAATCAAGAAGAAGGGGAAGACGAGGTCGGTCAACGTCCAGCCATGCCAAGGAGCATGGGCGAGCGGAGAATAGAGACTCCCCCAGCTACCCGGATTATTGACGAGAATCATCAGGGCGACCGTCGCCCCACGAAAGACGTCGAGCGAACGATCGCGAGCGCGAATCAATCGATCAATTCGCGCCTTCGCGCGGCGTGACCAAAATCGTGACGAAGGTACCCGACAATGCCGAACCCTCGATCATCACGTTAGCCACTCGCTCACCACGTGAAAACGTCAAGCCACTCGTCTTGCCCTGCAGAGCCGTGATGAGATTCCATCCGGATCCATTCAACGTGCGAAAGAAGTGGTTATAGGTATCCACCGGCGAGAGCGTCGTTCGCAGTACCACTCGTCCGACCCAGCGCGTGTCAGTCCCGACCACTAAGGTGCTAGCGTCATCCAACTTCGAGCCTGCGGGTAAGGTGAAATCGCCAAGTTGCAGCAGCTTCGGCTCCTTGGTTGCGCTCGAGACCGTCGGCGATGACGAACCTGCCGTCGGTGCCTTCGTCGCAGCCTGGCGTTGAAAGGGGGAGGACCCCGCCTCGCAGCCCGCCAACAACAGCGCAGCCACAGAGATCATCATCCACTTATTCATATTCGGTCTCCTGTCGAGATGGCCCATTATGCGCCCCTCGAGATCAACCGTTGAAGCGGCAAAGAGTGATAATGCCTCTCATGCAAATCTCTACCACCCGTTGGTTTTTTACCCTGATTCTGTTGTCGATCTCGACATTGGCTCGCACCGACGAGGCCGCAGAGGCCGCGTTCGTCGCAGCAGCAGGCTACACCGTCAAACTCACGGTAACCTCGGAGTTTGGCTTCATCGAGAGCGAGCCGGGTAGCTGGCGTGGCGCGGGCTTTCTGGTCGATCGACAGCGAGGCTGGGTACTGACCAACGCGCACGTCGCAGGCTATGTGCCGGCCTTAATCGAAGCGCAGTTCCGCGGTGGCAAGAACATTCCTGCCAAAGCGCTGTTCGTCGACAATCTGCAAGACATCGCGGTACTCGAGATTCCGGTATCCGCGATTCCGAGCGAGGCACTCGAAGCGCCGCTGGGCTGTGAGGGTCTGCCCGGCGTCGGCGCAGACCTCGGTACTTTCGGGCATCCACTCGGTTATGCGTTCACGGCCACGCGCGGCATCATGGCGGGCGTCTCGCGCTCGAATGGCTATCCGATGATCCAGACGGACGCCCCGATCAGCC
>JBMTZD010000133.1:0-3107 GCA_049455235.1 Steroidobacteraceae bacterium
TGCCCGTGTAGAACGTGAGACCCGAAGGTGCGATGGATTGCGGCAGCCATATCTTGAGCGCCTTGGGGATGTCCTCGCGCTCGGTGCCCTCGCCGATCGTTCGCCCGAGGCCGTAGGTGCGGCCGTGCGTGATCACGGGCCAGCCGTAGTTGCGCCCCGATCGCAAAATATTGAGCTCGTCACCGCCCTGAGGGCCGTGCTCGTGCGCCCAGAGCTCGCCCGTACGCGGATGCAGCGCTGCGCCCTGCACGTTTCGATTGCCGTACGTGAAGATCTCGGGCAACGCGCCCTCGCGCTTCGCGAAGGGGTTATCGGCGGGAATGCCGCCCGAGTCGGTGATGCGCAGCACGGTGCCGAGATGGTTACCAAGATTTTGTGCGTCGTCTTGGCGACCTCGATCGCCGAGCGTCACGAAGAGATTCCCCTTGCGATCCCACACGAGGCGAGAACCAAAGTGTTGCCCTGCCGTCGACTTTGGTTTCTGGCTGAAAACGACCTTCACATCGGAAACGCTGCAGCCTTCGCTCTCACACGACAAGCGACCACGCGCCACGTCGGTGCCGACCTCACCGCCCGCTCCGGCGGCATAGCTCCAATAAATGAGCTTGTTTTGAGCGTAGTTTGGATGCGCGACGACATCGAGTAGACCCCCCTGGCCGCGCACCGTCACCTCCGGCAAGCCCGATACCGGATTCGGCAAGAGCGTACCCCCGCGCAGAACGCGCAAGCGACCCGGTTTCTCGGTCACGAGGATGAGCCCATCAGGCAGCAGCGCCACGCTCCACGGAAGAACGAGGCCGCTCGCGAGCGACTCGACTTTCAGCGTGTAGCGCTCCGTGGCGATTGATGTGGGTTGCGCTGTCGCCGCTAGCGCGAAACTTGCGACAACCACAGCGACAACAAACGACATGAAGTTTTTCATTGAGGCTTTTCTCGGATACATCAATTTAAAGGGTCAATGACGAAGCGCGATCGGCTCGATTTTTCTGACGAGCAGCATAACGCAGAGCGCAGAGACGATGTGCATCGATGCGACGACGACAAAGACCGGCTCATAAGAATAGTGATCGATCGTCCAACCGATGACGGGCTGTGACAGCGCCGCCGCGAGACTGCCCGCAGCGCCGCTCGCACCCCACACCGTGCCGACGGCCGCTGGTGGAAAAATATCGGCAGGAACGGTGAAGAGCGATGCGCTCTTGACCTGAATGCCGAATATACCGAGCCCCATACACAGCACGGCGAGTACCGGGGAGTCGACGTACACCGCAGGCAGCGCCAACGGTGCCAACAACGCGCCTGTCCAGATCATCGCCTTGCGCGAGGCATCTACCGAGAGACCAGATTTGATCAACCGCTGACCTGCATAGCCCCCGGCGAGCGAACCGAGGTCGGCAAAAATAAATGGGATCGCCGCAGCCCACGCGATTTGCGCCAAACCGAATCCGCGCTCGTCGGCCAAGTAGTTCGGAATCCAAAACGCCAAAAAGTAGAACGCGCCATCTCCCGTGAAGCGCGACAAGGCGAGACCCCAAGTCTGCCGGTACGAGAACCAATAGCGCAGTTGGCCAAAATATCCGCGAAGCTCTCCGCGCATCGAGCGGATCGCACGGGGTACCTCGGCCGGTTCCGCCGGCCGATCCGCGAGGATCAGCGCGCGCTCATCGGCATCCAGCGCGGGGTCCACCTCGGGTAAATGAAAGTGACGATTCCACAGCCACACCCAGACGAAACCCAGCGCACCGGGAATGATGAACGCGGCCTGCCAGCCCTGCACGGGCGATAGCCCGCGTGCATGCAGCGTATCGAAGACACCAATAATCAAGGCGATGAGCGGCGGCGCGATGATGGCGCCAAGACCGGTCCCCGCCGTGATGAAGCCGCTCGCCATGCTGCGCTCGGCCCGCGGAAACCATTCGGCGACCACCTTGTACGCGGCGGGAAAGTTGACAGCCTCTGTGATCCCCAGCATCGCCCGCGCTGCAAAGAATCCCCAGACGCCGCGCGCCAGAGCGTGTAACGCCGAGGCTACGCTCCACCAAAATACCGCGAGCGAGAGCGAGCGCTTGCTGCCGAACCGATCGATGAGCGGACCGAGCAGCAACTGACCGGCAGCATACGTCACGAGGAACGCCGCGGTGATGAACCCGTACTGTTCGTTGGTGAAGCCGAACTCGCTGCGGATCAGCGGCGCCGCAACGGACAGCGCCAGGCGATCGATGTAACCGATCATCGTGACGGCGCAGAGCATGATGGCGACCCACCAGCGCTTCTGCGTCCACCATCGAGCGGTGTTTTGGCTTACCGACTGCACGCGACGGATCATCGCATCGGGGCTCACGCTCCACCAGTCCACGTGACGCACGCCCGGGGCGGCCGTGTACCATTCCGACCGATGGATCACCGAGTCATCATTGTGGGTGCAGGCCCGGTCGGCCTCACCTGTGCCGCGCTGCTGGCGCGAGCCGACATTCCGGTGTTGCTCCTCGAATCGACGCTCGAACGCGGGCGCGATCTGCGCGCCTCCACCTGGCATCCGCCGACGCTCGACTTGCTCGAGCAACTCGATCTTGCTGCACCCCTCGTCGCAGCGGGGTTGAAGACACCCACCTGGCAAGTACGGATGCACCCGTCGGGCGATCGTGCCGTTTTCGATTTGGGCGTACTCGCCGACGACACGCGCCATCCCTACCGTTTGCAGTGCGAGCAGCAAGTGCTGTGCGAGCTTCTCGAGGCGCATCTCGCTCAGTTGCCGAACGTGACGCTGTGTCGAGGCGCTGAGGTCATCAACGTCGTTCAAGCAGATCAGCGGGTGGCCCTCGAGGTTCGCCGAACGAGCGGTGAGGCCGACATCCTGACCGGAGATTGGGTGGTCGGTGCCGACGGCGCGCGCAGCCGAGTGCGTGAGGCGGCGGGCCTGCGTCTCGAGGGCAGCACGTACCCCGAGACCACGCTACTCGCGACGACGACCTTTCGCTTCGAAGATCACCTCGAGGGACTTTCGAATGTCAATTACTGCTGGTCCGCCGAGGGGACGTTCAGCTTGCTTCGCTTGCCTCAGCTTTGGCGCGTGAGTCTCTACGCCGACGAGGGTGAGTCGACGGAGA
>JBMTZD010000134.1:0-2863 GCA_049455235.1 Steroidobacteraceae bacterium
CTTCAGCCGAGAGCGCCTTGAAGGCATTGGCTAGTTGCTCGCGTGCCGCCTCGAGTAATGTCGTCTTTTCCGCGGCACCCACCCGCTCGGCATCGAGCGTGGCGCGCAAAGCAGCGGCCTCGGCGGTCAACTCGAGCACTTTTTGCTGGGCTTGCTCGAGCGCCGCGCGATCATCGCTCGAAGCGCGTCGGCGAGCCCAGCCGGCCAGCGTAACACCAGCAACGGCACCGGCGACGACAGCCACAATCACGGTCAGGATGTCCATGTAGCAACTATAGAGCGTCGCCGTACCAATGGGTGAGCCGCTCGATGCGACAATGCGACATGGTCAATCAAGACGTGGATCGCCTGCATGACGAGGGCGCGCTCTGGCACGGCCGTGCGCAGCTCGAACGTGCGATCGCCTGTTATCGCGCTGCGCTCGCGGTGGATCCGAATGCGCTCGAGACGCGCAGCAATCTAGCGCATGCCTTGCTCGAGATGGGTCGGCAACGCGAGGCTTGGCAGATGCTGCAGGACGCGCCTGGGCCGCAACGAGTACATCCGACCTTGCTGGCCACCGCGGGCGCACTGCACTGCGCCGAAGGGCGGTATGCAGCGGCTATCGATATTCTCAATCCGCTCACGCGCTCGGGGCGAGTCGACGAAATGCCCTGGGTGAACTTGGCGACCTGTCAGCGCGAGCTCGGGGATGAACCCGGTGCGCTCACCTCTTTACGCGAAGCCTGCGATATCAACCCGGACAATGCCCGTGCTCAGGCTGATCTCGTGGGGCTGCTGCTGTCGCTCGGCCGAGCTGCCGAAGCGCTCGAAATTGCCGATGCCTTTCTGGAGCGTCACCCGGAGGATCGCCAGTTACTCGCCGTTACCGCTCTCGCACTGCAGGAACTCGGTCGCACTGACGAAGCGCGAGAAATCTGTGATATCGACTCCATGATCGACATCATCGACCGCGATGAACTCGATCTCCCACCGGGCTTGTTGCAGGAACTCGCCGACTACCTTTGCACCGAACCTTCTTTGCTGCAATCGCCCCTGAGTAAGGCAACTCGCGGCGGCAGTCAAACGGGTGAACTCGATCCTGCCTTGCATCCCGGTCTACTCGCCATCGAGTCCTGGGCGAAATCTTTGCTTCCCGCCGAACTGCGTGGGTGGCGCTGGTGGGCCACCATTCTCGAGGCAGGCGGACGCCAACTGCCACACATCCATCCCCGCAGTAGCTGGAGTGGTGTCTTCTACGTCGCCCTACCCGAAGAGTTGCAGCAACGCGATCCGGGAGCCGGCGCTTTGGAGTTCGGGATGCCACCCGCTCATCTGCGTCTACGCTTCGAGCCGGTCACCCGTATCGTGGCGCCAATGCCGGGGCGCCTCGTGATTTTTCCGTCGCACTTGTGGCATCGCACACTCGACTTCGACGCGACTGGCCGACGGATCAGCGTAGCGTTCGATGCCGTTGATCAGGATAGCGGCGTCTGAGGTAGTCTAGACCCATGCAAAACCGGGACGTGATTGTGATCGGTGCCGGCTCTGCCGGTCTTCCCCTTGCCATCAAGGCGGCTGAAAGAGGCGCCAAAGTACTGCAGCTCGAGGCTGACTACCGAGTCGGTGGAACACTACATTGGTCCTCAGGCCAAATCAGTGCAGCGGGTACGAGGTTGCAACGCAGCCACGGCATTGACGATAGTCCCGATGAGCATTTTCGTGATGCACAGCGCATCGCCAAAGACAGCATCGATCCGGTCGTGCTGCGCACCTTCGTCGATCATGCGGCCAGTCTCATCGATTGGCTGATGGATATCGGTTTCGAACCGGCACCAGGCACGCCCGTTGCGGGCGAGGCGCACGAGGCCTATTCGACCCGCCGCTATCTTTGGGGCACTCGTCAGGCGATCTCGATCCTAGAGGTCTTGCGCCCGGTGCATGAGAAGTGGGTGAAGGCTGGCGCGATCGAATTGCGACTGCAGCATCGCATGACGGAACTCGTCACCGACGCACGTGGCGCTGTCATCGGCGTCAAAGCGAGCACCCCCAACGGCGAAGTCGAGTTTCGCGGCAAAAACGTCGTGTTGGCATCGGGTGGCTATGCCGCCAACCCCTCGCTTTGGGCGAAACACACTCCGAAGGCTCCGCTTTGCTCTTATGCCAATCCGTATTCCCGGGGCGATGGATTGCAAGCGGCTGCAACGCTCGACGCGCGTATCGATCGCGGCAATTATTTTTTGAATACGTTTGCCGGCTATCACGAAGACCCGACAGACCCGACGAGCGGGCGGTTCTTGCTGCTCTCACCCGGTGCGCGCAAAGTGTGGGAAATCTTCGTCGACACGCGTGGTCGCCGCTTCATGCAAGAAGATCACCCGAGCATCGATTACCGCGAGCGAGCGCTCTATGCGCAACCGGGTACGGCGATGCACATCATCCTCGATGAAGGTATTTTGCAGAACGCGGCGCCCCTGACCCTCGAAGATGCGGTTACGTATCGCGCTCGTTTCGGCCGTCACCCGTCCTTCGTCAAAGCGCGCACCCTCGATGAACTCGCGCGCAAACTCGCTGTGCCCGTGAACAATCTCCGTAAGAGCGTCGCGCAGTACAACCGCGCCGTCGATGCCGAGACGGATCGCGAGCACGGCAAACAATTTCTGATCCGACGCATCGAGAAGGCACCGTTCTACGCCATCAAGGCGCAAGGAATCACGGTGGTAAGCCCAGCGGGTCTTAGCGTCGACAAACGGTTGCGAGTGCTTAACCGTGCCGGCGAGCCGATCAAAAATTTATACGCTGCGGGCGAAGTGCTCGGCTTCGGGCGAACCTCGGGCAACGCTTACGTCGGCGGTTTATCACTGACGCCAGCACTGACCTTCGG
>JBMTZD010000135.1:0-2755 GCA_049455235.1 Steroidobacteraceae bacterium
TCCGGCACCGAACAAAAGACCGCCAATCAGTTGACCTCGATCGGCGCTCTTGGGTGTAATTTTGATCGATTCGCCTTGCAGGCTGCGTAACTCGCTGCGTCGAATCCATTGCACACCGATCATTGCCACCACGATGGCACTCAAGATAACGCCATACATGTGAAAGCTTTCAAACCAAAACATCTCTTGGATTCTTGACCAGCTCGCGATACGCCCCTTGATGAGTACGACACCGAAAGCGAGACCACCCAAAAAGACGCCACCGTATCTTAAAACCGAGCGCTTCATACCAACGCCTCCCACAGCGCCGGTAGAAACCAACGTGCCGTGACGAGGCCACCGATAAAGAAAGCCATCGACGCGACCAGTGAGGCGCGCTGCAGCGTCGCGATACCGGCAATCGTGTGACCTCCGGTGCAACCGCCCGCGTAACGGGCTCCGAAGCCCACGAGGAAGCCACCGATGATCACCATCCCCCAGCCGATTCCACCGAAAGGACTGTCCGCCGAGAACAACTCACGCGGCAACAGATCGCCACTGCCTGTAAGGCCAAAAGACTGTAGCCGCTCGACCATCGCCGGAGCGAGCGGCTCTGGGCCTCCGCCGTCGAGCCAAATTGCGGCTATCACGCCGCCTACAGCGATACCGCCGACAAACCATAAATTCCAGATATCTTTTCGCCAGTCGTACGAGAAGTAAGGCAGCCCGCAAGGTACCGCTGCAGCGCAAATGTGGCGCAACGAGGACGACACACCGAAGAGATGATTTCCGATCCATAGCAGTAGCGGCACCATCGAGCCGATCAATGGCCCGGTGACATACCACGGCCACGGATCGGTACGTAGCAACTCGAGCAAAGAATTCATGGTTTGGCAGACTCCAGCGACTCACGTTCCATCTCGAGATAGACGTTGTAGGCATTGATACGATTGGCCACATCGAACGCAGGCTCGCGATCGAATTCAGAAAAATCGGCGTGGCGGTAGGCCAGCTCGAAACTCTCCAAATCTGCAACCGCCCGCCCCATCTCAGATCGCAGCGCCGATAAATAGCGCCGCGTTGCCTCGATATCTTTGATCGGATCTTCACTCACGGGCCCGTGACCTGGAACCAGCAGCCGTTCCGGTAAACGCTCGATCTCATCGAGCGCAACCAACCATCGTCGGGTGCTCGACTCCTCGCCGACATAAGGCACTCGCCCGGCATAGAAGAGATCGCCGGTAAATGCCACCCCGTCGGGCTCGACGGTGACGATCAAATCATCCGGCGAGTGCGCAGGACCTAAATGGCGCACGGCCATCGTGACATCCCCCAACGACCAAGACTCGGCTTGTGTCAGCCAACGGTCCGGCTGTGGTACCCGAAAGCCAGCACCTAACCACGGCCCGAGCGATCCTGCTCGCTCCTGTCGGCGTAACTCCGAAGTATCAGACCCCGCGGTCGCCCGAGCGGTTTGCCAAGCCTCGACCGGGATCCCCAAACGCTGGAATGCGATCACGCCGTACGAGTGATCAGCGTGGTAGTGCGTGAGGATGACTCGCAAAATAGGCGCGGCGGTTTTCGAGCGAATTTCTTCGATCAGACGAGTTGATAATCCGGGAGTTGCTAACGCATCGACGACGATGACACCGTCACGCCCGATCACGAACCCGGCGTTCGACATAAAGCCCTGATTGGCGGCCCCCGCCATCTCGGTGCGACCGATCACCACCCAGCAGTGCTCAGACACCTGACGTGCCTCGAACGGGATGGTGGCCCGCTCCCACGGCTGACTGGCAGCACGCCCCCATGGCGCGTTCGTGGCGCCGATGAGGCCAGCGGCGCACATCGGCAACACGGCGCGGCGAGTGATCATGTCAGTGCCGGATCACCGGTCATTCCAACCAGCGTCGGGGACTGCACTGCGATATCGGTAATCCGCTGTCGACCGCGTAAATGACGGGCGACCACATCAAACACCGCTTCGCCCTGCACGTTCTCGGCGACCGAGGCCCAGCCAGCGACCTTATAGGTTTTACTGGCCTCGATCGGCTCGTCACACAGTCGCAGATTGTCGATTCTCTGGCCACTGGGTGCATATGGCGCGCACGACCACGAGAGACCGCCCACACGAACCATGTCGCCGCCTTGTTGATAGTACGGATCTTCGTTGAAGAGATTATCCGCGACATCTTCGAGTACGGCCTTGAGCTGAGTGCCGCTCATCTCCGTGAGCGTCACGGCGGGATAGGTAATCGCCGTGGCATTCAGCACATCTTCGTACGTGATCGTTGAGCCCGCGAGCAACGAAGTTCCCCAACGAAACCCCGGCGACAGGGCGATCGGCGCATCCAACTCTGCGCGAAGCGCATCCAAAATCAACTCATCGTAACTACCGTTGAAGTTTCCGCGCCGATACAGCAACTGCTCGGTGACCGCCAAAGGCTCAGAGAGACGGGATAGATACGGTGCGCGCTCACGTTCGATCAAGGCCTGCATCGTCGCATCAGCCGCAAGCTCGTTGGCGAACACCGGCAACAAGCGATATTGATGACCTCGAATCTTGCCCTCGCGCACCTCGAGATCAAGAACACCCAAGTATTTGCCGTTACTGCCAGCATTAGTCACGAGCACGGTGCCACCATCCGGGGCACGCACGGCCATCGGCTGCGGCAAGCCGTCATGCGTATGCCCACCCAAGATGGCATCCAAACCGCGCACACGACCTGCCAGTTTCATGTCGACGTCGAAGCCATTGTGCGAGAGCAACACGACG
>JBMTZD010000136.1:0-2754 GCA_049455235.1 Steroidobacteraceae bacterium
ATCTGCTGCCGTCAACCCCTACGACGCCGGAACTGCAATCGGCTGTCCGGCGAGCTATTCAGGGGCATGCTACCTCCTCAAAAGCCGACGCCAAGGGTCGCATCATCAGCGTCTTCGGCGTATCCGGTGGCGTCGGCGCCTCGCTGATTGCCGGGACACTCGCGCATCTCGTCGCGCTCACGCCGAAGAAAACGCTGCTCATCGATCTTGATCTGATTTACGCGCCATTAGCCGCGATGTTTGGACTCAAGCCCGTTCGCGGAATTGTGGAGGCGATCCAGCAGGTCGACACACTCGATATGGCAGCGCTCGACGGCTATGTCACTCGGCACGAGAGCGGACTGGCTTTGCTGTCCAGCCGTTCGACAGGTGCGATCCCTGTCATACCGGACGGTTCCGCATTTAATCAATTGCTCGCACTCTGCCAGCAGCGGTATGAGTTTATTTTCGTTTCGGCCAATCATCGGCTCGACCCGCTGTCGATCGAGGCCGCCGGTGCCTCGAACGACGTATTGCTGGTACTCGAACAAAACTTATCCGACGTTCGCCTCACGGCTCGTCTACGGCAACTGCTAATTCAAGGCGTCGGCGTCCCAGAGCCCATCGTACGCCCCATCCTCAACAGATACTCCACTCGATCACCAGTGAAGGACAACATGATCAGCAAAGCGATTGGCGCAGCCCCGTTCGGAAAAATTCCAGAGGACGGTCCGTTAGTCCGTCGCAGTCTCGATTCGGGGATGCCTTTGGCGACACTCGATCGCCACTCCCCCGTGGTTGATGCGCTGGTCGATCTCGAGGCTCAGCTTTTAGGCCTTTCCCCGGCACCCCCCGTCAGTGCCGTGCGACGGATATTTGCGACGCTCTCGCGAGGTGTTCAATGAGCCCGCTCGAGATTTCTCGCGACGTCACGCCGATCGAGTCGACGCCCGGTCCGCTTGAGACCGAGTGGAAACAGATCATCCTCCCGCGCGTGCTGTCGACACTCGACTTATCGATGATTGGCAACGTCGATGAAAGGAGGGTTCGAACGCAAATCCGCGAGGTTGCTAACCGTCTGATCAACGAATCGTCCACCCCACTCAGTCTTTTGCAGCGCCGCCATGTCGTACGCCAGATTGAGGACGAGGTTATGGGGCTCGGGCCGCTCGAGCCGCTACTGGCAGATCCTTCCGTGTCAGACATTTTGGTGAATGGGGCCCATCAGGTCTATATCGAGAGGGCGGGAAAGCTTGAATCGACCGATGTGCATTTCAATGACGATGCACATTTACTCAATATTATCGATCGAATCGTTTCGAAGGTCGGTCGACGAATTGATGAGTCGATGCCGATGGTCGATGCACGTCTGCAGGATGGTTCACGCGTCAATGCGATCATCCCGCCGCTCGCTATAGACGGTCCGGTCTTGTCGATTCGGCGTTTTGGACGGGATACGCTGACGATGGAAGACTTGATTCGCTTTGGCTCTGTCAGCCCAGCGATCGTTGAATTGCTCAGGGCCATCGTACTCGCGCGCCTGAACGTCATGATTTCAGGTGGTACGGGTTCTGGAAAGACGACCTTACTTAATGTCATGTCGTCCTATATCCCAGAGCGGGAACGGATCATCACTATTGAGGACTCTGCTGAGCTTCAGTTGCGGCAGCCGCACGTTGTTCGTCTTGAAACTCGGCAGATCAATGTTGAGGGGAGAGGGCAGATCACGCAGCGTGATCTGGTTCGCAACAGCCTACGTATGCGCCCAGACCGGATCGTAGTGGGCGAGGTTCGTGGTGCTGAGGCGCTCGATATGCTGCAGGCGATGAATACGGGTCATGACGGATCTCTGACGACGGTGCACGCCAACTCGAGTCGAGATGCGCTCAGCCGAATCGAGACTATGGTGGCCATGAGCGGAGTGCAGTTTCCGATCGCAGCCCTTCGTTCGCAAATCGCTTCGGCGATCGACGTTATCGTTCATATGGAGCGTCACGAGGATGGGTGTCGTCGCGTTACGAGCGTTCAGGAAATCAACGGAATGGAGTCGGACACCATCGTCATGTCCGAGATCTTCACGTTTACCCGCTCTGGCGTCGATGCAAAAGGCAATGTGATCGGGCGATTTCATCCCACCGGCATCGTTCCCGAGTTTTTTGATCGGATCCGGAAGCGGGGTCTGGAGCTTCCCGTATCGATTTTTTCGGATCTTGGCTGAGGACTCTGAGTTATGAGTACGCTTTCGATTTTATTTTTTGTCGCGGTGATGCTCGCAACGTTCTTTTTGCTGAGCGCCGTAGGCGGGAGCGTCTTCGGCGAGTCGCGGCGACAACAGCGCGAGTTCGAGAAGACCTTCGGTGCAAAGATCTCCGGCGGACGAGGCGAGCCGGAGTTACTGCGTCGACCGCATCTCGCGAGGCTCTCGCCGTTCGAGCGTCGAATCGAGATGAGATCCGAACTCAAGCCGCTGCTCAAGCTTATCGAGGGCGCCGGGCTCGCAGTTCCGGCGTATCGCATGCTGCTCGAGATGGCGGTTTGCGCCATTTTAGGGGCTCTCGCGATTTTATGGTTTTGGAGTCAATGGTGGGCGGTCCTGGGTGGAGGCCTAGTGGGAGCTGCGCTGCCGATCGCACGCGTGGGATGGTTGCGTCAACGGCGTATCGCGAAGATCGAAGCGCAGCTCGCGGATGCAATCGATACCGTCAAACGTAGCCTCAGGGCTGGAAACCCTTTCGTCTCGACCTTCAGGCTAGTCGCCGAGAGCATGGAGGCGCG
>JBMTZD010000137.1:0-2679 GCA_049455235.1 Steroidobacteraceae bacterium
CTCGCGCCGATCAAAGCCGAAGGACAGGCAATGTCATGGGACTCCCCGAGCTTACGATTCAGCCAGTAAGCTAAAGATGAGTTGAGGACTACCTGAAGCAGGATGGGGACCGCGAGGAGGGCGATCACCAGCGGCTGGGCCAGAATGGCTTTGCCCTGAAAGGCAAAAAGTAGGACGAGCGTCGCAAGAAGGGCTGCAATCGATAGCGGGCCGAGCCACTCTAATGTGCGATCAAGATTCCCACGCTTTTTTGCCGTACGACGCCATAGCTGGGCGATCACGACAGGGATCACGATATAAAGAGTGACTGACGTCAGCAGGGTGTCCCACGGAACCGTGATGGCGGATAGCCCAAGCAATAGCCCGACAATCGGCGCGAAGGCGAAGATCATAATGACGTCATTGAGGGCGACCTGGCTCAATGTGAAAAGCGGGTTACCGTTGGTCAACCGGCTCCAGACGAAGACCATCGCAGTGCAGGGCGCTGCTGCGAGCAGTATCAGTCCTGCGATATAGCTCTCCAGTTGGTCAGCAGGCAGCCATGGGGCGAAGAGCTGCGAAATGAATAGCCATCCGAGCAGCGCCATCGAAAACGGCTTGACCGCCCAATTGATGAACAGAGTGACCCCGATGCCGCGTCCATAGTTGCGTACCTGCGGCAGGGCGCTGAAGTCCACTTTCAGCAGCATGGGGATGATCATCACCCAAATGAGGATTCCGACCGGAATGTTGACAGCCGCGATCTCTATATCGCCGATTGTCTCTACGGCCTGCGGGAATACCTCGCCAAGAACGACGCCGACAGCGATACAAAAAAAGACCCACAGCGTGAGAAAACGCTCGAAGATGCTCATCGTCGAGTTACGATTTACTGATGCCCTGTAAGGCAGCTGTGAGCTCCGCGTGCCCTAGTGAAGCGAGCGGTAACTGCAGTAGCTGCAGCATCCGATAGGCAAGCGCCTGTCGGGTCAATTCGAATGCTCGACGCTTATCGGCATCATCGCCTTGCACACTCGATGGATCCGGATATCCCCAGTGGGTTTTGATCGGCGGATTACCCGCTTGTCCTGTGAATACCGGACAGGTCTCTGCTGCTGCGCTATCGCAGACGGTGATGACGATAGAAAGGGGAGGAGAGCCCGATTGTGAAAACTCATTCCAGCTTTTACTGCTTAACCCGTTGGTGTCGACACCAGCATCGCGCAGAACGCTAAGTGCGAACGGGTTGACTCGACCACTCGGCATGCTACCGGCGCTGTGTGCGCGAATATCCTTCCCTAACTGCTTCGCCAAATGATTCAGCATGCCCTCAGCGAGGACGCTTCGGGCGGAGTTATGGGTACATAGAATGAGAATATGGGTTGTCATCGTGTCGCCGGATAGAGATGCTAGAGCTGAATTATGACGATCAAAAGACAGCCGCCATGCCCGTCGATGTTATCCGGAAGGTGATTCGCTCTAGTTCGTCGATTTGGATCTGAGGGTATCGATGCGCTGCTTTGTCACCGTCCAGGTGGTTTCGTTAGGGCGCGGATCGCCGAGCGGCGGTGGCTCAAGATAGGCTGGATAGCGCGTTTCAAGAATTTTTAATAATCGTGGTGGAATACGCGCCCGATCAAAGGATGAAAACCCTGTTGCGTTAAAAATCATGATGCCCGGTCGATCCCGCATCTTCATCCATGGAAGCCATGCGGAAATTCGTTGCCAGGATATTCGAGACTCGCTGATACGCGCACGACGCGTATCGAGGAAATCATTCGTTCGATAGTAGGTATTGAATATTTCCATCGCGTGATATGCACCACCGATGTATTCCTGATAATTGCCGGCCATCGGGTTGTCGTAAAACAGGGGGACTTCACGCGAAGAAACAAGAGCTTCGTCGTATCTGCGAACGGTGAGCACCAGTGGCGTGCCATCGGCACGTCTGGCGAACGTCGGTTCGCGCATATTGACCGGATCATTGGTGACATGGATCACCTCGACCGACTCCCCCGTCCAGGGATTTGTCCACGTGTCGAGGAGCTCGTTGGTTTTGGGATCTAGGTAAACCATGATCTCGCGCGACACGCTACGAAAGCCGTTACCCCGTCGTGGATCGGTATGGCGCTCACACTGCCGGGTGTTGATGCCAACCACGTTGAAGAGGTGACGATCGCGCTCACCTGGTGCGCGGCTGTAGAGCTTGCCTTCCCACATCCCATAACGCGCGACACCCGCTTCGGTGGTGCCGCAGGTGAGTTTGGCGCTCCAAATCAGGGCCTCCTCACCCTCACGTCTTTCGACGCTATCGAGTAACCCGTCGAAGGCCGGTGTTTGTGGTGCCAACAACAGGGCCAGGATTGCAGCGACCGATCGTATGAAGGTCTTCATGAAAATCACTCCTACATTTCGGGGCGGGCATCGCGCCGGGAAACGATCGCGCAATTGGCAAGTACCCATTTAAGGTTGATAGCGATTCGCTCCGCGTGGGGATCGGTGAAGGCATAACCATGCTCTTTGGTGCTGCCGTCCGGGAGTCGCTCGCTCACCGAAAGTACGAGGGAGTTGCGATTGAAATCCTCACTCGCTTCATTGAGTACATGCCAGGTCACTGCCCGCAGATTGAGTCCAATTTCCTGCCCCGTGGACGCACGGAACCAGTATGACCCGCCCTTATAATGGATACGAATGTCATCA
>JBMTZD010000138.1:0-2624 GCA_049455235.1 Steroidobacteraceae bacterium
TACACACGCCGCTGATGAGCGTGACCAACGCCATCTCGAGCATCATCGCCGTCGGTGCGCTCGTTCAGGTTGCACCCCCGCTTATCGATGGCGGCGGCGACCGACCCAATGAATTGATATTGGGCTTGGCTATCACGGCGCTCACGCTCACTGCCATCAACATGTTCGGCGGCTTCGCGGTCACGCGACGCATGCTGGCGATGTTCCGCAAATAAGAGGCCACGGACATGTCGGAAAATCTCGCAACCGTCGCCTACATTGGCGCGACCATCCTCTTCATCATGAGCCTCGGCGGCTTGTCGAATGCCGAGACGTCTCGGCGCGGCAATTTTTACGGCATGCTCGGCATGACCATCGCCGTCGTCGCTACGGTGCTCGGGCCGCGTGTGACCGCCGCGGGTCTGCCTTGGATCATCGGCTCACTCGCTGTGGGTGGCGCGATCGGCGTTTATGCCGCACGCAAAGTGCAGATGACGCAGATGCCCGAGCTCGTCGCGTTGATGCACAGTCTCGTCGGACTTGCCGCCTGTCTCGTGGGTTTCGCGAGTTACGTCGACACCTCGATCGTCTATACAGGCGCCGAGAAAGCCATTCATGAAGTCGAAATCTATATTGGTATTTTGATCGGTGCGGTCACCTTCTCAGGATCGATCATCGCCTTCGGCAAGCTCTCGGGAAAAATCGGCGGCAAGCCGCTGCTGTTGCCCGCAAGGCACTGGCTCAACCTGATCGCACTGCTGGCCGTGATTTGGTTCGGCGCAGAATTTTTGGCCGCTCACGATGTCGATGCGGGCATGTTGCCGCTTGCGATCATGACGATCATCGCGCTGCTCTTTGGCATCCACATGGTGATGGCGATCGGCGGCGCCGATATGCCGGTCGTCGTCTCGATGCTCAACAGTTATTCGGGTTGGGCGGCAGCGGCCACGGGCTTCATGCTCGCGAACGATTTGTTGATTGTAACCGGTGCGCTCGTGGGCTCCTCGGGTGCGATCCTCTCGTACATCATGTGCCGCGCGATGAATCGCAACTTCATCAGCGTGATCGCAGGCGGATTCGGCACGGGCGGTGGTTCGACCCCAGCAGCGGCCGCGGGCGATCAACCCGCCGGCGAAGTGGTCGCAGTAAGCGCCGTGGAGACGGCCGAACTCCTACGAGCCGCGAAGAACGTGATCATCGTGCCAGGCTATGGCATGGCCGTCGCGCAGGCACAGCACACCGTCTATGAAATCACCAAATTGCTACGCGAGAAGGGCGTCAATGTCCGCTTCGGCATTCACCCGGTCGCGGGTCGTATGCCAGGCCATATGAACGTGCTACTTGCTGAAGCTAAAGTGCCTTATGACATCGTCCTCGAGATGGATGAGATCAACGACGACTTCCCGGAGACCGACGTGTCGATGGTGATCGGTGCGAATGACATCGTGAATCCGGCGGCCGAGGATGATCCGAATAGCCCGATCGCCGGCATGCCGGTGCTGCAGGTTTGGAAGTCCAAGACTTCCATCGTCATGAAGCGCTCGATGGCCTCGGGCTATGCGGGCGTCGACAATCCGCTGTTCTTCCGAGACAACAACCGCATGTTGTTCGGCGATGCGAAGAAGATGCTTGATGAGGTGTTGGTCGCCCTCAAAGCTTGAGGTCATCATGAACAGGTTCGCGAACGGATTCGCCCTCCTGCTGCTGTCGACATCGATACTCGCGCCATCGATCGGTTGGGCCTTTGCGCAGGAATCGCCGATCTCGAACGCGACACTCGAGATCGAGGTCGATGCTGACAACGTGATCATCGACGATCCGATCGTCGAAGAAGTCACGGTTGTCGGCGAAGCGGCAGGGCCTGGCCTCTGGAAGGTCCGCAATGGTGATAACACGCTCTATATTTTGGGCACCCTAAGTCCGCTGCCGAAGAAGCTGCAGTGGCGCTCGCGCGAAGTCGAGCGAGTGCTCTCTCGCGCCGATCGTTTGATCCCCGCTAGCAGCAAGGTCGACGCCGACATCGGCCCCATCTCGGCCGTGCAGCTCTATTTCCAATACCGGAAGCTGCGCGGCAACGAAGACAAACAATCGTTGCAAGCCATTCTTCCGTCGGATCTTTACGCGCGCTTCGAGCGATTGCGTCAAAAATATGCGCCGCGGGATACTGACATGCAAAAGCGCCGGCCGGTGCTCGCCGCCGGAGAGTTGTGGCGCGAAGCCGTCTCGCGCAGCGGTTTGACTTCGCGCAACGACGTCAACAAAGCCGTCGAAAAGCTCGCCCGCAAGAACAAGGTCAAAATCGTGCAGCCTGAGCTGCGCATTGAGGATCCGAAAGCGACTTTGGCGGAAGTGGCAAAAATCCCGCGCGAGGCTGAACTCGCCTGCATGAAATCCACGCTCGATCGCCTCGAGTTTGATCTCGCGCTGGCGCGTGAGCGCGCCGAGGATTGGTCGCTCGGCGACGTCGCCGGCTTGCGATCATCGAATGCGCTAGCGCAGCAGGAAACCTGCTGGTCGGCGCTCATGCAAAGCCCGCGGGTTGCCGATATCCGACGTCAGTTCGACGAGCAATGGTTGCAGCTCGTCTACGACTCTCTCGAGAACCATACGATTTCTTTGGCGGTGGTGCCGATCACGGAGCTTTT
>JBMTZD010000139.1:0-2612 GCA_049455235.1 Steroidobacteraceae bacterium
GGTGCAGCACCGCCATCTGTGCAGGCAAACGGTTGTATGCCTCGCGTTGAACCACACTGCGCGGACCGTCGAGTACGTCGTCGGCGACCGCGACGTTACGTCGTACCGGCAAGCAATGCATGAACTTGCAATCGCTGGCCGACTTCGCGAACCAGTCTTCGCGCACGCACCAGTCGGTGAGCCCCGCTCGCAAGGTGGCATCGCCGACCGAGTCACCGTAGTGCGTGGTCGAACCCCATTCTTTGGCGTACACCACCTGAGCGCCGGCGAGCGCTTCGCTTCGATCGTTGGTTTCTCGGACCGAGCCACCGGAAACCGCCGCTGCGGCACGGGCTTTGTCCATGACCTCCGCCGGTAGCGCAAACCCTTCCGGACGAAGTACGACGACATCCATGCCGCGATGCGCGGCCATATGCACCGTGGTCGCGGGTACGGCGAGCGGCGTCACTCGCGGATGATTCGCCCAAGTCAGGACGAACTTCGCACGTTGCGGCACTCGCAGATCGTCGAGCGTCTTCCAGTCGGCGAGCGCCTGACAGGGGTGATTCATCGCCGACTCGAGATTGATGAGGGGTTTTTCGACGACTGACGCCATCGCTTTGAAGTGGGTCTCTGCAAGATCGTGTCGCAGGTCTTTTCCTTCAGCGAATGCGCGTATGCCGAGTGCATCGGCATACGAGGCGAGTACGGGCAGACCCTCGCGAACATGCTCGGCAGCTGCGCCATTCATGACAGCGCCGGTGCGCGCTTCGAGTTGCCAAGTGCCTTGTCCAGGCGTGATCACGAAGGACTGGCCACCTAGTCGCATCATCCCCACTTGAAACGAAGAGAGCGTGCGCAATGACGGGTTGAAGAATACGAGCCCGAGAATCTTTCCGGCGAGCGCCCGCGGCTCGGGATGCTCCTCGAGACGACGCGCGAGCGCGAGAAGATCGAGTATTTCCTCGCGACTGAAATCGGCCAGATCGAGAAAGCGTTTCATAGGTTCTCTAGGGCCTCGCGGAGGAGGTCCACGTGCTCTTTCTGAAGGGTGTAGGGAGGCAGTAGTCGAACGACGTGAGGGTCGCCACTCGTGCCGACGAGAATGTTCCGATCGAGCAAAGCTCTTTGAATGTCTTTGGCCGGACGCGAACAAATGAGGCCGTGCAGAAATCCTGCGCCCTGATGACCGGTGACGGGCCCGACCGTGCAGGTGTCACGCAGATATTTCGAGACGCGACGGACATTCTCGAGTAGGTTTTCGTTCTCGATCGCCTCGATGACGGCCTCGATCACCGCGCAAGCCATCGGCCCGCCGCCGAAAGTGGTGCCGAGTCCCTCGAGCTTGAGTGCTGCCGTGACACGGGGCGACATGAGTAACGCTCCGCACGGAAATCCGTTGCCGAGCGCTTTGGCCGTCGTGATCATGTCGGGTATGACGTCGTAGTACTGGGCAGCAAAAGGCTGACCACTACGACCGACGCCGATTTGTACTTCGTCGAAAATGAGTACGCTGCCAGTTTCATGGCAACGCGCGCGGAGCGCATCAAGGAATTCGCGGCCCATATCGAATGCGCCACCGACGCCTTGTACGGGCTCGACGATCACAGCCGCCGTATTGGCATCGACCTGACGTGCGATCGCGTCGATATCGCGCCGCGGAATCCATCCGATATCGAAGGGCGTGCGAGGAAACTCGTACCACTTCTTGTCAGCGCCCCAAGTCACCGCGCCGGCCGCTGCCGTCCGACCGTGGAAGGCGCCTTCGATGGCGACCACTTTCGAGCGTCGCGTCATCTTGAATGCCATGCGCAGTGCGTTCTCGTTCGCTTCGGCACCCGAGTTCACGAAAAAGATACTGTCGAAATGACCGCCGGCAAAATGTGCGAGCCGCGTTGCGGCGCGTACCCGGACGTCCATCGGCACGGCATTACTCTGGAAGCTGCAGGCCTCCGCTTGATGACTCAGCGCGCGCATCCATCCGGCGTGCTTGTAGCCGAGCGCTGCAACGGCATGGCCACCGTAAAGATCGAGCACGCGTCGACCGTCGCGCGTGTGTAGCCATACCCCGTCAGCGTCGACGACCTCCATCGGGTATTGCGCGAAAACGGGAGCGAGATGATCAGCAGGGCTCATGGGTGGCGACTCGAAATCAGGTCCAGCCGGCAGCGGGCGCTGTGAGACCGGTGTGCTCCGGTAGATCCAACAGCCGATTCATCCACTGGACGGCACCGCCGGCTGCGCCTTTGGTGAGATTGTCGATCACGCACATCGCGACCAACGTGCGACCGTCGGTCGTGGCGTGCAGATGCGCGTAGTTGCTGGCGACGACATCTTTGAGACGCGGCGGTGTATCGACGATGCGGACGAAAGGCGATGACGCATAGAACTCGCGTAAGTGGGCGAGTAGCGTCTTGCTGTCGAGCCTCGTCTGCGACGACGCGAGCGCCGCTTGTACGGTCACGTGGATACCTCGAGCGAACGGACCCGAATGCGGTACGAAGGCAAAGTTCGCCGTCACGCCCGTTGCCGCCGCTGCGCAGGCGGTGATCTCCGGCACATGACGATGCACCAGCGCGTTATAGGCATAAAGGTCGCTGTGTCGCATCGGGTGATGAGTGCCATCGACCGGT
>JBMTZD010000140.1:0-2603 GCA_049455235.1 Steroidobacteraceae bacterium
GCCGGAAATCTGGCCTATGTCGTCACCGGCAGCCAAGTGATTGTGGTGGATCTGTCGACGCCAAGCGTGCCGAACATCGTCGCTGAAATGCCATTCGAATCGCCGCGAGCCGTGTCACTCCAGTTCCGTTATCTGTTCGTCACGACAGCGCGTGGATTCGAGGTGGTTGATATCACCCAACCGTCGCGTCCGCGAAAACTGCCTGAGGCAACCGTACCGCTTGCCAACGCAGGTCGGTTCACGGTGGCGCGTACGTATGCGTATGTCGCTAATGGTCGCGAAGGTATCGCTATCATTGATGTGAAGCGACCGCATGCAGCGCGGCTGTTCCAGAAGTGGAATGCCGATGGCGGACTCGTCGATTCGCGCGACGTCATGATCGCCTCGACTAATGCGTCTCTCTTTGCCTATGTTGCGGACGGCAAGGGCGGCTTGAAGGTCGTGCAATTGACCAGCCCGTCGTCGCAGCCGAATTTCTATGGCTTCAGCCCAGAGCCGCGTCCGGAGTTGATCGCTTATAAAGCTACTCGCTCTGCGGCGCTCAGCCTCTCGCGACCACTCGAGCGCGATCGAGCAGTCGACGAGAGCGGCGGTCAGGTGGCGGTGTTTGGTCGTCGCGGATCGCGCCCATTCAATCTGCAGGAAATGCAGCGACTTTATCTCGATAAAGACGGCGAGGCTTGGTATGTCGAGGACAACCCTGCCGTCAAGCAGGCGCAGAGGAACTCACGATGAGTTGGAAAAACAGTCTTTTGAAGTGGGCGACGCTGAGTCTGGCTGCGTTAGCGACGGTTGGCGCTCTGGCTGACGATGCGAAGCTTCGTCATGAGGGTGTTGCCACCTGTGCGTCCTCGTTGTGTCATGGTTCGAGTCAGCCGCTAAAGGCTTATGACAATGCCTTGCAAAACGAATACACGACGTGGTCGCAATTCGATCCGCACAGCAACGCCTACATGGTTTTGCTGAATAAGCAATCGCAAGAGATTGCTCGTCGGATGGGTATTGGTCCTGCTCACGAAGCCCCTGCGTGTCTCGCCTGTCACTCGGATGCCGTGCCTGCCGCGCAGCGTGGTGTGAAGTTTCAACTCGATGATGGCGTGGGTTGCGAGAGCTGCCATGGCGGCTCCGAAAAGTGGCTGGCAACCCACTATCAAAGTCCGAGAATTCCGCGCACCGAGCACTTGGCGAACGGTCTAGTCGCGTTGGAGAAGCCCGAGGTCTTAGCGGGCACCTGCCTTGGTTGTCATGTTGGCGATCAAAATCGCTATGCCAACCATCGCATGATGGCGGCAGGGCATCCGAGACTCGTATTCGAACTGGATACCTACCTCGAGCTGTGGCGCACGAGCGGTGGTCGTGAGCACTACCGAAAGAAAGTGCCGACCAATCACTCGGCCATGTGGGTCAAAGGTTTGGTGGATTCCTCACGTCGTCAACTCAATTTGATTGAGCAGCACGGTGCGGGACGCATGGGTCCGATTCCTGACTTTGGCATCTTTGCCTGTCATTCATGTCACCGAGACTTGCGCTTGACCGCATTCGGAGGCTCGAGTGGTCTTGGCATCGAGCCAGGTGATTTGCGTTGGCAGGATGCGCATCTGTTGGTCTTGCGTCGAGTGACTGCGGCCTTGCAGTTGGGTGCCCGTACGGATCTTGATCGGGCTGTCATCGCGCTGCAGAAAGCGGCGCATGGTGATGCGGCTTCGCTACGCGCGGCATTATCGCAAACGCGAACGGCGTTATCGTCGACCGAGAAACAACTGGCAGAGGTCAGTTGGTCTTCTGGCCAGTTGAATACCGTGGCGCAGTCTCTGGTGGACGCATCGCGACGCGGTGAGTTTCCAGATCCAGCCGCCGCCGAACAGGCGGCCATGGGAATGGTGGTGATGCTAGCGGGTCTGAAGCTCGATCAGGGGAAGCAAGCTGAAATCAACCGTCTGTTCGATGATCTACGAGACGACAACGCCTTCGATCAGCGACGATTCGTCAAATGGATGTCGGTGCTCGGAACTCGAAATTAGCCGAGTCCGTCGAGGATCGTAACGAAGAACGTCCCTTTGCCTTCGCGAAATTTTTTCGCGGCGAGGTATTCGTTCGATTGCCAAAATCCCCACGCGGCTTCTTTGGAGGGGAACTGAGCAATCAAGATGCTCTCATTTCGTGGCTCGCCCTCGGCGACTTCAACTTTAGCCGCAGGCGTCACGGTCAAATAATGCCCGCCAAATTTTTGGTAGATGGGTGGTAAGGCAGCGTTATACAAGCGAAAGCCTTCTATATCTGTGACTTTGCCTTGAACGAGCAGATAAGCAGGCTTACTCATTTGATAAGGCCCTCTGCCTTTAGCGCCGCCTGAACCGCCGGCCGAACTGCGATTCGATCCATATATGACTTAAGTCCCGGCCAAACGGCTGCGACATCGATTTTTACGTAGGCGCACCAGCTGAGTACGGTGAAGAGGTAGCAGTCGGTAACGGAGAAATGCTCGCCTAGCAGAAATGGTTTGTCGGCCAAGTGCTCTTCGATGAATTTCACGCGTCTCTCGAGCTGCGCACGAGCCGCTGCTTTTTGTTCATCGGTGGCGCCCGGTGTAAAGAATGGGCTGA
>JBMTZD010000141.1:0-2552 GCA_049455235.1 Steroidobacteraceae bacterium
CTACGCCACTCGGCGGGCCCGTAGCACAGCGGTTAGTGCAGGGGACTCATAATCCGTTCAACCAAACGGGCCGGAGAAAAAAAGGCTGCGGCCTCATGGAGTTAGAGCGAGAATACGCTCTAAGGGTGCTTACACACCGCTTACACACCTTTTAGAGCCTATTTTCAGGGCTTTTTGGGGTGGTGCGCGGGGCGCTCAGTCAGCATCAGGATGAGGAGGGTCGGTAGCGATTTCAAGTGTGGGCCTGTAGCACAGCGGTTAGTGCAGGGGACTCATAGCGAAAGTTGTGCCACGTGACGGGAAACCCCACGTGGGATGGTGTCAAAGTCGGCGAACCCTAATGTCGTGCTGAACGACGATGGCAACGCCGAGCCAAGCCCGAGAGGGAAGGTGTAGAGACTAGACGGCACCCACCTACAGCGCGAGCCACGGTGAAGGCATAGTCCAGCGAGTACCGAAAGGTACACAAAGCAGAATCCCTTGGTCCTTGGTTCGAATCCAAGCAGGCCCATTACCTCCCGCCGACCTCAAAGAAAAAATCCGAAATTGACAGATGGCGTTGTCCGCTCCAAAGGGCGGCTATAACGTCATCTGTATGCCCGTCGCAGTCGACACCACTCATGTACTGATGGATCGCACGCTGATCGTGTATCGGCGTGAGCGTAGTGCTGTGTGGCAGTGTCGCTATCAGGTCAATCGTAAATGGCAGCGTGAGTCGACGGGTGAGCATGAGCTGCCCAAGGCGATCGAGAAGGCTAAGAAGATCTACATCACCGCTGAGATACGCCATAGCCAGGGACTGCCTGTACTGACACGGCGTGTGAAGCATGTCGCGGCGCTCGCCATCAAGCGTATGGAAGATGAGATCGCGATCGGTCAGGGCAAGGTCTCGTATAACACCTACATTCGCATCATCAACGACTTCATCTTGCCGTCGATTGGTAGACGAGAGATCGGCAGTATCACGCCCGCCGTCATCGATGAACTCGGTAAAGAGCGAGTTCGGATCATGGGGAAGGTGCCGACCAAGAGCACCATGCTGAAACACAACGCGGCGCTCAATCGCATCTTCGATGAAGCACTCGCACTATCGTTAACTCTGGTCGGTGGTACCGCTGGTAGTTTAGGCCTGCTCTCGTTGTTATTGGCGCGTAACCCTTACCTGCGTAGCGAGGAGCGAGCTAGGAGATGGAGCAACTCTGCATCGTGATGATGGGCAAACGCACGAACCTGCCTGCTGCTGTGAGTGGAGTCGAGCGGTCAACTAAGTCCGAGCGCTGTTGCAACGGCCGTGCAGGTTATGCGGCCCGCGCTGACGTTCAAGCCGTCGCGAAACCCCGAGTCGTTTGCTAACGCAGCCTCTAGCCCGAGGTCGGCCAGTTTTCGCAGGTAAGGAAGCGTTGCCGCGTTGAGCGCAAAGGTGGACGTTCGGGGTACGGCGCCTGGCATATTCGTCACACAATAGTGGACGACTCCATGCTGAAGGTATGTGGGATCCGCGTGGGTCGTCGGTCTGCTCGTCGCGAAGCATCCGCCTTGATCGATTGCGATATCGACAACAACCGAGCCGGGACGCATTTTGGTGATCATCGATTCGTCTACGAGCTTCGGAGCAGCCGCACCCGGGACCAACACCGAGCCGATGACCAAGTCAGCTCGTTCGACCGCGCATTCAATGGTCTCCGCCGTTGAGGCCAAGACGCGCACAGCACCGCCGAATTGAGCATCGAGCTTCCGTAGTCTGGGAAGCGATTTGTCGATGACGGTAACCGCAGCCCGCATGCCTAACGCAATTTCCGCCGCAGCTGTCCCCGCAACGCCACCGCCTATCACCACAACGTTGGCTGGCTCCACCCCGGGCACACCGCCCATCAGCACGCCACAACCGCCGGCGGCTTTCTGTAGCAATGTTGCACCGATCTGCGCCGACATACGTCCGGCCACTTCGCTCATGGGTGTCAACAGGGGCAGAGAGCCGTCGGTAGCGGTGACCGTTTCGTAGGCGATCGCATGCACGCCCGATTCCATCAAGGCATAGGCCTGCGGTCGATCTGCAGCGAGGTGCAGATAGGTAAATATAATTTGTCCCGCTTGGAGCATCGCGCATTCGTTCAATTGGGGTTCTTTCACCTTGACGATGCACTCGGATTCTCTGAACACCGTGAGGGCATCCGGGGCGATGTCGGCACCGGCGTTTCGATAATCGATATCGAGACAGCCGATTCCTGCGCCTGCGTCCTTTTCGACAAGCACCGTGTGTCCCGCCATGGTCAACTCACGAATCGATGCCGGAGTGAGACCTACTCGGTATTCGTGCACCTTTATTTCTTTCGGGACGCCAATCTTCATACTGTAGAGACCTGATATTTCGCGTGGCATACTCTCAGCACAGTTAAGCCCCGCATGTTTTTTTCGATCGGTGATGCTTGGCCTATCGCTCTGTTCTGTCTAGTACCAACCGCAGATGTTCGATAGCGCCAGCTGCGGACCAGCACTCGTTTCTTTCCGGCGTTGAGCGATGACGCGCGGATCTAGCGATTTAATGTGGAGCC
>JBMTZD010000142.1:0-2544 GCA_049455235.1 Steroidobacteraceae bacterium
GGCGGCTGGTGGATTACGCTCGATCAGAGCCCGCCGCAAAAGCCGCTCGATTACTCGGGTGGAGACGGACGTCGTGACGATGCGCCCCAACCTTGGCGAATGCGACTCGTCGGTATTTCTTTGCCTTTCGGCGATATCGACATCCGAATCGAGCAGGTGGGTCGCGTCGGTATCGGAATCACGGTGCTCACGGATACCGCTAATCAGCAAACACGTTGGGATGAGTCGAAAAACGAGCTATCCCGTCGGTTGCGGGATGCGGGGCTCGATCTCGCAAGATGGTCGGTGATCGAGCCGCAGCAGGATACGGTTCCGACCATGGACCCGGGACAACTTCACTCCATCCGCGTATGAGGATCATGGAATGAAGACCTCGCGCGAAGATCGAGCGGTCGCTCTCGAGTACGGTAGTAACCCGGTACCCCTCATCGTGGCGACGGGTCGCGAGCGTATGGCGCAGGAGATCGTCGCCGAAGCGCGTCGTCAGGGTGTTCCCGTGATGCGCGATGCGGTGTTGGCCGCGAGGCTGTCAGAGTTGCCTCTCGACACGGTTATCCCGCCCGATGTGTATCGAGCGGTGGCCGTCGTGTTGTCGTGGGTGTATTGGATGGAAGGGCGGGAGCCCGATCAGGCGCGATCGCCCAATCGCCCGAGCCCGTAATCGCGGGCGCGACCGGCTCGATCGTAAATACTCACGTCTTCGTCATTTGAGCGCAAAACCGAAATGATCCGGCGTTGCGCGGCAACGATACGACTGAACACTTGGTGGTTGCGATACTGCAATTGTTTGCAGCGCTCGATTTTTTCTCGCAAGTGCTGGGCGCGTTCGGGATGCGCGCGCGCTTCATCAGTCGCCTCGGGAGATTTCGCGAGGGTTTCTAACCGCTCGATTTGCGCGGATTTCTCCTCATGAATTGCCTCGAGATCATCGACACCACGACCGATTAAGCCGTTCGAGCCGCGCAGCACGGAGTGCTCGCGGTCAAGCGTGCGACAGATCCCGGTACACAGGTCTTCGAGGGTCTCGAGGCTCGGTATCGTAGTGGGGTGCTGCATCGTACGAAACCGGAAAAGGTCAGGCGCCGAGATTTCCGAGTTCTTCCTCGAGCTCTCGGAATTTTCGTGCCAGGCGCTCTTCATTGATCGGGAAGCGTCCCTCGAGAATTTCGCGACGAATGCTCTCGACCTTTTCGTGGTCGAACACCTCATCCACAGCGGTCGGGCCCAACGCCGCCGCCAACTCGCGGGATACGTTAGAGACTCGCACCGGGTCGAGGACGGCCGCAGCTTGGGCTCGCTGCGCCGACGACGGGTTTGCCGCACTATTTTGTTTATCTACAGCGCCCCGACGGGTATCGAGCCGCAAGAGCTTATTTTCGACCGCATCCCGTCCGGCATGGGCCCCGTTTACATACGGTTTATCGACTGTCATGACTGCGCACCTTTTCCACGTTACGTCGGGTTAGTCGACCCGAGTGGTCATAACTTGAGTGATTCCAATTCTGACGGAACCGTCGGCTTGAACGAGGCCCCGCATACGTCGACCACTCTGCGGATTTTCGACCTCGATCCATTCTCCGACTTTACCGTTTTGAAGGGCTATGAGCTTGGCGACAACGCGTCCACCGGGGAAGGCCGACCACGCCGAGACCGAGGAATTGCGCTTAATGATCTGCACGCTCCGAGCATCCGCTCGACCAAGCGGTTCACCCTCTCGAACGGAGCGGGTGAGGGCGAGACCGATCAGCGCAGCGGGGTCTGAGAGTGTCGATGAAAATGCACGCTCTTTAGCTGGGATGCTCGATACAGTCAGGTCCTCTACGCCGAGCACCGAGCCCACGGCCAAATCGCGGGTGGCGATCACGAATGCTCTCTGCGGCGAAGCCGCAGCAGGTGAAGAAGGATACCGCACGGCAACGAACCGACGGGAAGGATTGGGTGAGGCCGTGCAGGAAACCTGCACGGTGGTGCGCGCCTCATAAGGAAAAGACCAATCCCAGCCGGAAGCACAGTTGCCGAGCGGTATTTGGCGATCGATCGACTGTGCCTGCACGCTGCCTGTAGGCAGCGATGCGCTGCGTTCGGCGAAACGCTCGGCGGCCTCCGCCAGCGAGAGCGGCTCGGCAGCCTGCCCGCAGAGCGGAAGCACGACCAACAGGGAAATGAGCAACTTATGCATGAGTCCCTGGTTATGGTCTGTAGATCGAAAAAACGTCTGTGTCAGCCCTGCCGCAGCAGGTTGAGCACGTACTGCTGCGATTGATTCGCCTGAGCGAGCATCGCAGTGCCGGCCTGAGCCAGGATCTGCGCCTTCGCAAGTTCAGCCGATTCTTTCGCATAGTCTGTATCGAGCACGCGCGACTTGGCCTCTTCGGTGTTTTCGACGAGGTTCATCAAGTTGTTGATCGTGTACTCGATACGACTCATCGTCGCGCCCATTCGAGCGCGTGACTCGTTCACTACCTTGGCTGCAGCGTCGACCATGTCGAGCGCATTGATGGCGCTCTCGATGTCCGTGATCGTCGCTTTATGGGACGATTGATA
>JBMTZD010000143.1:0-2537 GCA_049455235.1 Steroidobacteraceae bacterium
TAGCCCGCGGCGTGCAGAACCCGGGCAGCTTTAGTCGCGGAGCGACTTTTTGCGATTTAGATAACGATGGTGACCTCGATCTCGTCTCGGTGAACATGCCGCCAGGTCAGGCGCGTCAGCGTCACGTGCCCACCACGCTCTACAAAAACGAGCTGCGGGAGTCCGGCGTCGCACGGTTCACGGACGTCACGCGAGTTGCCGGGCTCATGCGCGCGGGGAATGAGAACGACCAAAAAATCGGCGGCGTCGGCGATACCGGAGGGGGTACCGGATGTGCGGACTATGATCGTGACGGCGACCTCGACGTCTTCATCAAAAATGCTGATAGCGATATCGATAACGTGTTGTTCCGGAATGAGGGAAATTGGACGTTTACCGACGTGACGAGTGCGTCGGGGGTAGCGTTACAAGCAAAACTCAAAGATTCAAATGCCCAAGGATCACCCAACTGGATCGATTTTGATCAGGACGGATGGATTGATCTGCTCGTCACCCATGAGCGCGAAATCAAGGTGCTGCTGCGTAACCTCGGGGATGGCCGATTCGAGGACATTACTCGCGCGCGCCGACCGCCCAACGCCTTGCCGCTCCTGAACCCGGGTTATGCACAAGGGGCCTGTATCGCCGATTTCGACCATGACGGCGATATGGATGTTTTCTTGCCCACCGCGGATCAGTCCGGACGGATGATCGCGAACCGCCTCAAAGAAACCGGCACGCTGTCGTTTCAGGATGTCACCCGGAAGTCAGGTGCCGGGGTTATCCGCGGCACTCGCGGCTGTGTTGCAGCGGACTTCGATAACGACGGTCATGTCGATCTGTATCTCAATAACGGCGGTCCCTCGAATGTACTCATCAACGATGTTATTGCCGACTTTCCGCCCTTCGTGACGTTCTACATTGCTTGGGAGCCTGCCGAGAACACGGTGCTGCGCAACCGTGGAGACGGCACGTTCGAAGAAGTGACCCGCGGTTCCGGGGCTGAGGGCTTGGGTATCGGCTCGGGGGTTGGCGCCGCCGATATCAATGACGACGGATTCCCCGATCTTTTCGTCACCAATCGAACCTACTACGCGATGGGTAAGCAGGTGAGTCCTGCGGCCGGCCAAAACCGTCTGTTCGTGAATCGGGGCAATAAAAATGCCTGGATCAAGTTGCGCCTGCAGGGCACTCGCAGCAATCGCGATGGCTTCGGTGCTCGCATCACGGTGATTGCCGGAGATCTTGTGCAGCATCACGAAGTGCAGAGCGCCCACGGTTATAACTCGACCAATGATCCAACGCTCATCTTCGGTCTCGGGGAGCGCAAGAGTGTCGACCGAATCGAAATTCTTTGGCCGTCCGGAGTGAAGCAGGTCATTGACGCGCCATCAATCCGTAAAACTCATTTGGCGGTGGAGCCGACGACGTGAGCCATCAGGGGCGGATGCTGATCGATGGTGAGTTGACGCTCGGCGATGGAGGGGCCTGCGGACAGTGGATCGACTCCCATGATCCGGCCACACTCGAGCCGACGGGTCGAGTGCCTGCTGCAACCGCTCGCGATATCGATAGGGCTGTTCGATCGGCCGCCAAGGCACAGATCGCATGGGCTGCGCGTTCGGTGTGGGAGCGTGCTGCGGCGTTAAGAGCACTCGCGACTGCGATTCGGGCGCGAGGGCCCGAAATCCTGGCCCTGGAGGCCCGCGATACGGGAAACACCATCGGCAAATTGCAGGCCGACGTACAGATCGCCGCTGGCTATCTCGAGTACTTCGCCGGTCTCGCCTCCGAGCTCAAGGGGGAGACGATTCCGGCGACGGCGTCGGGGCTTCACCTGACCTTGCGTGAACCCTTCGGCGTCGTCGCGCGGATCGTTCCGTTCAACCATCCCTTCATGTTCGCCGCTGCACATCTTGCAGCGCCGCTGATGGCCGGCAACGCGGTGGTGGTGAAAACACCCGAGACGAGCCCGCTGACGGGTTCGATTTTGGCGGAACTCTGTCACGCGACCTTGCCTCACGGGCTCGTCAATATCGTTCACGGTTTCGGCATGCCGGCGGGTGACGCGTTGATCCGGCACCCGCTCGTTCGTCGTATCGGTTTTACGGGCTCGGTTGCGACGGGTCTCGCTATTCAGCGCGCCGCCGCTGAGAGCGGCGTTAAACATGTGACGCTCGAGCTCGGTGGAAAAAATCCTTTCATCGTATTTCCCGATGCCGATCTCGATCGCGTCGTCGAGATGGCGGTTGCGGGTATGAACTTCTCCTGGGCCGGGCAGTCCTGCGGATCAACGAGTCGATTACTGCTGCATGAGTCGGTTCACGATCTCGTCGTGGAGCGTGTTGCGGCACGGATGAAATCTTTGCGCCTCGGTAGTCCGCTCGATGCGGCGTCCGAGATGGGTCCAGTGAACTCTGCTCGCCATCGGGAGCGGATCATGGCGCTCATCGATTCGGCGCGTAGCGAGGGCGCGCGTCTCGTGACTGGCGGTGGACGTCCCGTCGGGGAGGACTTTGCGAAGGGTTACTGGAGCGAGCCGACTCTGTTCGCAGACG
>JBMTZD010000144.1:0-2519 GCA_049455235.1 Steroidobacteraceae bacterium
CACCGATCGAATATCGAAACACTTTCATTTGAAGGCGACACCCGACTGAAGCCCAAGCTTACGCAGAATCATCGCCAAGGGACAAAAACTCGTGAAAGACGACTGAAGCAGATTGAGTCCGACGAACGCCGTCAGGAAGAACCAGTTTTGATCAACCCAAACACCGAGCGACAAGCTAATGAGAACGACAGCGCCAGCGAAGGCGAGCACGAAACGATCGATGTTCATAGCGTCACTCCCGAGTTTTTAAAAAAGGGATCAGACAAATGCCCCGCGCGAATATTGGCGCGCAGCGATGGCTCCAACAACTTCGGGGCAGACAGCGTTGCATCCCGCGTCTCGCGCATGAGGACGAACGCGTCGGCTGTTACCGCATCTTTGAGATGGATGTTTTGCTGTTGACTGATCGGATCAGTCAAATACTGCGGTTCCACCCCTTTCGGCGGATAGTCGTGGCAAAGATAAATGCGCGTCTGCGCGGGCAGCGATAACAGTCGTTGCATCGACTGATAGAGCGTACGCGCATCGCCACCCGGAAAGTCGCAGCGCGCCGAGCCGTAGCGTGGCGCAAAGATGGTATCGCCGACGAACGCTGCATCGCCGATCAAATAAGTCATGCTGTCAGGGGTGTGCCCCGGCGTGGCGATCACGGTGACACTGATCGCCCCGAGCGAGAAGGCATCACCATCGGCGAACAGTGCATCGAACTGACTGCCGTCGGTCGGGAACTCCGACTCCAACGCCAATCGTGTCTTGAAAGTCTCCTGTACTTGCCGAATGCCCGCACCAATGCCGACCCGTGGCTGACCACTCAGTTCACGCTTCAACCATTGGGCTGAACTCAGATGATCCGCGTGCGCATGCGTCTCGAGTATCCACTGCACGTTGAGGCCCTGCAGCATGACGAAGTCGAGCAGCTTGCGCGCCGAGTGCGTACTGACCTCACGGGTTATCGGGTTGTAATCGAGCACCGGATCGATGATGGCGGCGATGCTCGTAGCCGGATCGGCGACGACGTAGCTAAAAGTCCAAGTGGCCGGATCGAAGAACGGCGTGACCGCTGGTGCTTTTGTACTCATGCGGTTCATTATATTAGGTATTGCTTATTTAGCAACTGCTTATGTAATATTCTACTCATGCACTCTTCTGCCACGCGCCTACGAAAATCGAAAGCCAAAGCCCCGATACCGGAGGCGATGCGTCCGCATGCCGAACATGCGTCCGACTTATTGAAGGCGCTCGCCAACGAGCAGCGCTTGATGATTCTGTGCAACCTGACCGGCAGCGAGCTGTCGGTCGGCGAACTCAACGACCGGCTCCCTTTGAGCCAATCGGCTCTATCGCAGCATTTGGCCGTGTTACGCGAAGCGGGTATTGTGCAGACGCGGCGCGACGGTCAGACCGTCCATTACTCCCTGGCGGACGGACCAGCAGCTCAAGTGGTCGAAACGCTGCATCGCATCTACTGCGCCTGATACCCTCGGGCGCATGCAAATCGACATCATCCTCGAGCCCGACCTCACCCCCTCCCAAGTTGCTGAAATCGGCGTCAAAGCCGAAAGCTACGGTGTGCGGGCACTGTGGAGTTCAAACTTCTTTGCACACTGGGACTGCTTTCTCTCGCTAGTACCCCTCGCGCAGCAAACTCGGCGCATGCTGATCGGGCCACTCGCGGTGAGCCCGTTCGAGATGCACCCTTTGAAGATTGCCAACAGTCTGCTATCGCTCAACGAAATCGCGGGTGGTCGCGCCGTTATCGCCATGGGTGCGGGCGAAGGCAACATCGATGCGATGGGCATCCAACGACCCGAAAAGATCGTTCGGGCAACGCGCGAGGGTATCGAGATCGTGCGCGGCGCCGGTTACGGCAAGCTCAAACAGGGATACAAAGGCGAAGATTTCGTCGTCAACCTACCCTGCACCTACGACTGGGTCCATGCGCCGAATCCGCCACTCGTCTATGGCACCGCCTATCGCGGCCAAATGATGCGCATGGAAGCACGCGTGGCCGATGGCGTATTCATCGGCTGTACTCCGCCCGAAGTCATGGCTATCGCCATGCGCGAAGTCAACGAGGGCGCCGCCAAGCGTGAGGCTGGTATGGCGCCGTTGCGCACCAACACCTTTTGGGCATGGCATCTAAAGCGCGAGCGTGCCGCAGGCTACCGCGAATCACGCCGTGAATTGCCCTGGCGCGCCATCAAGCTACAGAAAGAATTGATCCAGCAATGCCTCAATGAAGATGAGGCGCAGATGGTGCGCGACAACTACGACAAATATGTCGCCTCTTGGTTCGATCGCTCCGGTGACGTGAAAGAAGTGCCCGAAACCATCTCCAATCGCATGTGCGAATATTTCACTTCGACGGGCGGGCTTGAAGATCTCGATCGAGAGATCGAACGATTCCAGATGTTCGCTGCAGCCGGTCTGACGGAATGCGCGCTACGCTTGCACGATGATCCGATGGAAGCGCTCGACATCATCGGTCAGCACGTCATTCCTCGATTGCGCTGATCGCG
>JBMTZD010000145.1:0-2439 GCA_049455235.1 Steroidobacteraceae bacterium
CGCGAGGTCGAGACCCTAACCCTGCCCAACTGGGCTAAAGTGAAAGCAGCATAAGCCATGGCAATGTTCATTGTAGATCGAGCCTCCGCGCTCGCCAAACCGTTTGACGGTCCCGGCACCTACTCGGTCGAGATCGTGAAGACCGAAAAGATGATGACGCCCAAGGGCGATAACGTTGTTCGACTCATGTTCCGCTCACCGAGCGGTCACGTCGTATCGGACAACATGTTCAACACCGAGAAGAGCTGGTGGCGCGTAAACCAGCTCTTGGTGGCCTGCCCTGGAGTCACGATTCCTGACGGCGAGCAACTCGATTTCACCAAGAGCGAAGTGTTCGACGCATTCCTGGGCAAGTTCGTCGGCCAGAAGCTCCAGGTGAAGCTCGAAGAAGAGACCTACGTCAAGAACGGCGAGACCAAGAAGACCCTGCGCGTGCAGCGGTTCCTGCCTGAAGAATCCCCGTTCTGACCGGAAACTGACCGGCAAGCAGGGGCGCGTCTGCTGAACACCGCGTATCAACTTTCCCATGACATGAACCTCCGACCCTATCAACAGGGCGCGGTCGATTTCCTACAAGGCAAGCGGCGCGCGTTCATCGTTTCTCCCGCGGGCAGCGGCAAGACCATCATGGCGGCGGCAGGTGCCGCACGGCAGTGCCCCACCGGCAAGATTATCTGGCTCGCGAACACGCGGGAGCAGGTTGAGCAGGCTCTGGCCGCGGCGGCGACGTTCGGCATCACCATCGAGGCCCACTGCGTGGCAGCGCGGCCTGACTGCTCGCACGCGGATCTCGTCATCGTCGATGAGGCTCACCACATGCCGGCGACAACCTGGTCCGCGACCATCGCCCAGGCCAAGGGCGTCGTGTGGGGCTTTTCTGCGACGCCTTGGTCAGATCCCGAGCGCGACGAGCAGTTAAAGAAATTCTTCGTCAACTTTCACGTCGTGCCGCGCGAGGAGGTCATGGCCGGCGGATCGATCACCGAGGGTCGCGTCACGATCCATGACATCGACACTCCCGGCGAACTTGACGGCTGGATTGACGAGCAGACGGCTTTTGAGACCGCACGTCGGTGCCGGCGCTATCCGTTCATCGATCCCGCCGAGCATGAGCGGCGCGCCAGGTGGCAGGCCACGGCGGAAGCGGTACGACTCAATGAGCGGAGAAATGCAAAGATCGCCGACCTTGCCGACGCCGAAAGCGGTTCGGTGCTGGTGCTGGTCTCGACCGTCGAGCACGGCGAGGAATTGGCGTGCGGCATATGGAGGCAGTCGCAGGTCGTCCATGCCAAGCTCGGCAAGAAGAAGCGCCGCGAGGCTATCGACGCATTCCGCAGCGGCGAACTCCGCGTGATGATCGCCACCTCCCTGGCCGACGAGGGTCTCGACGTGCCGCGGGCCAGCGTCCTCATTCTCGCCGCCGGCGGCAGGTCTGCCGGCAAGCTCGAGCAGCGCGCCGGTCGCGTAATGCGCCCGCACGCCGAAAAGGAGTTCGGCACCGTCCACGACTTCGCCGACCGCGGCGCCGGCCTCGCCCACTCACAGTTCTGGGCGCGCTACAAGACGTATAAGAAGCTGGGATACACCATCACCTTCGCACGATGAGCCGAGAATCCGACTGCGTGCGGGCTTTCGAGTACATGATGGCCAAGTACGCGAAGAAGTACAATCGCCTCCATACGCTAGGGAAGCGTACAAAGCTAGTTCTGAAGGAGGTGCCGATCCGCTCTTTTGTGACACGGGAGGAGCACGACCGCATTCTCAGCGTATATGCGTCGGAGAAAATAACGCTCGCCGAATTGGCACGGCGCGTAGGCAGGTCCGAGACGTGCGTCTTCCGAATAGTCAAAGGCATCCACCCCCTTTCCCATGAGAAAAAATGACATTATCAAGTCCGGCGACGATATGTACGCTGGCGCCGCTGCGCTCTTTGCGCTGCTCGGAAAAATCCACACTGACGACGACGGATCCATTCGCCGCGCCGCCATGATCGCGGTCACCACCGTGGACGACGGACAGAAGCTCCAGGCCGCGTTGGAGCTGCTCAAAACCGGCATGCAGACCTGGCCCACCCGCGAGGAGGCAAACACATGAGCGTCCTTTCCATCATCAACAACCTGCTCGACAAGGTTGGCCTTGAGCTGACCCGCACCGGCGAGCGCAACAAGCGTATCCACGAACTGGAGACGAATTTGGGGCACCTCGAAAACCGCTACACGGCGCTGCGGCAACGTGTCAGCCTGATCGACCAAGCCGCAGCCGAGGGGATGAAGGCACGCGAAAAAGTAGCGACGCTCAAGGCGACGTGCCAGCGACTTCGAGTCAAGGTATCGTACTACAAGCGCAAAGCCTCTGTATTGGGCCGATGAAAACAGACACACAACCCAGCGAGCACGCGAAATTCGCGGGGCAAGCGTGGCTTTCGCCCGACAATTACCC
>JBMTZD010000146.1:0-2432 GCA_049455235.1 Steroidobacteraceae bacterium
CACCGGCAGTGCTTTCGAAGCACCGACCGAAGCGCAACCGCTCATGGTGCTCGGCGCGGATTACGAACTTTGGTTAACCTCGCGCGCTTGGGAGTTTCAGCAAGACACGCCGCGAAGACCCGCTAGCGGCTTGATGCAAGGCGCCACTCGATCTTTCGGCAAGGGCCGGGTCGCGGTGTTCGCTGAAGCCGCGATGTTCACGAGCCAAATCGCGCCAGACGGTCAGACATCCATCGGCTTCGATGCACCCGCGGCACGCGATAATCGCGCCTTCGTGATCAATATCTTTAGATGGTTGACCGAACCGATCAATCGACGATGAAAAGCGTTGCACCACCCGTGGATGACGAGCGGTGCGGCATCGTGTCGTCGGCGACCTGATAACTCATACCCGCTTTCAGCACGACGACCCTGCCATCGCGCAACTCCGTCGTGAGATCGCCTTCCATGCAGAACAAGACGTGGCCTTTGTCACACCAGTGATCGGCAACGTATCCCGCGCTGTATCGAACCAGTCGCACTCGAATGTCACCAAATTGCTGCGTTCGCCAGAGCGCTTCGCCCGACTCACCGGGATGGCGCGTTTCGGCAACTGCAGACCAATCGGTGGTACCGAAAGGAATGTCTGTCATTCGCACGATATGGACTCCTAAACAGATTCAATAACGCGCGACCGGACGCGAGCCATCCGCCCATTCCGCCATGGAGCCGTCATACAACGACACCTGCGCGACCCCGAGCAACTCCGACAAGATAAACCACGCACCTGCCGCCATGTGCCCGGTATTGCAGTACGTTATCGTTGGGCGATCCAACGCAATTTGCAGGCTCTGCAAGATTGCTCGATAGTCTTCCGCGCTGAGATAACTTTGGCCGTTACCCTCAGGCTTCGCGCGCAGTTCCGTCGGGAACACTTTCGAGCCAGGGATGTGTCCGTAGGCGGCCACCACGGGACGCTTCGCGAGGCCATGAAAAAAGGCGAGCGGTCGCGCGTCAACGAGCTGAACGCGAGATGCGGCAGCGGCCATCACGGTTTGCGTGTCCGCGAGCAAAGAGGGTCTCGGCTCACCCGCCGTCCAATCGCCAGAGGACAGATCGGGCATACCGCTGTCGGTAGACCGAGCCTCCGCGACCCATCGCGCATGACCACCATCTAAAATCGCGAGCTCATCGGCACCGTAGTATTTGAGTGTCCAATACAGCCGCGCCGCGCCATCGAACTCTTCCACTGACCTGCCTGCCGCCACAATGACCAAGGGAGTCTTGGCCATTACACCGATCGAACGCATCAAAGCTTCGATGGCACCACGGTCAGGTAGCATTGCGGGAATATTTCGCCCGTCGATATAGCGCGTTTGACGAATCTTGGCCGCCGGAACCAATCTCGCTCCGGGGATGTGGGAAGCCACGTACTCATTGGGGTCTTCTCGTATCTCGAGAATCGTCACCGCCGATCGATTAGCAGCTAACCATTCTGGGGTCACCAACGGGCCGGGCAATACCGAGGCGTGCGCAAGCCCGAAAACGGCACTTACCATGACCGTGGCCCAAACTAAAACCTGTCTCGTCAGCACCGCATCGATCATTATCGCGACCTCTTGAATCAAAACCCCTCATCCGCTCGAAGATAACGCCACTGCCCTACTGGAAGCGCGCCGAGTAGCACGCGGCCCGTGCGGATACGTTTAAAGCCCACTACTTTGAGCCCAACGATTTCGCACATTCGACGAATCTGTCGATTGCGACCCTCTCGCAAACCAAAGCGCAGTTGGTCTTCGTTCTGCCAAACGACGCGCGCCGGTTTGAGCTTCACACCATCGAGCGTCAACCCGTGTCGTAACCGAGCGAGGCCGTCATCCGAAAGCACGCCCTGTACGCGAACGAGATACTCCTTCTCGATCTCGTTACAACCGATTAGTTGCTTGGCGATGCGACCATCCTGCGTGTAGACCATGAGGCCAGTCGAGTCGATGTCGAGACGACCCGCCGGCGCCAAGCCTTGCAAGTGCTTAAGATCAAAACGCTTTCCCGACTCGTCGCCAGCCCAGCGATTTTCGAGCCGAATCAGCACCGTCGCCGGTTCATAACCATCTTCCGCCTGCCCAGAGACATAACCGATCGGCTTATTGAGGATGACCGTTTCGAGTTCGTCCTGCTACGCTCGCGCACGACGAAAGATCTCGATCTTGGCCTCGCGACTGACCCGCGTGCCGAGCACATCGACGATGAGACCATCAACCTGAACCCAGCCATTGACGATCCATTGCTCTGCCTCGCGACGGGAGCACAAACCCAATTCACTCATGCGCTTGGAGAGCCGCGGTTGATCGTCTGTCTCGTTCATCACGCGCCCATTGTGACAGAGGCTATGATGGAGGGCGTGATCGGTGCCGTCTTACCCGAACTGCTGGTCACGATGATCTGGCCGCTCG
>JBMTZD010000147.1:0-2333 GCA_049455235.1 Steroidobacteraceae bacterium
AGCGGCTTGCGGAACTCGCGCAACATCTGACGGCGCAGCATGTGGAACATCTGTGCCGGCGTCGACGGCACGCAAACCGACATATTGAGCTCGGCACACAATTGCAGAAAACGCTCGAGGCGAGCCGATGAGTGCTCGGGCCCCTGCCCTTCGTAACCGTGCGGCAAGAACAGCGTGAGGCCACAGTAACGACCCCACTTCGATTCGCCCGAACTGATGAACTGGTCGATGATGACTTGCGCACCGTTAACGAAGTCACCGAACTGGCCTTCCCAGATCACGAGCACGCTCGGATCAGTCTGCGAATAACCGTACTCAAAGCCGAGCACGGCTTCCTCCGAGAGCACCGAATCGATGACTTGGAAGCGCGGCTGACGCTCAGCGACGTGCTGCAACGGAATGTGCACATCGCCCGTGTTTTGATGGTGCAGCACCGCGTGGCGATGGAAGAACGTGCCACGACCAGAGTCTTGACCCGAGATACGAACGGCAAAGCCTTCTTCGAGCAAGCTCGCGTAGGCCAAGGTTTCGGCACATCCCCAATCGAGCGGCAGCTCGCCAGCGATCATCTTGGCGCGATTGGCCATGACCTGCTGCACACGCGAGTGCAGCGAGAACCCGTTAGGTATCTGAGTGATTCGCTCACCGAGCGCTTTCAAACGCTTGGTCTCGACACCCGAGTGAACACGCGCAGCCCAATCGACCTGCATGTAGGGCGCCCAGTTGACCGTGTACTTGTTGCCGATCATGCCGAGCGATGCACGCGCCTGCGGTCGACCCTCATCGAGTCCGGTGCGGTATTGCTCCACCAGCGCATCGGCATCCGCCACTGAAAGCACGCCCTCGGCTGCCAAACGCTCCGCATACAACTTACGCGTTGTCGGATGCTTGCGGATCACGTTGTACATCACGGGCTGAGTCGCGGCCGGCTCATCCGCCTCGTTATGACCCAAGCGACGATAGCAAACGAGATCGATGACGACATCTTTGTGGAAGCGCTGGCGATAACGCATCGCCATACGTGCGACGAAGACCACAGCCTCCGGATCGTCGCCGTTGACGTGGAAAATCGGCGCTTCGAGCATCTTGGCAACGTCGGAGCAGTACATCGTCGAGCGCATGTCTTCAGGCTTCGACGTCGTGAACCCAACTTGATTGTTGATCACGATGTGCACCGTGCCGCCGGTGTAGTAGCCACGAGCCTGCGACAGCTGCAGCGTTTCCATCACGACGCCCTGGCCCCCAAAGGCAGAATCACCGTGGATCAACAACGGGACCACACTTTCGCCAAGCGCATCGTTACGTCGCTCCTGACGAGCACGTACGGAGCCTTCCACGACCGGGTTGACGACTTCGAGATGCGAAGGGTTGAAGGCGAGACCCACGTGCACGTTGCCACCGGCAGTGCGCAAGTCGGCAGAGAAACCCTTGTGATACTTCACGTCACCCGAGCCTTTGATTTGGCTCAGGTCATATTTACCTTCGAACTCAGAAAACAAATCTTTGGGCGATTTGCCGAGCACGTTGACGAGTACGTTGAGGCGCCCACGATGCGCCATGCCGATCACAAACTCTTCAGCACCCAGTGAACCACCCGTCTGCACGAGATCATCGAGCAACGGAATAAGAGACTCGCCGCCTTCCAAAGAAAAGCGCTTTTGCCCCACGTACTTGGTGTGCAGATAGCGCTCGAGCCCCTCGGCAGAAGTCAGCTGCCAAAGAATGTTTCGTCGCTCCTCAGCGGAAAATCGCTGATTGACGCGTCCAACTTGAAACTCATCCTGCAACCAGAGCCGCTCGTCCGTGTTCGATACGTGTGCGAACTCCGCACCGACCGTACCCGCATAGATTTGGTTCAGCGTCTGAAGAATCTCGCGAAGCGTCGCTCGCTTCGGTATACCTTCAGTGCGACTGCCCGTATGGAATACCGATCCGAGATCGGCATCAGAGAGGCCGAAGTAGGCCAAATCGAGCACCTTCGGGCGCTCGCGGCGCGTCAGTCCGAGCGGATCGAGATTGGCGATCAAATGCCCGCGGTTCGCATAGATCTGGACGAGACGGGCGACCGCGCCTTGCTTGCCACCCTCTTCGCCCACATCACCGCCCCGGGCCGTGGCGCTGACACCAAACTCGCGCGCGAACTTCGCGCGCTGCGCAATGCCACTTTGAATCGATCGGTGGAAGGCCTCTGCCCCGCTCGTTCCGCGCGGCAGCTTCGAGAAGTACTCGCGCCAGCGGGTGTCCACGCTGGCCGGGTCTGTCAAATACTGTTCGTAGAGAGCTTCAACATAATCGGCGTTGCCGCCGTGCAAAGGAGAGGATTCGAGCAAATC
>JBMTZD010000148.1:0-2308 GCA_049455235.1 Steroidobacteraceae bacterium
TGCTCAAATATTCGCGGATCGCCGGCACTGGAAGCCATCTTCCCGAGAAAGTGCTAACAAATGCCGATCTCGAAAAGATGGTCGAGACCACCGACGAGTGGATTCAAGAGCGTACCGGTATCCGCAAGCGACACATTGCCGCTGAGGGTGAAACCACTGTCGACCTCGCGTATCAGGCGGCGCTGCGTGCGCTCGACGCTGCTGGTACAAAGCCGGAAGAGGTCGACCTCATCGTCTTCGGTACGACGACGCCCGATCTGGTATTTCCCAACTGCGGTGCGTTGCTGCAGCAGAAACTCGGAATCCGCAGCGCCTGTCCGGCGATCGGTCTCGAGGCGGCCTGCAGTGGTTTCATCTACTCGCTGTCGGTCGCAGACAAGTTCATTCGCCTGGGCGAGGCTCAATGCGCACTCGTCATCGGTGCCGAAACCTTGAGTCGTATCGTCGACTGGACGGATCGAGGTACCGCGATATTGTTCGGCGACGGCGCAGGCGCCGTGGTGCTCAAGCCGGCCGACGAGCCGGGTATCATTTCGACGCATCTGCATACCGACGGCAACTACAAAGATTTGCTCTACTGCTCGGGAGGTCCTTCCAAGGGCTTCTCCCGCGACGCCACGGGTCGGCTCGATGCGTTCATTCGGATGACCGGCAACGAGATTTTCAAGGTCGCCGTGAAATCCTTAGGTTCGATCGTGGACGAAACGCTCGCGGCCAATGGGCTCGATAAATCCGCGATCGACTGGCTGGTGCCGCACCAGGCCAATATCCGCATCATTCAGGCGACGGCTAAGAAGCTCGATATGCCGATGGAGCGCGTGATCGTCACGGTCGCCGAGCATGGCAATACGTCTGCGGCCTCCGTACCGCTCGCGCTCGATGCTGGTGTACGTGATGGTCGCATCAAGCGGGGCGATTTGATCCTGCTTGAGGCGTTCGGCGGCGGGCTCACCTGGGGTTCGGCGCTGATCAGATTCTGAGAAAAAACTTTGAGACGAAAAAAAACGCCGCGCGATGCGCGGCGTTTTTTTGCCTGTTGGCAGCGGTCGATTACTTGGAGATCGAGCGCTTGAACATGCGATCGAGCTTCTCGTTCGTCGCATCGCAGCAGGACTGGCTCGCCTGGGCAGCCGCGAGCGCCTGATTGGCGGTCGACTGCGCGCCGTTGGCGGCATTGGCGGCGTTGGCGGCAGCGCCATTGGCGGCATCAGCCGTGCTCTTGGCGGCGGCAACCTGCGTCTGGAGGCTCGCAACCTGGGTCTTCAGGTTGTCGATCTGAGCCTGCATCGGCTTGAGGTCGGTGCAGCCGGCGAGACCGGCAACGGCGACGACGGCGGCCATCTTTACGACGAACGGAGTCTTCATGGTTAGGGATCCTCTTAGGCAGTTACTGAAACTTGAGCGGAGCCGAGGTTTTCCTTTGAGACGGTCCCGCCGCGCGGCATTGTAACAGCAACCCCGTGCGACAGTAACCCTGCGCTTTGCGCGTGAGCCCACTCAAAAAGCGCAAATCCAGCGTCGAAACGCGATACCGAGGCCGCTCAGTCCGCCCGCAACAGTGGTGCAAGGCGCTGCCGGTAATCTTCCGCACCGATTCCGGTGTTCGACTGGGCGACGAGAAACCAGGGCGGCCCCGTTCCGATAAAGGCCGGACTCGGGTCCTAGTCGGCGGGAATTTGTTGATGCTCGGCGTGCCACAGCGAGCGTTCGTTGTCATAAATGCCGCAATCCCGGCGTACGTGATATCGATCAAAGAGACCGTTGTGCTCCAGAACGCTGTAGTAGAGCGCGTACTCGGTCCAAGGTCTCGCCGCCGCGAGGAACACCCGCCACGGCGCATAGATTGTGGAATGACGCGTTTGGCGTAGCCACCAGCGTTGCTTCAGACCGCGCAGTCCGCGCGAGTACTCGCCGCGCGCGAGCTTGTCATCGATCGTTGCCTTCAATGCGCCCATGCCGCCGGTGTGCAACAGGGCTGGAGTGACATTGTGGCAACCCTGACCTGCGGGAATCCGGATGCGCATGACCTGCTCGATGCGTTCGTACCAGTAACGAAACGTCTCATCCGGATAAGAGACGCAAACGCCGCGACCATCGCCGATGAGTTGAGCTGCCGTGACGCGGCGTGTGCACACTACGTCTGCATCAAAGGTCAAATAAAGCCCTCGGGTCACGTGCTCGAAGCAGGCGAGTTTGATGAGTTGCTGCTTAAACCAGCCACTCATGCGAATGTTGAGCGCGAACTCGGGGACGATGCGACGCTCAGGTTCCACCCGTAACTCAAAGGGTAACGACTCGTCAGCGAGCG
>JBMTZD010000149.1:0-2249 GCA_049455235.1 Steroidobacteraceae bacterium
TACCCCTACCGCAGAGATCTCGACCTCCGCCGACGAACCGAGCTCACCACGCACGCTCGTTGCGAACAGTCGCACAGTGCCATGTTGTTTCAGGTTGGCGAGCAGGACACCAAGATCAACACCCGGTCGACCGAGCCAACGCTCGAGCGATTCGTTGCGGGCCTGCTCCTCGGTCGCGAGTTGCGCCAAATCCAAAAACGCGCGGTTGCAACCGAATACGCGACCATCGCCATCGGTCACGACGAGCGCGTCCGGCAGCGCGCGCACGATATCGGCGAGCCGCATCGGACTCTCGACCTGCGCTGCCACAGGCGCCGTCACTGGCGTGATGCGCAGCAGCACGTGCGAAACATTTTCCTGGCGAAACAAGGCACCTGCTATGCGCTGCTCACCATTATCCGCGGCGAAACGAACGCGCAGTACATCGGCGCGACCCGTCGTGCGTAAAGCCGTGAGCCAATCGAGAAAAGCCCGCAGTGAAGCGGGCTTTAGTGCATCACCAAATGTCTGGCCCACGAGTCGTTGCGGCGTTCCACCCAACAACTTGGCCGCTCCCGAATTAAGATCAACGACCTTCTGCGTGGCCGCATCAATAATCAGAATCGGATCGGTGCTCGATTGCAGCAAGAGTCGATAGCGCGTCTCGGCTAATCGCAAACGCGAGTAGTCGCGTTCCAAGGATTGCTCAGCTTCGATCAAGCGCTGCTGCAACTCCGCCAAACCGCGAAGATCGCGACCCACCGCAATGCGAAGACCGTCGGCACCGAGTGCTCGCAAGCTGTAGCTAATCGGGATGGTGGTACCGTCGCGACCCGGGTGATTGAGTTGTCTGGCCGCTAAATCTGCCGCCTCGCCTTCCGCGAGCAACATACGGACTTTCGGTTCGCTCTCGCCGGTCACCACCTCGGTAAAGGGCTTGCCGATCCAGCCAGCATCTAGGTCGGCAGAGAGACCTGCCTGACCCATGGCGATATCTTTGATGACACCCCGACGATCGATAATCAGCGCAATATCCGCTGCAGCCATGATGACGGTTGCCACCGCCTCGGCATCGAGATCACTCAGGGCCTTCCTTGGCGCCTTGAACTTTTTCACATTTTTTTGACCGCGTCAGTTCCCTTGACTCATCAACTCCAGCAATCGTTCCGCCTGCAAGACCGCGTCTCGTCCGTCCGTGGCCGTGGCATCTGCACCCACCAAAGCAACCCGGTCGGGGTGTCCGGCGAACGGGTGCCCGCCTACCATGATGCGAACTGCCCGATTGAGCGACTGGCGTCGTATCTGTCGAATGATGAGGGCGAGAGGCTCCATTTGTTCTGGCGCGCTGATGGATAAACCGACCACAGCGAACCATTCGTTTTTAGTGAGTGCGAGTATATCCCGCTCGGTGGCTCCCGGCGCATCCCAGATATCCCAGCCCGCCCGGCGCAACATGTCGCCCACAATTTGCGTGCCGAAAACATGTTGCTCGCCAGGAAGCGCCACGAATAAGGCGCGGTGCCCGGACTTTGCCGGTACGCTCTGGCCACCCTCTGCGTTTTCACTGATTTGATGCGCGAGCTGCTGCAGACGGCGCAGACCGAGCGTCACGGCGACGAAGTCGATCTGATCTCGCTCCCACATCACACCCAATTTTCTTGCAACTGGCGCTAGCAGATCGAGATAGACCACCTCCGGCGGCATGCCGAGGTAGAAAAGTCCCTCAAGATAGGATGTGGCTTCGGCCACCTGGCCCGAGAGAACGAGCTCAGTCAGGCGTCCGATTTCGGTTAGACCTGGGCGAATTACACCAGAATGGTCACAGGTCGCATCCGAGGCACGCCCTCGATGGGCGAGCACCAACCGCGGGATCACTTCGCCCTCGATGGTGCGAAGCAGCGTGAGACGACCACCTTCGGCGGTCGATGAGATCGTGAAGTCAGTCATGCCGTCATCCTCGACCAGGGCCGAGCCTATGCTCGATGCCTGATTGGCCCCCGTCCGCGCGACGACTTCCGTGTACCGTTTGAGAGGGTGGTTTCCATGAGTCCCCTCTCGCTTCGTCGCAGACTGACACATATAGACACCAAACCCCTAATTTGTCAATTTGACTAGACGTCAATCTAAATTGACATTCAGTGCCCTCTTTAATACATTCGGGCTGAATCCGTGGTGCGAGACCACCCATGCCCGATGCCTCACCGCCCCCTGTGGGCCGACCGCTGTACACCACCGAGGAGCGCGCCCGCCGCGACCGTTCGGTGTGGACG
>JBMTZD010000150.1:0-2242 GCA_049455235.1 Steroidobacteraceae bacterium
CTTCCGTTAAAACTGTTTTGAAGAATTCAACGCATCGTAGTGACTTGCGACAACGGGACTGTGGCTCCGTTTTGCAAATTCAGAACCACGTCTTGTCCGCTCATCGTCACGCTATTGACCGGCGTGTAGAGAAGCGCGCGGGCAGACTCAGTCCTCCCAGCACGCGTCACAGCAACGTCGACTTTATATTGACCCGGTAGAGCGTTCACTCCACCAGGGAGAGCGCCGTCCCACGAGAATGGATAATCACCCTTGCCCGCAGGACCGAGCTCAAAGGTCTCCATTACCTGACCGACGGCATTGCGTACATAAACTACTGCGCCGTCGACAGGCGCGGTCAGCCGGACGACGCCATCGAGTGGCACACCGTCCTGCAGATCTCCGTAGTTTCCCTCAGATAAAACCTGTCGACCGATCAGAGAGCCGCTCGAGAGCATGCGACTCGACACGAATTGATCACTCAGCGCCTGCAGCTGCTTTGACATTTCGCCAATCGACGAGACGGTGGAGAACTGCGCCATCTGCCCCAAAAACTCGCCATTTTCCATCGGCTTCATGGGGTCCTGATTTTTCAATTGTGCCGTCATGAGTTTTAGGAAGTCTTCCTGACCGAGAGTTCCAGATCGTTGCACTTCTTGCTGCTTCTCGGTCTCGTAGCTGAGCACCCCTGGCGGCAGCGCCTGACGACTTGAGTTTGGAATAATGCTGTTAGCCATGACGCAGATTCCTTACTTAGTGTTCATGTCGATGGTACGCATCATCAACTCGCGCGCCGTGCTCGCGGTCGTCAGTGCGGTTTCATACGCACGGGCCGCATCGAGCATGTCCGTCATTTCTTCGAGCGGGTTCACATTCGAACGATAGATGTAACCATCTTTGTCCGCGAGCGGATTTCCCGGATCATAAATTTTCGCGTTGGGACGCGACGTCTCAGAAATGCCTTTGACACTCACACCAAAACCGCTTTCGATTTCATTGGTGGCGCTCTGTAATACCGTTTGAAAGATTGGTCGCTTAGCCTTGAAGGCTTCATCAGCAGAACTGGCAACGGTCTCGACGTTCGCGAGATTCGAGGCCACGGTATTCAAACGAACTGTCTGTGCGTTTAGTGCACCGCCAGAGAGTTTGAGGATGTTCGTGAGAGACATAAGCGATCTCCGTCAGCTATTCGTCGTTTAATCGCCGCGATACGCTTTGCGCATCCCAGAGAGCGCCCCTTCCGCGAAGCGCAGGGCGGCCAGGTAGCGGCCAGCAGCATCACCATAGGCAGCTTCTTCAACGTGAGTCTCCACTGTGTTGCCGTCGCGCGAGGGCGCAAGCGGAATGCGGAACAACAGAGCGTCCTTCGTAAGTTGCTCCGGTGTCGCGATATGCTTCAGATGAGTCACCGACAGACGCGGCTGTTCGCCGGTCTCGGCCATGACCTTGCGAAAATCGACATCACGCGCGCGATAATTCGGCGTCGTAGCATTCGCGATATTGCCCGCGATGACCTCCAGGCGACGAGCCTGAACGGCCGCCGCGGTTGGAAAGGCACCGAGAACTCGATCTAAATTCGGCATGGGTGGTTGACTCCCGAAGTTCCTGAAAACCCACAAAGGGTTCTTCGCGGAAGATCTGAAGCAACTTACGTGCCACTGTCGAGACTGCGTCGATTCATGATCGTAAGCGGTAGAGAGCGGCAAAAGTCCGCGGGGAACCGGCAACGGCTTGCCGCGACGGCCGTGGCTCGAACCCTGGGTCATTTCGGAATCCGCCACCTTAATATATGTGTGCCGTTACGAGTCGCCGTCCCTCCCCACTTCTACCGAGCCGAAGACTCTGGCTCGAGAATTGCTTCGCCGATGACTGGAGTAACAGACAATCCCATGATTGGCATGTAGCTTGCTTAGTTATTTTCACCGGTCAGTTTGACCGACGAGTTTTCGACGGAGATCCAGATGGCTCTTACGATCAATACGAACATGGCCTCGATCAAGACCGAGCGGGCCCTGGCAATGAATCGAGGTGACATGGAAACGACCATGCAGCGCCTCGCCTCAGGCAAGCGAATCAACTCCTCACTGGATGACGCTTCCGGTCTCGCAGTGGCCAACCGCATGCGCAACCAGATCGAGGGCCTGAATATGGCCATCCGAAACGCCAATGATGGCATTTCGATGGCACAGACTGCCGAGGGCTCGATGGAAGAGCTGCAAAATATTTTGCAACGCATGCGCGAGCTGGCTGTGCAGTCCTCCAA
>JBMTZD010000151.1:0-2183 GCA_049455235.1 Steroidobacteraceae bacterium
CGAAGTTATTACCGTTCTCCGGGATGAGATCGAGCAACTGATCGCCTGAGTCGATCCCGAAGATTTCGATGGTCTCACTGCCGACGATCGAGATCGGAAGTGCGTCAGAAATGACGGCACCGCGAATTTGTGAGCCGGTAACAACAACCTCTTCTAGCACCTCATCTGCGGGCGCTGGTTGTTGCGCCAACAGCGGCGCGCTCGCGCCGATGGTCAGCGCGACGAAAATGTCGATCGCTATTTTCCCTCTCGATTGCACGTCCCTCTCCTTTTAGTATTGAATGCCGTAAACCGGCTAGGGGAAGAGGGTATATGAATACGGGAAATACGCGGTACGGGCTAGCCCTAATGGGTCGACAGTTAGGGCTCGTTTTATCTGCAATATTCTTGTGTTTTTTGTCGGCCAACGCGGAGGCGCAGCGGCAGAGCCTCCTCGAGTATCCGAGCATTCACTCGCCTCGCGTGGGCCTACAGGGGATGGTGGTTTCGCAGAATGAAATGGCGAGTGCTATCGGCGCACGGATTCTCGCTGAAGGGGGCAATGCGATCGACGCGGCCGTCGCGGTGGGCTTTGCCTTGGCAGTCACGCTGCCGCGTGCCGGCAATATCGGTGGTGACGGATTCCTTACTGCGTATGTTGCTGGTGAGAAAAAAGTCACCGTCATTGATTTCCGTAGCATCGCGCCGCAGGCAGCCAAGCTCGAGATGTTTCTCGACGCCAAAGGCGAGGAGACCGAGGCCGCATCGGTAGGATATCGCGCTGCCGCTGTGCCCGGTACGGTCGCCGGTTTGGAACTTGCTCACAAACAGTACGGAAAGTTGCCATGGAGCAAGTTGGTCAATCCTGCTGTTGCGCTCGCGCGCGATGGCGTCGTCCTCAGTGCTGATGAGGCTTTCGTATTCGGTTGGGGGAAAAAGCGTCTGCAATCCAGTGAGTCGGCGCAGCGCACGTTCTTCAAAGCGGATGGTAGTGGCTATCGTGCCGGCGAGCGCTTGCTACAAGCGGAGCTCGCTTGGACGCTCGATGAAATCGCCAAGGGCGGCGGCGATGCGTTTTATCGCGGCGAGATCGCCGCCCGCATCGAAGCGGACATGCAGCGACAAGGCGGGTTGATCACGCGTACTGACCTTGCGGCTTATCGAGCTATCGAACGTGAGCCCTTGAGCAGTACCTACCGTGGTTACACCCTCTATACGGCGCCGCCGGCGAGTGGCGGCGTAACCCTGTTGACGATGCTCAACATTCTCGAGAATTTCGATCTGTCGAAGTTCGAGCCTGGCTCTGCCGATGCCGTGCATTTATTAGCAGAGACGATGCGATTGGGGCACCGCGATCGTGTTGCCCATCTGGGTGATACTGCGTTTGCCAAGGTGCCGCTCGAGGGCTTGGTTTCAAAGGAATACGCGGCCGCACGAGCGAGGCTGATCAAACCACGCAAGGCGAGCAAAGACTCAGCCGTTAAGGCGGGGAATCCGGCAGACTACGAAAGCCAGAGTACGACGCATTATTCGATAGCTGACTCTGCGGGTAATTTGGTCTCCGTTACGTACACGCTGGGTTCAGACTTTGGTTCCGGCGCCATGATTGATGGGACCGGAATTCTTTTGAATAATCAAATGAACAACTTCAGTCACGAACGCGCGCTGGTGGCTTCGCAGCGGGGCGAGCCATTACCACCGAATGCGATGCAGGGTGGCAAGCGTATGGCGTCGACGATGACCCCCACGTTAATCTTCAAGGGTGATTCTCCTTGGATGGCGGTCGGAACTCCGGGCGGAGGTCGAATCGTCAATACGATTTTACAAGTCGTGGTCAACGCCATCGACTTCAAGCTCAATATTGATGAAGCCATTCATCAGCCGCGCGTGTCGCAAGGCTCGGGTGCGCTCGAAGTCGAGCCTTACTACAACCCGGATACGCGTAACCGCCTCGAAAAAATGGGTCATAAAACGAAGCCGAGCGTGACGATGGGCAGTGTTCAGGCGATCGTTCTTGAGGACGGTTATTTCTTGGGTGCGGCGGATCCGCGCAGACCGGGTGCCGCAGCCGTCGCGCCATAGAGAATACATTCGGTATTCGTCGAATTGTTCTGCACTTGCAACTTCTACGCGACTTAACTGTAGGGGGGTCGATGATCCAAGGTTTCATGATTCGTTCTCGGATGACGACATGCGTGCTCATC
>JBMTZD010000152.1:0-2180 GCA_049455235.1 Steroidobacteraceae bacterium
GCCCCATCTCGCTGACGATGAGCGCGGTTCCCTTTGGGCTCTTGGCAAAATCTTCCGGATTTTCGAAGCGGCAGTCGGGAGTGAGCCCACCGGCCGCACGACAGTCAAGAATATCGGGGGTGGTACAGCCGCCGAGCGTCAACATTAAAACCGCGATGGAAATTCTGCTCAGCACCGTACGATCTCCACCGGGAAGCCGTCAGGCGTCGCCACCACCATCGAGTGTCTGTACCCGAGTCCTGGATCCCCGATATCGGCTGGCGGACTCAACACTCTGACACCCTGACGCGCGACGCGATCCTGCACTGCCGCGAACTTCGTCGTCGGAAAAGACCACAGCCCGATACCACGATTGAAAAGACCGAGCCCGTTCGGCGGACGTAGACCGCCCCCAAGTAACTGCATGATGACAAGGTATCCGGTTCGAGAGCCCGGTGCGAACCATTGCTGAAAACGGACGCGGAGGCCCTTAGCTAAACGCATACCGCCCTCGGGTCCCTCGCTCTCGAAGGTGAACTCACGACGCAGCTCATAGCCGAGTACGGTATCGAAGAATTCGCCGCAGCGATCCACGTCACTGACTAAGGCACTCGCGTAACTCGGCCCACCGATCTCAAGCGCCGTGTCGATCGACCCGACCGGCTGCAGATGCGCGCGATCAACGCCCGGCACCATCACATCGTCCGGCGCCACCCAGTGGGTTTCGCCGATGTCATACGTCGTCCCGTCTGCGCGCGGGAAAGTCATCGTGGTGACGCCCGCGTTGGCCTCGAATCCGTACGCCTCAACGATCGCGTGTCGTCGCGCGAGGCCCCTCACCGGAACACCAAGTCCAAGCGGACCGTCGTAACGACAATCGAGCCCCGGCCTCGACGTCGGACGCGCGCCATCGATCTGAACCACGTGCACGGTGAGAGCATCCGGGAGACCCGAGCGTGTTAGCACGAGTAAATCGAGCGCCTCGCCCCCTGCAGCACCCCAGTGATCTCGCAGCTTTCGGGCTGGCTCACCGACCCAATGCTGTCGATCGACTCGCAGATCGAGTGCGCCGCCGTAAAAACGCCGACAGCGCTCGAGATCGCCAGACGCCAAAACAAGACCCGAAAGCGGACCGCAAAGCACGGGGCGGCCGTCCTGTCGTGGCGTCATCGGATCGAGCGGCGCAGCCGGCTGGGTCATCGAATCATTCCTCCGAACACCTCACGAAAACTAGCATGCCAACGGATACACTTGGCGCTCATGGCGAATCGTCGTGATTTTCTCTCTACCTCTCTCGCCTCGGCAGCCCTCGCGAGTGCAGGATTCGGATTGCCTGTTCAGGGCACCACACCGCAGTCGCTGCGCCGCCCGAGGTTCACAAGCGATCCTTTCGTTCTCGGGGTGGCCTCGGGGTATCCCGTCAGCGATGGGATGGTGCTCTGGACGAGATTGGCGACGCATCCGACGACGCGCGAGGCGAATCACGGAAGGGACGACCTCGAGATCCAGTACGAGATCGCCGACGATCCGAATTTTACGAAAGTCGTGCAGTCGGGTGTCACGCGAGCCGAAGCGCGCTTTGCACATTCCGTGCATCTCGAAGTGCGCGGACTTCCTCCGGGGCGCGAATTCTTTTATCGATTCAGAGCCGGCGATCATCGAAGCCCCATCGGCCGAACGTGGACGGCACCCATCGGCGAACGGCAGACGCCTCTCGCGATCGCCGTTGCGAGTTGTCAGCATTACGAACAAGGGTACTACCACGCGTACGCGCACATGCTCGATCGAGGCACCGATCTCATCGTTCACGTGGGCGATTACATTTACGAAAACAACACGGGCTCTCCCGTCCGCCGCCACGACACCGGCGAGTGCAAGACACTCCATGATTACCGGCTTCGTTACGCTTGGTATCGGAGTGATCCGCTGTTGCGCGCCGCGCACGCCCACTGCCCGTGGCTCGTCACGCACGACGATCATGAGGTCGACAACGATTACGCGGGCCTCGTCGCCGAGCACCCGGACGGTCAGGAAGGGTTCGCTGCACGACGCGCGGCAGCGTATCAGGCGTATTGGGAGCACCTGCCCCTGCCGCGATCGGCCCTCCCGCGACGCGGGGAGATGTCGCTCTACATGACGCGTACGTTCGGCGACCTACTCGCGATCCACATGCTGGATGAGCGTCAGTACCGATCGCCTCA
>JBMTZD010000153.1:0-2081 GCA_049455235.1 Steroidobacteraceae bacterium
CCGAGTCTCGCGACCGTGGACATAGGCTGGGTGATCTGCGCCCCGTCTGATCGTTTCTTTTCGACGAGCGCCGTGAAACCGGCAGGTCTTGCACCCATAGGCCGCAGGGTTGAGACAGCGACGTAGGCTGCGTTTGGATCGCGCTTTGCATTGCGGCGTTCGACCGCTCACTACGTTCGGCAACGGCATGGACACCTCGCAGCAGAAAACTTCGTGATGAAGAAACACGCTGTTCTACCGAGTGGCCTCAGATAAAGTGGGTAGGGCAGCGCATTAATCGCTGACCTCATGAAAGTAGTGAGTCCTCTCTCTCCGCCAGTTTGGGTGGCCGTCATGCATGCAGCCGGCGCAACGCAGTAAAAATCGGCCGCCCGGTCGCCCTGCTCGCTAATCAATCAGCGCCGCCGACTTCACCTGACACCAGACCGGTGAGCCTTCGCCGAGCTTGAGTGTCGCCAGCGCTCGGTGTGTCACGCGCGAGAGTAGAACCTCTTTAGCGCAGCGAACGGCAACAAGCGCCTGCGATGCGTGCGCGTCGTTGGTGATCGACTCGATCACGCCTGGAATGACGTTTTGGATCGTGCTGTGACTTTGCGCTGAAGTCGCGAGACTCACGTCGCGCGCTAGGATGCGAAGGCGAATCGTTGCGTCCGTCGTGAGCCCGGCATCACGAACCCACAAAGGGCAGTCACCAAAGGCCACCTCGGCCAGATGAAACTCTGGGTCGACGCCTGTGATTCGACTTTCGATCACGACGCCAGCCTCATCACCCGCCGCTGAGGCCATCGCTGGGTTCGTGCAGATCGCTTGTAAGCTGCCGCTAGCTGAGACGCACCCGCGATCGAGCATCACCGCGTGATCGGCAAGCCTTGTCAGCTCATCGAGCGAGTGGGTTACATAGATCACCGGGATCTGCAGTTCACGATGCAGACGCTCAAGCCAAGGCAAAATCTCTTTGCGACGCGCGATGTCGAGTGAGGCGAGTGGTTCATCTAGCAGCAGTATCTTCGGTCTTGTGACGAGCGCACGAGCGATGGCGACGCGCTGTCGTTCACCACCCGAGAGATTGGCGGTCGATCGATCTAACAGCGCACTGATACCGAGCAGCTCGATCGCATCATCTAACGCCGTGCGGGCACTTTCCCGCTGCAGACGAAGTCGCTTCAGTCCGTATTCCAGATTGTTTCGAACATCGAGATGATCGAACAAGCTCGCTTCTTGAAAGACATAGCCAAGCTCGCGCTCCCAAGTGGGAACAAAAATCTCTCTTTGATCGTCTTGCCAAATTTCATCGCCGATCGATACACGCCCCGAGGCGCGCTCGAGACCCGCGATGCATCGCAATACCGTGGTCTTGCCAGAGCCAGAGGGGCCAAACAGGACAGTGACGCCCCGCGAAGGGGCTTCGATATTGATCGAAAGCGTAAAGCCTTGGCGTATGAGCGCTAGCGATAGCGAAATCGGCTTTGTTACGTTGGTGGTCATGGCAGCGCGCCTCCGGCGCGCCTGCGAAGTCGTGTCAGGGCGATCAGCATGACGAACGAGAACGCCACCATCAGCGCTGCGAGTCGATGCGCGGCTTCGTATTCCATCGCCTCGACATGCCCAAAGATTTGGGTCGCCACGACGCGGGTCTCACCTGGTATATCGCCGCCGATCATCAATACGACGCCAAATTCACCGACCGTATGGGCGAACGTCAGCACCGCGGCTGTTAAGAGTCCTGGCTTGGCGAGCGGCAGCGCAACACTGAAAAATGCATCAAGTGGCTTGGCGCGCAACGTCGCGGCAACTTCAAGTGGTCGAGAGCCCAATGTCTCAAATGCGTAAAGGATCGGATAAACTGCAAATGGCAGAGAAAAAATCACCGAGCCCAAGACGAGACCGGTGAACGAAAACGACAACAACCCAAGACCAAGCGCGGTGGTGACGTTACCAATCCAGCCGTCGGGCCCCAGTGAGATCAAAATATAAAAGCCGAGAACAGTTGGCGGCAGGACGAGGGGTAGCGTTACGAGGGCGATGATCACGCCGCGCCAGCGAGATGTGGTTCGAGCGAGCCACCAAGCGAGCGGCGTTGC
>JBMTZD010000154.1:0-2003 GCA_049455235.1 Steroidobacteraceae bacterium
TGCATCGCGCGACGGTCGGCGAGAGAAGGCTCGACCTTGGGCGAATCGTCCATCGTCGAATGATGAGCCGCCGACATGCCGGCGGTCGCTGCAGTGCGGGATGGCACGCCCATGAACTCAGGCGGAAGCGAGGCATCGAGCCCGAGGTGGAAAGCGGTCAATAGCGGACCATCGGCGATGACCATCGCACGTTGGATCACGTTTTCGAGCTCGCGCACATTTCCCGGCCAGTCGTAGGCATGCAGCGCCTCGATGGCGCTCGAATCGAGCTGCAAGTCGCCGGAGATGTAGCGGTGTCGCTCGATCAAAGCACGCGCGAGCGGCAAAATGTCACCCGGACGTTGCTTCAGCGGCTTCATCTGCAACGGGAAAATATTGAGCCGGTAATAGAGATCTTCCCGGAACCGCCCCGCCTGCACGTCGCCCTTGAGGTCGCGATTCGTCGCAGCGAGTAATCTGAATTTGGTTTTCTGAGGCGTGGTCGAACCGAGTGGCGTGAACTCGCGCTCCTGCAGTACGCGCAGCAACTTCGCCTGCACGGACATCGGCAACTCACCCACTTCGTCAAGGAACAGTGTCCCGCCGTCGGCCTGCGCAAAATATCCGTCGAAGCGCTGAACCGCCCCGGTGAAGGCACCCTTCTCGTGACCGAACAACAAATCTTCCACCATCGACTCGGGTAAACATGCGCAGTTGAAGGCCACGAAGGACCCTTTTTGACGCAGCGAGTGTTGGTGGATCACCCGCGCCAAGACTTCCTTACCGGTACCCGAGGGACCGCCGATGAGGACCGTGACCTCCGTACGCGCCACACGCGTCGCAAGCGCGAGCAGCTGTTTGGTGAACGGATCACCGTAGACCATCTCGTGTCCGCCGCCCTCACGGGCGTCGCCCATCGTCACGGCGGAAGCCATGGATGGCGAGGTTAGAGCATCGTGAATGTTTTCTGCGTTCGCGGACACGTGATGCTTCTAGCAACTCGTATGCCAAGAAAGAAAACTCTCGAAAGAACAGTGCCTTACAGGCCTCGATGACTGAAAATCGATTACTGTCGGAAAACCGAGGGCTCGTATTTGCGCAGTCGTTCGATGAAGGTGGTGCGCGGCAAACCGAGCAGATCCGCCGCATGGGTGATATTGCCCGAGGTGACCCGCATCGCCTCGCGGACCCAAGACGCCTCGTAGTCGGCGAGCAGTTGCTTGAGGTCTATCGAGGACATCTTTGCAGAGGCCTCCGGAACCTTCGGCATCCCTACCGCAGCCGCCCACTCGAGCGAACCGGACGAATCCGACTCGGCAGGTGCAGCGGCAGGCTCGTTATCCCACTGCCACATGTCGAGCACCGCACGCTGCTCCTCGGTCGATGGCGCTGAAGCACCCCGTTTTCGCGGCAACAAGGCCGATGGGATGTTGGCGAGCGTCAGCTCTTCGCCCGGCCAGAGCACTGTCAGGCGCTCGACGAAATTGAGCAGCTCGCGACAGTTTCCCGGCCAGTCGTAGCCGAGCATCCACTCCCGCAGACAGCTTCCGGCGCGTACGGGAGCGCGGTCTTTCGCGGCACTACGGCGCGCAAAATGATCGAACAAGAGCAACACGTCCTGGTCGCGCTCGCGCAGAGGTGGCACGTAGAGCGGGATCACGTTGAGGCGGTAAAAGAGATCTGCTCGGAATTCCCCGGCGCCGATGGCGTCTTCGAGGTGGCGGTGCGTCGCCGCGATGATGCGCACATCCACCGGGAACGGACGCTCGTCACCGACCCGATCGATCGAGCGCTCCTGCAGCACACGCAGCAGTTTGACCTGCATTTCGAGGCGCATATCACCGATTTCATCGAGAAATAAGGTGCCGCTGTTCGCCATCTCGAATCGGCCGCGACGATCGACCAAAGCCCCCGTGAAGGCGCCCTTGGTATGTCCGAAGAGTTCGCTCTCGAGAAGTTCGTGTGGGATTGCCCCGCAGTTCACCGGGACGAAGGCACTACGCGCCCGGACGGAAAGACGATGG